>NZ_JBEORW010000015.1:0-169990 GCF_040302565.1 Streptomyces sp. NPDC097981
TGTTGAGTTCTCAAGGAACGGACGCTTCCTTTGTACTCACCCTCTCGGGCTTTCCTCCGGGCTTTCGTTCTTGCGTTTCCGACTCTATCAGAGTCAGTCCCGCTTGCTTTCCAGGTCCTTCGCTTTCGCGTTTTCCCTTTCCGGCGGTCCCAACCTTACCAGATCTTTTCCGCTCCGTTTCCGGAGTGGAATTGAATTCGGTGGCCGTTGGAGGGCCTTTCCCTTTCGGGCGGATCAGACTTTATCAGGTCTCCCTGGGTCTTGAATCCCGCCCGCTCGCAGAGCACGTCCGGACACACGTGTGTGCCCGGGGTGTTGTGCGAGGTGGGGTCGTAAACGTACTGGAGCGGGGCCCCCGGATGCAAATCCGGTTGCCCCGCTCCGGTGACGGCGCTACGGCGAGGCTCAGACCTCGACGACGACCGGGAGGATCATCGGGCGGCGGCGGTAGCCGTCCGAGACCCACTTGCCCATGGTCCGGCGGATGAGCTGCTGGATCTGGTGCGGCTCCGCGACGCCGTCGGCGGCGGCGCGGGCGATGGCTTCCTCGATCTTCGGCAGGACCGACGTGAAGGCCGAGTCCTCGATGCCGGAGCCGCGGGCCTGGATGTTCGGGCCGCTGATGACCTTGCCGGTGGTGCTGTCCACCACGACGAAGACCGAGATGATGCCCTCGTCGCCGAGGATCCGGCGGTCCTTGAGCGAGGACTCGGTGACGTCGCCGACCGACAGGCCGTCCACGTACACGTAGCCGGCCTGGACCTTGCCGGAGATCCGGGCCTTGCCGTCGATCAGGTCGACGACCACGCCGTCCTCGGCGATGACGATGCGGTCCTTCGGGACGCCCGTCATGGCGCCGAGCTCGGCGTTGGCGCGCAGGTGACGCCATTCGCCGTGGACCGGCATGAGGTTCCGCGGCTTGCAGATGTTGTAGAAGTACAGCAGCTCGCCGGCGGACGCGTGGCCGGAGACGTGCACCTTGGCGTTGCCCTTGTGCACGACGTTGGCACCCCAGCGGGTCAGGCCGTTGATCACGCGGTAGACCGCGTTCTCGTTGCCCGGGATCAGCGACGACGCGAGGATCACGGTGTCACCGGGGACGATCCGGATCTGGTGGTCGCGGTTGGCCATGCGGGACAGGGCCGCCATCGGCTCGCCCTGGGAACCCGTACAGACCAGCACGACCTCGTCGTCCGGCAGGTCGTCGAGGGTCCGCACGTCGACGACGAGGCCGGCCGGGACCCGCAGGTAGCCCAGGTCACGGGCGATGCCCATGTTGCGGACCATCGAACGGCCCACGAAGGCGACCCGGCGGCCGTACTCGTGCGCTGCGTCCAGGATCTGCTGGATGCGGTGGACGTGGCTGGCGAAGCTCGCCACGATGATCCGCTTCTGGGCGCCGGCGAAGACGCCGCGGATGGCGTTCGAGATGTCGCGCTCGGGCGGGACGAAGCCCGGGACCTCGGCGTTCGTCGAGTCCGAGAGGAGGAGGTCGATGCCCTCCTCGCTCAGACGCGCGAAGGCGTGCAGGTCGGTGAGGCGGTTGTCCAGCGGGAGCTGGTCCATCTTGAAGTCGCCGGTGGCGACCACCAGGCCCGCGGGGGTGCGGATGGCGACGGCCAGGGCGTCCGGGATGGAGTGGTTGACCGCGATGAACTCGCAGTCGAAGTGTCCGAGGTTCTCCCGGTCGCCTTCCTTCACCTCAAGGGTGTAGGGGCGGATCCGGTGCTCCTGCAGCTTGGCCTCGATAAGGGCCAGCGTCAGCTTGGAGCCGATCAGCGGGATGTCCGGCTTCTCCCGGAGGAGGTAGGGGACGGCGCCGATGTGGTCCTCGTGGCCGTGCGTGAGGACGATGCCCTCGATGTCGTCGAGCCGGTCCCGGATGGACGAGAAGTCCGGCAGGATCAGGTCGATGCCCGGCTGCTCCTCCTCGGGGAAGAGAACGCCGCAGTCGACGATCAGCAGGCGGCCGTCGAACTCGAAGACGGTCATGTTGCGGCCGATCTCGCCCAGACCGCCCAGGGGGGTGACCCGGAGGCCGCCCTTGGGGAGCTTCGGCGGCGGGCCGAGTTCAGGGTGCGGATGGCTCAAAAGTCTCTCCTCACCACACACGCCACGTACCTCGTAAGGCACGTGGCGCGCATGTCATTCGTGCACTTGCTTTTGTCTGTTTTGTCGTCTTGCTTATTCAGTTGTGAAGTCCGATGTCAGAGCTGTACCCCGCCGGCGGCAAGATCGATCTTGAGCTGGGCGGCCTCTTCGGCCGTCAGCTCGACCAGCGGGAGCCGCAGCGGGCCCGCGGGCAGGCCCTGGAGGTTCAGGGCGCCCTTGGTGGTGATCACACCCTGGGTGCGGAACATGCCGGTGAAGACCGGGAGCAGCTTCTGGTGGATCTCGGTGGCCTTCTGGACGTCGCCGCCCAGGTGGGCTTCGAGCATCGCGCGGAGCTCGGGGGTGACCACGTGGCCGACCACTGAGACGAAGCCGACGGCGCCGACGGACAGCAGCGGCAGGTTCAGCATGTCATCGCCGGAGTACCAGGCGAGTCCGCTCTGCGCGATGGCCCAGCTGGCGCGGCCGAGGTCGCCCTTGGCGTCCTTGTTGGCCACGATGCGAGGGTGCTCGGCGAGCCTCACGAGGGTCTCGGTGTCGATCGGGACACCGCTGCGGCCGGGGATGTCGTAGAGCATCACCGGGAGCTCGGTGGCGTCGGCGATCGCGGTGAAGTGCCGGTAGAGGCCTTCCTGCGGCGGCTTGCTGTAGTACGGGGTCACCGCGAGCAGGCCGTGTGCGCCGGTGCGCTCGGCCTGGCGGGCGAGCTCCAGGGTGTGGCGGGTGTCATTCGTGCCGATGCCGGCGACGACGTGGGCACGGTCGCCGACCGCTTCGAGGACGGCTCGTACGAGGTCGTTCTTCTCCGCGTCGGTGGTGGTCGGGGACTCGCCGGTGGTCCCGTTGATGATCAGGCCGTCGTTGCCTGCGTCCACCAAGTGGACGGCGAGCTGCTGCGCGCCGTCGAGGTCGAGTGCGCCATCCGCCGTGAACGGCGTGATCATGGCGGTGAGGACCCGCCCGAAGGGGGTCTGCGGAGTCGAGATCGGAGCCATGGGTAACACGCTACTCGCTGCCATGCTCACGGTGTCCCCTCGGGGGACGTCAACGGGGTGTGGCTCCGGGCGCGGGCCGGGAGAAGTGTTGGAGCCCGGCACTGCCTGCTCGGGGGTTCAAGCAGTGCCGGGTCCGTTTGATCAGCCTAGATGAACTTTACGAAACGTGGCAATACGGACACTTCGGACTTGACTCCGCACACCTGTACACCACGGGCCCACCCATCCCCGTCAGGCTGTACCGGCGCTTACGGGGCGATACGCCCATTGGCGTTGTAGGCGGCGTACGTGAGCGGCATGAGCGCGGCCCAGTGCTGCTCCATCTTCTCGCCGACCATCTCGATCTCCCGTTGCGGGAAGGACGGGACGGCCGCGAGCTCGTGCTGCGTGCGCAGGCCGAGGAAGTGCATGAGCGAGCGCGCGTTGCAGGTGGCGTACATCGAGGAGAAAAGTCCGACCGGCAGGACCGAACGGGCAACCTCGCGGGCCACGCCCGCGGCCAGCATCTCCTGGTACGCCTCGTAGGCCTGGCGGTACGAGTCCTCCATGACCCGGCCCGTCAGTTCCTGCTGGGCCGTGGTGCCCTCGACGAAGACGTACTTGCCCGGGCGGCCCTCCTGGACGAGCTTGCGCTCGGCGTCCGGGACGTAGAAGACGGGCTCCAGCTCCCTGTAGCGGCCCGATTCCTCGTTGTACGACCAGCCGACGCGGTGCCGCATGAACTCGCGGAACACGAAGATCGGGGCGCTGATGAAGAAGGTCATCGAGTTGTGCTCGAAGGGGCTGCCGTGCCGGTCCCGCATCAGGTAGTTGATGAGGCCCTTGGAGCGCTCCGGGTCCTTCTGGAGCTCGTCGAGCGACTGCTCGCCGGCCGTGGAGACACGGGCGGCCCACAGCACGTCGGAGTCGGCGGCGGAGTGCTTCACCAGCTCCACCGTCACATCACTGCGGAAGCTGGGTTTCAGGTCTGAAGCGGCGGTCTCGCTCACCGGGGGTCCTTCCGAACGACTCACATGGGGCGCGCCCACTCTACGGCGCAGCTCGTGGCCCGACGCGCAGGTCCCGCGCGGGCCCGTGGGGCGGCTCGGCCACCCTTTCAGCTGACGCCCAGCCATGAATTTTGGTTATTGTCCGAATTCAGGCACCGATTGGGCGGCTCGTTCGTCTTCACCGGTACACGCCGCACGCACCCGGCACCGCCGCCCCCGGGCCCTGACCGTGAGGAGAGTCGCTCCATGTTCCTCCCCCAGCCACCGCTGGGCGGTACCCGCAGCGAACCCGTCCCGTTCGCCTTCGTCGCCGAGGCCGACCGTTTCCGCAGCAACGTCACTCCACCGCCGCGCGAACGCCTCGGCGCGGCCCAGATGACCGCCCGTAGTCTGGTCGGGCTGACCGTGGTGGCAGGACTCGTCGGCTCCCTGCTCTTCGGCATGCCGGCACTGCAGCCCCACCGGGCGCCCGCCAAGTCGCAGCAGTCGGAGGCCTCCGAGGGGCGGTAGCCTCACGGGCACAGCCCAACCGAACGTGCATGTGAGTGAGGTACAGCCGTGCCCCTGCCCTTCTTGACGGCCGACGGCGCGTTCGACGCGCACGAAGACAGTGCCGGCGGCGACGTACTCGCCCACGAGGACCCCGACCGCTGGCGCCGGCCCTACCGGCCCGGGCCCTGGCGGGTGGCCGGCGCCGCCCTGCTGCTCCTGCTGGCCGCGTTCATGCTGCTCGCCACGATGATCATCGCGTTCGCGGGAGCCTGGACGGGCGCCGCCGTCTGCCTGGCAGCCGCGCTCGGCGTGATCGGATCGGCGCTGCGCCTGCTGATGGCGGGCGTGTGGGTGAGTCCCGCGGGGCTTCGCCGGGTGGGCTTCTTCGCCACCCGTTCGATCGCCTGGGACGAGATCACCGAGGTCCGTACGGTCCAGCAGCCGGTGCGCCTGCTGGGGCTCCCGCGGACCGTCCAGGGGCAGGCCCTGACGGCGGCCGGGCGCGACGGCTCGGAACTGCCGGTCCTGCTGACCGACCACGACGCCGACTTCCTGTCGCGGACCGAGGCGTTCGACCGGGCCGCCGACATGGTCCAGGCCTGGGCCGAGGAGTACCGGGCCGTGCCCGCCTGACAAGGGACGGGCGGTGCCCGGGAAGCCCGTACAGGATCCGTTCAGGCCTGTACGGGCGTACGGGCGCCCAGAGCCTAGCGGCGCGGTCCGCCGTGCAGGGCGATGGCGCGTTGCATGGCCTTCCGGGCCCGCGGGGTGTCGCGGGCGTCGTGATAGGCGACGGCGAGGCGGAACCAGCTGCGCCAGTCCCCCGGCGCGTCCTCCGTCTCGGCCTTGCGGCGCGCGAAGACCTCGTCGGCGGAGTCCCGCAGGATCCGGCCGTACTCGTCCCGCTCCAGCTCGTCCACGGGCAGTCCGCCCTCGGCCTCCAGCTCCGTCGCCAGCTGGTTCGCCCTCGTCACGAACTGCGTGTTCTTCCAGAGGAACCAGATGCCGATGACCGGCAGGACGAGCACCGCCGCACCGAAGGTGACGGTCAGCAGGGTGCCCTGCCGGATCAGCAGCACCCCCCGGCTGCCGACCAGGACGAAGTAGACGACCAGGACGGCGGCCGTGAGGAAGTAAGTGATCTTCGCGCGCATGGGTACTACTGCCTGCTCATCAGCCGAGGTCGAGGAAGTTTTCCAGGCCGAAGGTGAGGCCCGGGTTCTGCACGACGCGGCGCGCACCGAGCAGGATGCCCGGCATGAAGCTGCTGTGGTGCAGGGAGTCGTGACGGATGGTCAGGGTCTCGCCCTCGCCGCCGAGCAGCACCTCCTGGTGGGCCAGCAGGCCGCGCAGGCGGATCGCGTGCACCGGGACGCCGTCGACGTTCGCGCCGCGCGCGCCGTCCAGGGCGGTGGCGGTGGCGTCGGGCTGCGGGGCGCAGCCGGCTTCCGCGCGGGCGGCCGCGATGAGCTGCGCCGTGCGGGTCGCCGTGCCGGAGGGGGCGTCGACCTTGTTCGGGTGGTGGAGCTCGACGACCTCGACGGACTCGAAGTAGCGGGCGGCCTGGGCGGCGAACTTCATGGTGAGGACGGCGCCGATGGAGAAGTTCGGGGCGATGAGCACACCGGTCTGCGGGGAGGCGGCGAGCCAGGCGTCCAGCCGGGCGAGGCGCTCCTCGTTCCAGCCGGTGGTGCCGACCACGCCGTGGATTCCGTGGCGGACCAGGAATTCCAGGTTCTCCATGACCGAGTCGGGGGTGGTCAGCTCGACCGCGACCTGCGCGCCGGCCTCGGCCACCGTCTCCAGCTTGTCGCCGCGGCCGAGGGCGGCCACCAGCTCCATGTCCTCGGCGGCCTCGACGGCCTTGACGGCCTCGGAGCCGATGCGGCCCTGCGCTCCGAGAACGGCTACCCGCAGCTTGCTGCTCATGCTTCTTCGCTTCCTGTCGTACGGGCCGGGCACCGGCCGGCGGCCGTGCCCGGCCTCAGGGTCTCAGACCACCGCTTCGTCGAGGCGGGCGGCCTGCTTCTCCTTGAGCGGGCCGATCACCGCGAGCGACGGCCTCTGGGCCAGTACGTCCCGGGCGACCGAGCGGACGTCGTCCGGGGTCACGGAGGCGATCCGGGTCAGCATGTCGTCGACCGACATCTGGTCGCCCCAGCAGAGCTCGCTCTTGCCGATGCGGTTCATGATCGCGCCGGTGTCCTCCAGGCCGAGGACGGTGGAGCCGGACAGCTGGCCGATGGCCCGCTTGACCTCCTCGTCGGTGAGCCCCTCGGAGACGACCTTGTCGAGCTCGCCGCGGCAGATCCGCAGCACGTCGTGGACCTGGCTGGGCCGGCAGCCCGCGTAGACGCCGAAGAGCCCGGTGTCGGCGAAGCCCGAGGTGTAGGAGTACACGCTGTAGGCCAGGCCGCGCTTCTCGCGCACCTCCTGGAAGAGGCGGGAGGACATGCCTCCGCCGAGGGCCGTGTTCAGCACGCCGAGCGCCCAGCGGCGCTCGTCGGTACGGGCCAGGCCGGGCATGCCGAGGACCACGTGGGCCTGCTCGGTCTTGCGGCTGATCAGGTCGACGCGGCCGGAGGTGCGGATGCGCTTGGCTCCGCTGCGCGGGCCGATCGGCTCGGCGTCGGTGTGCCTGAGCGCGCCGGCCTTCTCGAAGGCGGCGCGGACCTGGCGTACGACCTTGTTGTGGTCGACGTTGCCCGCCGCGGCCACCACCAGGTGGCGGGGGTCGTAGTGCTTCTTGTAGAAGCGGCGGATCCGGTCGGCGCCGAGGGCGTTGATCGTGTCGACGGTGCCGAGGACGGGACGGCCCAGCGGGGTGTCACCGTACATCGTGTGCGCGAACAGGTCGTGCACGCAGTCGCCCGCGTCGTCCTCGGTCATCGCGATCTCTTCGAGGATGACGCCGCGCTCGGCGTCGACGTCCTCCTCGCGGATCAGCGAGCCGGTGAGCATGTCGCAGACCACGTCGATCGCCAGCGGCAGGTCGGTGTCGAGCACCCGCGCGTAGTAGCAGGTGTACTCCTTCGCCGTGAAGGCGTTCATCTCGCCGCCGACCGCGTCGATCGCGGAGGAGATGTCGAGGGCGCTGCGCTTGTGCGTGCCCTTGAAGAGGAGGTGCTCCAGGTAGTGCGTGGCGCCGTTCAGCGTCGGCGTCTCGTCGCGGGAGCCGACGTGTGCCCAGATGCCGAAGGTGGCGGAGCGGACGGAGGGCAACGTCTCCGTGACGATGCGCAGTCCGCCGGGGAGGACCGTGCGCCGGACGGTGCCGATGCCGTTCTCGCCCTTGAGGAGGGTTTGGGTACGGGCGACGGCCCGCCCCTCCGAAGAGGGGCGGGCCGTCACACGGGAACTACGCGACGTCACTTGTCGGAGTCGTCCTTGTCAGCGTCGTCGCCGGCGGCCTCGCCGTCGATCACGGGGATCAGGGAGAGCTTGCCGCGCTGGTCGATCTCGGCGATCTCGACCTGGACCTTGGTGCCGACCGCGAGCACGTCCTCGACGTTCTCCACGCGCTTGCCACCGGCGAGCTTGCGGATCTGCGAGATGTGCAGGAGGCCGTCCTTGCCCGGGAGCAGGGAGACGAAGGCACCGAAGGTGGTGGTCTTGACGACCGTACCCAGGTAGCGCTCGCCGACCTCCGGCATGGTCGGGTTGGCGATGCCGTTGATCGTGGCGCGGGCGGCCTCGGCGGCCGGGCCGTCGGCGGCACCGATGTAGATGGTGCCGTCGTCCTCGATCGTGATTTCGGCGCCGGTGTCCTCCTGGATCTGGTTGATCATCTTGCCCTTGGGGCCGATGACCTCACCGATCTTGTCCACCGGGATCTTGACGGTGATGATCCGCGGGGCGTTCGGGGACATCTCGTCCGGCGTGTCGATCGCTTCCATCATCACGTCGAGGATGTGGAGGCGGGCGTCGCGGGCCTGCTTGAGGGCCGCGGCCAGGACGGAGGCCGGGATGCCGTCCAGCTTGGTGTCGAGCTGGAGGGCGGTCACGAACTCCTTGGTGCCGGCGACCTTGAAGTCCATGTCGCCGAAGGCGTCCTCCGCACCGAGGATGTCGGTGAGGGCGACGTAGTGCGTCTTGCCGTCGATCTCCTGGGAGATCAGGCCCATGGCGATACCGGCGACGGGGGCCTTGAGGGGCACACCGGCGTTCAGCAGCGACATGGTGGAGGCGCAGACCGAGCCCATGGACGTCGAACCGTTGGAGCCGAGGGCCTCGGACACCTGGCGGATCGCGTACGGGAACTCCTCGCGGGTCGGGAGGACCGGCACGATCGCGCGCTCGGCGAGCGCGCCGTGGCCGATCTCGCGGCGCTTGGGCGAGCCCACGCGGCCGGTCTCACCGACGGAGTACGGCGGGAAGTTGTAGTTGTGCATGTAGCGCTTGCGGGTCACCGGGGAGAGGGTGTCCAGCTGCTGCTCCATACGGAGCATGTTGAGGGTGGTGACGCCCAGGATCTGGGTCTCGCCACGCTCGAACAGCGCCGAGCCGTGCACGCGCGGGATGGCCTCGACCTCGGCGGCGAGGGTACGGATGTCCGTGATCCCGCGGCCGTCGATGCGGACCTTGTCCTTGATGACGCGCTCGCGCACCAGGGCCTTGGTCAGGCTGCGGTAGGCGGCGGAGATCTCCTTCTCGCGGCCTTCGAAGGCCGGGAGGAGCTTCTCGGCGGCGATGTCCTTGACGCGGTCCAGCTCGGCCTCGCGGTCCTGCTTGCCCGCGATGGTCAGCGCCTGGGCGAGCTCGCCCTTGACGGCGGCCGCGAGGGCCTCGTACACGTCGTCCTGGTAGTCCAGGAAGACCGGGAACTCGCCCTCGGGCTTGGCGGCCTTGGCCGCCAGGTCCGCCTGGGCCTTGCAGAGGGCCTTGATGAAGGGCTTCGAGGCTTCGAGGCCGGCGGCCACGATCTCCTCGGTCGGCGCCTCGGCGCCACCCTTGACCAGGGTGATGGTCTTCTCGGTGGCCTCGGCCTCGACCATCATGATCGCGACGTCGCCGTCCTCCAGGACGCGGCCCGCGACGACCATGTCGAAGACGGCGTCCTCAAGCTCGGTGTGCGTCGGGAAGGCCACCCACTGGCCGCGGATCAGCGCGACGCGGACGCCGCCGATCGGGCCGGAGAAGGGCAGGCCGGCCAGCTGCGTGGACGCGGACGCGGCGTTGATCGCGATGACGTCGTACAGGTGGTCCGGGTTGAGCGCCATGACGGTGGCGACGACCTGGATCTCGTTGCGCAGGCCCTTCTTGAAGGACGGGCGCAGCGGGCGGTCGATCAGGCGGCAGGTGAGGATCGCGTCCTCGGAGGGCCGGCCCTCGCGGCGGAAGAAGGAGCCGGGGATCTTGCCGGCCGCGTACTGCCGCTCCTCGACGTCCACCGTCAGGGGGAAGAAGTCGAGCTGGTCCTTGGGCTTCTTCGACGCGGTGGTGGCGGAAAGCACCATCGTGTCGTCGTCCAGGTAGGCAACGGCGGAGCCGGCGGCCTGGCGGGCCAGACGGCCCGTCTCGAAGCGGATGGTGCGGGTGCCGAAGGAACCGTTGTCAATGACGGCCTCGGCGTAGTGGGTCTCGTTCTCCACTAGCGTTTTCTCCATTTTCGTCGTCTCCGTCCGCTGCCCGTGTGGCTGCGGACGGTTGCGGAGAAGCGCTCCTTGCGTGCGGGCCGGTCTTCGATCGAAGTACCCGGTTCGGTGCCCGTGGGGCTTTCCGGGTACCACTACCGAGGACCGGCGGCGTAGGGAGGGCGCTCCTCCTCTTCAGTTGTGCACGTGCATCCAGACTACAAAGCGTCCGGTACGTCCCGCACGCAGAGCGGCAGCACGTACAGCAAAGGGAGCGGCCCCCTCAGTGTGGGAACCGCTCCCTTCACAGCGTCTTTACTTGACGCCGGCCGCACCGCGGCGGATGCCGAGGCGCTCGACCAGCGTACGGAAGCGCTGGATGTCCTTCTTGGCCAGGTACTGCAGCAGGCGGCGACGCTGGCCGACCAGGATCAGCAGACCACGACGGGAGTGGTGGTCGTGCTTGTGGGTCTTGAGGTGCTCGGTCAGGTCCGTGATGCGCTTCGAGAGCATCGCGACCTGGACCTCGGGGGAGCCGGTGTCGCCCTCCTTGGCACCAAACTCGGCGATGATCTGCTTCTTCGTAGCGGCGTCGAGCGACACGCGTACTCCTCGTATAGGTCTTCGTGGCCACCGAGTGCCCCAGGTCGAATTCTCTGGGGATCTTCCGTAACTCGGGAGGCGGGGTCCGCTGAGCGCAGCCCACAGACCCTTTGCCGGGGATCCGGGGGCGCGTACACAAACGGCCGTCACACAGCGTACCAGGCTGCCGCACGGCCCCTGTCTCAGCTGGTGAGAGCGCGGGCCCGGGCGTACACGTCCAGCACGGCGAGGGCCAGCGGGACAAGACTGAGCAGTACTGCCGCCTCGGTGAGGTCGAGCAGCCGTCCCCAGAAGGGTGACAGGCCCTTGCGGGGGATGACAAGCGCAATTCCCGCGAGGAGCGCCGCGCCGGCGGCGACGGCGGCGGAGAGCCAGATCGTACGGAGGTCCAGACCGCCGTGGTCGTGGTACTGGACGAGCTCCCGGACCAGGTCCGCCGGCGGGTGCAGGGCCAGGCCCAGGATCAGCAGTGCGATGGCGGCCAGGCCGGCGACGAGAGTGCACACGACCTGGGAGGTGTAGCGGAAGAGCCGGGCGCGCAGGAGCATGGCCAGCCCGGCGGCGAGGGCCAGCAGCCTGCCCCAGGTGTTGTCGGAGAAGCCGAGGACGGCGGCGGAGCCGACGGCGACCGCGGCGCAGCCGCCGACCAGGCCGAGCAGCATCTCGTGGCCGCGGCGGGCCTGGGCGGCGATGGCCTCGGCGTCGAGCGGGGCGCCCGGGTCGTGCTGCTCGGAGCCGGAGGGGTCGCCGTACGGCTCCGTCTCGTAGCGGTCCGGGGTCTCGTAATCCTCGACGGCGCTCTGCGGTGCGGCGTAGCCGATGGGCAGCCGGGCGAAGCGGGCGGAGAGGCCGGGCAGGAAGGCGACGAGGCCGATGGCGACCGGGGCGCAGACGGCGGCGGTCGCGGTGGCGGAGGCCGCGGTGGCGATGGCGGCGAAGGTGGCCAGGGTTCCGGTGGTGGCGAGGAAGGTGGCCGCGACGAACGGGGCGTCCCCGTTGGGGGTGAGCGCGACGAGGGCCACGGAGGCGACCAGGACGCAGATGCAGCCGAGCAGGAACTGGAGCCGGCCGGGTCCCTCGCCGGCGGCGGGGGCGATGATGCCGGAGCCTGCGATCAGCAGGTGCGGGAGGGCGCCGAGGCCGAGGGCGACGGCGGAGCCGCGGTCGCCGTACACGCGGGCACGCACGCCCGCGGCGGCGGTGAGGAGCACGCCCACGGCGCCGGCGATGATGCCGGGCAGGCCGTGCATGTCGTGGCGGACGGGGTCCGCGTACCAGAGGACGAAGCCGAGCAGGACGAGCAGCACGGCGGCGCCGGCCAGGCCCGCGCCGCGCAGCATGTCGTCGCTCCAGCGGTGGCGGTCGCGGACGACGGCGGAGGCGACGGCGTCGGAGACGTCGTCGAAGACGGCGGGCGGCAGCGACTCGGCGAACGGACGCAGGCTCAGCACCTCGCCGTCGAGGACCTGTTGGGCGGAGAGGGTGCGGGCGCCGTCGAGCACCGTGCCGTCACGGCGGACCAGATGGAATCCGGTGGGTGCGCCGACGGGCTGGGTCTGGCCGGTGAGGCGCAGGAGTTCGGGGTAGACGTCGGCGACGGCGATGTCCTCGGGGAGAGCGACGTCGATGCGGCTGTCGGGAGCCACGACGGTGACCCTGCAGAAGCCCGTCGTTGCGGCCGTACTCACCTGTGTGACCCCCTGGTTGGCGAAGCGGGTGCATGGGCTGTCGCCTCGGATTCGCGGATGCGCATACTGCGCGGGCCACCCTACCGGGAGTATGCATGACTGTCGGCAAGTAGGATCACCGTCGCGCAGGGGAGACCCCCTTCGCGCCCGGGACTTGGGGGCGCCGGTTGCGACGTCCCGTCCGTTTTCGAGGGATTGATGCTCCGGTGAGTCAGATCGTCGTCAAACGCCCGCCGCGGTCCTTGCCGCCCGAAGTTCCTTCGGACGAGCTGAGGCTGGAGGCTCCGCCGGAGCTCCCCCGCGGGCAGCAGGAGGGCATGCTGATGCAGCTCCTGCCGATGCTCGGCATGGGCTCGTCGGTCGTCTTCTTCTTCATGCCGGGTGCGGCGCCGTTCATGCGCATCATGGGTGTGCTGATGCTGGTGTCCACGGTGGGCATGGTCCTCGCCCAGCTGGTGCGCCACCGGCGCGGTACGCAGGGGCAAATGGCCGATGTGCGCCGGGACTACCTGAAGTACCTCGCGCAGACCCGCCGCCAGGTCCGCAGGACCGCACGGGCGCAGCGTGACGCGCAGTTGTATCTGCACCCGGCGCCCGAGCAGTTGTGGTCCGTGGTGGCCGAGGGTTCGAGGCTGTGGGAGCGGCGTGTCGGCGACGAGGACTTCGGGCAGGCCCGGCTCGGGCTGGGCGCCCAGCGCCTTGCGACTCCGCTGGTGGCGCCGGACACGGCGCCGGTGGACGAGCTGGAGCCGCTGACGGCCGGCGCGATGCAGCGCTTCCTGAAGGTGCACTCCTCGCTGGACGGGCTGCCGGTGGCGGTGTCGCTGCGGGCGTTCTACCACGTGACGGTGTCCGGGGAGCCGGAGTCGGCGCGCGGGACGGCGCGGGCGCTGGTGGCACAGCTGGCGACGCTGCACTCCCCCGAGGACCTGGTGGTGGCCGTGGTGGCCGCGCCCGGCGCGGTGCCCTCGTGGGACTGGACGAAGTGGCTGCCGCACACGCAGGTTCCGGGGCAGGTCGACGGGGCCGGTACGAAGCGGCTGTTCAGCGATGACCTGACCGAGCTGGAGGGACTGCTGGCGCCCCGGCTGGAGGGGCGGCCGCGGTTCAGCCGCGACGTGTCCCCGGTGCTGGACCAGCCGCACCTGGTCGTCGTACTGGACGCCAACTCCCGTGGCGGCCTGGTGCCGCCGGACTCCGCGTTCGCCGCGGCCGAGGGGCTCCAGGGCGTCACCATCGTCGAGGTGGTCGCGGGCGAGCTGGACGAGCCGCGCGGCGGGCTGTCCGTCGTGGTGCGGCCGGGCCGGCTGCGGCTGGAATCGGGCGGGGGGATCGCGTACGAGGGCGTACCGGACACCCTGTCGCTGCCCGCGGCGGAGGCGCTCGCACGGCAGCTGGCGCCGCTGCGCACCGGCGGCGGGGACGACGACGAACCGCTGCTGGCCAACCTGGACTTCACGGATCTGCTGAACCTGGGCGACGCGGCCTCGATCGACGTGGCCCGGACCTGGCGGCCGCGGTCCGCCGGTGAGCGGCTGCGCGTGCCGATCGGTGTCGGCGAGGACGGCGCGCCGGTCATGCTGGACCTCAAGGAGGCCGCGCAGGAGGGCATGGGCCCGCACGGCCTGTGCGTGGGCGCGACCGGTTCCGGCAAGTCGGAGCTGCTGCGCACGCTGGTGCTGGGCCTCGCGGTCACGCACACGTCGGAGACGCTGAACTTCGTCCTCGCGGACTTCAAGGGCGGTGCGACCTTCACCGGCATGGGGCAGATGCCGCACGTAGCCGCGGTCATCACCAACCTGGCGGACGACCTCACGCTCGTGGACCGCATGGGCGACTCGATCCGCGGCGAGCTCCAGCGCCGGCAGGAGCTGCTGCGCTCGGCGGGCAACTACGCGAACATCCACGACTACGAGAAGGCCCGTGCGGCGGGTGCCCCGCTGGAGCCGCTGGCCTCGCTGGTGCTGGTCATCGACGAGTTCAGCGAGCTGCTGACCGCGAAGCCGGACTTCATCGACATGTTCATCCAGATCGGCCGCATCGGCCGTTCGCTGGGTGTGCACCTGCTGCTGGCCTCGCAGCGCCTGGAGGAGGGCAAGCTGCGCGGGCTGGACACGTACCTGTCGTACCGGATCGGCCTGCGGACCTTCTCGGCGGCCGAGTCGCGTACCGCGATCGGCGTGCCGGACGCGTACCACCTGCCGTCGGTGCCGGGTTCGGGCTACCTGAAGTTCGGTACGGACGAGATGACGCGGTTCAAGGCGGCGTACGTCTCGGGCACCTACCGCTCGGGCGGGCCGGACCTGTCGGTCGGCCTGTTCCCGGTGGAGCGGCGGCCCGCCCTGTTCACGGCGGTGCCGGTGCCGGTCGTGTACGCGGCGCCGGACCCGGCGTACCTGGCGGCGCAGTCGGAGCGGGAGGACGACGCGCTCGCGGACACGGTGCTGGACGTGATCGTGGCCCGGCTGGAGGGCCAGGGGGTGCCGGCCCACCAGGTGTGGCTGCCGCCGCTCGACCAGGCCCCGCCGCTGGACCAGTTGCTCCCGGCCCTGGCGACTTCGGCGGAGCGGGGGCTGCACGCGGAGGGGTACACGCGGCCCGGCGGGCTCGTCGTACCGCTCGGCCTCATCGACAAGCCCTTCGAGCAGCGGCGCGAGGTGCTCTACCGGGACTTCTCGGGTGCGGCGGGCCACATGATGGTGGTCGGCGGCCCGCAGTCCGGCAAGTCGACGCTGATGCGGACGCTGATCTCCGCGTTCGCGCTGACGCACACGCCGCGCGAGGTGCAGTTCTACGGGCTGGACTTCGGCGGCGGCAGCCTGTCGGCGGTGGCGGAGCTGCCGCACGTGGGCGGGATCGCCTCGCGCCTGGACCCGGAGCGGGTGCGGCGCACGGTCGCGGAGGTGGGGGGCATCCTCAACCGCCGCGAGGAGTTCTTCCGCGCGAACAACATCGACTCGATCGGCACGTACCGGCGGCGGCGGGCGGCGGGCGAGCTGCCCGGCGAGGCGTGGGGCGACGTGTTCCTCGTCATCGACGGCTGGGGCGGTTTCCGGACCGAGTACGAGGGACTGGACTCCGTGGTCACGGACATCGCCTCGCGCGGTCTGGGCTACGGCATCCACGTGGTGATCACGGCGGCGCGGTACATGGAGGTGCGGGCCGCGCTCAAGGACCAGATGCTGAACCGGCTGGAGCTGCGGCTCGGCGACGTCATGGACTCCGAGTTCGACCGCAAGGTCGCGGCGAACGTGCCGACGGGGATGCCGGGCCGCGGCCAGGTGGCGGAGAAGCTGCACTTCCTGGGCTCACTGCCGCGGATCGACGGCGCGCACGACCCGGAGGACCTGTCGGAGGCCACGGCCGCCTTCGTGTCGTCGGTGAAGCAGAACTGGGCGGGGGCCGCGGCTCCCGGCGTACGGCTGCTGCCGCGGCTGCTGCACGCGGACCAGCTGCCCCGCGGCGGGGAGCAGCCCGGCCGCGGGCTGGCCATCGGCATCGACGAGACGGACCTGGAGCCGGTGTTCGTCGACTTCGAGAGCGACCCGTTCTTCCTCGTGTTCGGCGAGAGCGAGTCCGGCAAGACGAACCTGCTGCGGCTGATATGCCGCCAGATCGCGGAGCGGTACACCCCGGAGCAGGCCCGCCTCGTCGTCGGCGACTACCGGCGCAGCCTGCTCGGGGCGCTGCCGGAGGAGCACCTGCTGGAGTACGCGCCGATGGCGAGCTCCCTGCAGACGCACATGGAGGCGCTGGGCGGCGTCTTCTCGCGGCGGCAGCCGCCGACCGACGTCACCCCGCAGCAGCTGCGCGACCGCAGCTGGTGGACCGGCCCGGACGTGTTCATCGTCATCGACGACTACGACCTGGTGGCCACGAGCCAGGGCAATCCGCTGGCCCCGCTGGTGGAGTACCTGCCGTTCGCCCGGGACACCGGTGTCCGCTTCATCATCGCGCGCAGCTCGGCGGGTGCCTCGCGGTCGCTGTACGAGCCGTTCATGCAGCGCATCAAGGAGCTCGGCGCGCAGGGCGTGGTCCTGTCGGGCGACCCGTCCGAGGGCGACCTGATCGGCAATGTCCGACCGCGGCCGATGCCGCCGGGCCGGGCGTACTTCTCCTCGCGCAAGCGGGGAACCTCGCTCGTCCAGCTGGGGCGGATGCCGGGGATGTGAGGCCTGGGGGCCCGGGCGGGCTGTCGCCCGGGCCCCGGGAATCCTGACGGCCTCGCTGAGGTCGTCGGACGGCCGGCTGCTCGGGTGATCAAGGCGAAACACTCCCCCGTGCGCGCCGGCAGCACCGATAATCGGTGGTGGAGACCGCGGTAGCACCGCACGCACCGCCGAGGGAAAGGCCGCACATGGGCACTCAGCAGGAGAAGGACGAGCTGTACGCGCTCGACATCAGCGGCGTGGAGTGGGAGGGCCCGCCCGGGACCAGCCCCGACGAGGAGCGGGTCGAGATCGCGCGGCTGCCCGAGGGTGCGGTGGCCATGCGGTCCTCGCTCGACCGGGACACCGTCCTGCGCTACACGGCGGCCGAGTGGGAGGCCTTCGTACTCGGGGCCAGGGACGGGGAGTTCGACCTGGACCGCGGCCCTCGCTGAGGCCCGTACACCGGGGTACGACGACGGGGCGCGCCCGGTGCGGGCGCGCCCCGTATCCGCATGCGGCTGCGGCCGGCCGGGCTCAGTAGGCCTCGGTGAACAGGCGCGAGGCCTTCACGTCGGTGGCGCGGTAGTCGCCCTTGCCGCGCTCGATCAGCTGGGCGACCTGCTCCAGCTGGTTCTTCATGTGCTCGGCCTTGCCCTTGTACTTCCCCTGGAGGGTGACGTACGCCTGGTGCGCCTCACCGTCCCAGGTGTCGGTGACGACCTTGAGGGCCTGGTCCATCTCCTCCAGGTCCGTCATGATCTTCTTCGAGACGACCCGGATGCGGTTCGCCATCTCCTGGACGCTCTCATACCGGACCTTGGTGTGGCCGTCGGAACCAGCCATGTTCTTCTCCTTCGCGCTGGGCTGAGCTGAGTGGGGAACGACGTAAAAGGGCTGGTCAGATGCCGTTGAGGCCGGAGTCGCCCTGGCCCGCGGAGGCCTGTACCGTCTTGAACGCCGCGCGCACGTCGTCGTCCTGCGCGTTGCTGAGGTTCTTGGTCTGCGCGACCGCGTTGTGCAGCACCCCGAGCAGACGACGGATCTCGTCGTGGTCCTCGTTGACGACCGTCTGGGCGGAAACGAAGCCCGAGGCGCCCACACCGGTCCAGCCGGCACTCACCGTGGCGAGGATGTCGGCCAGCTCGCGGGACTGGGTGGTGACGGCATTGGCCGTCGTCTCGATCTTGTTCTTCGCCTGGACGATCGGATCGTCTGCGAGTCCGAAATTGCTCATCCGAAGCTCCTCACTTCTCAATTCGCCGGCAGAACCGGCGGATTGCGCAGCAGAGCGGACGTTCCCGGCGCGGACTCCTGCCGCGCGCCCCGGAATTCCCCCTCCGCCTCACGCGATCCCCCGATCACAGTCGTGAAGCCTGGTGCCACTCTAGCCAGTTCATCGGACCGTCCCAACACCGGCAGGCCGTTTCCGTTGATGAACTGTGACGGTTCACTGCAAACGGCCTCGGCGCTTGCGGGCATCCCGGACGACCGTCGCGGTACCCGCGATGACCGCGATCAGCACGCCCGCGATGCCGAGGGCGTAGGTGCCGAACCGCTCCTCGCGCTCCTGCGCCGTCTCGGTCATCCGCAGCGCCGCCGCCTGGGGGGCCGCCGCCGGGGGCGGGCCGGGGTCCGGGACGGGGGCCTTGGGGCGGTCGTGGTCCTGGGTGACCGCGCGCACCGGGTCCACGACGCCCCATCCGACGTAGTCGTCACGGCCGTTGACCGAGCGCTCGGCGGTCCCCTGGATCTGCCAGATGACCTCCTGAGGGGACCAGTCCGGGTGCTTGGCCCGCAGCAGGGCGGCGACTCCGGCGACGTAGGGCGCCGAGAAGCTGGTGCCGTTGTCGATGCACTGGCCGAAGCCGGGGACGGTGGAGACCATGTCGACGCCGGGCGCGGCGACGCCGATGAAGTCGCCGGGCTGGGAGAACGGGGCCCGTTCGTTGTTCCGGTCCGAGGAGGCCACGGCGAGGACGCCGGGGAAGGCCGCCGGGTACGTCCTGCGCTTCTCGCCGCTCATGCCGTCGTTGCCCGCCGAGGCCACGACCACGACCTTCGCGTCGACGGCACGCTGGACGGCCTTGCCGAGCTCGGAGTCGGCGCTCAGTGGGACGTCGGTGTCCTGGGAGATGTTGATGACCTGGGCGCCCTTGGACACCGCGTGGTCGATCGCCTGGCCCAGGGAGAGGGCGTTTCCCTTGCCCTGCCCGTCGTTCTGCCGGATCGGGATGATCGTGGAGTCGGGGGCCAGGCCGACGAAGCCGGTGCCCTCCTGCGGGCGGGCCGCGATCAGCCCGGCCACCTTGGTGCCGTGGCCGACGGTGTCGGTGGTGCCGTCACCGCCCTTGGGGTCGACGAGGTCTTTGCCCGCGCCGACGTCGATGGCGCCGCTGAGCTGCGGGTTCGCCCGGTCCACGCCGGTGTCGATGACCGCGACACGAACGCTCTTGCCGTCCTTGTCCTTGCCCTTGGTCTGCGCCCAGAGCGCGTCGAGCAGCAACCTCTGGAGAGCCCAGGGGCGGTCGGCGATCTGCTTCTTCATGGGGAAGGTGCACTCGCCGGCGCCCGCGAGGCGCAAGGCCGGTGCACGGACGGGCTCGGGGTGCGGTGCGGCCGGGGCCGCAGCGGCGCCGGCCACGGAAGCCGTACCCGACAGGACGGCTGCGGCCAGCGCGGCGGTGACGAGTGCGCTGCGCGTGTACGAGGGCATGGGCATCGGCGGCTTCCTCACGAACCCTGGGGCTGGCGGGCGGAGTTGGTGTCCAGGCGCGGCCCCTTGGAGAGGAACTCGGACCAGGCGATGGGCACCATGGCCGGAGCGACGGCCCCGTAGCCGAGCCTGATCTGCGCCTGGCTGGCCTCGGGGCGGCCATCGGCGGCACCCTGGCCGTTCGGCTGGTCGGGGGCGCCGATCTTCGACTTCTCGGCGTCGCTGTCCCCGTTGGCCTGAACCGCGTACCGCAGGCCGGTGTCCGTGACCAGGAAGAGGGCGCCGCCCGCCGTGGTCTGCCGGCCCTGGACCTGCGTGTAGAGCAGTCCCGAGCCCGGTGTGACGTACGCGCTGGTGCCGCTGGCGGTGATGTCGATGGGGAATCCGGTGCCGGCCCAGGTGCTCAGCGTCTGGTTGCCCTGGCCGTCGACCGAGCGCAGCACGTTGCAGACGGTGTCGCGGGCGCCGGCGCCCTGGGCCGTGGCGCCCTGGGCGGCTTCCGCGCCGCCGGCCTGGTTGATCCGGTCGGCCTTCTTCTGGGGCCACTTGGCCTCGCCCTTGAACGCCGTGGCGTCCGGGTTGAGCGACTGGAGGTCGACCTCGCGGGGCTTTCCGTGCATGTTGAGACCGTCGGTCGCTGGCGCCGAAATCAGCAGCCACGCCACGAAATCGGAGACCGGGGCGACCTTCCCGGGCAGGACCACGTAGTGCTGCGCGCCGGAGCCGGTCTGCGCCTTCAGCACCATGCCGACCTTGTTGTCACCGGTGGTCAGCCCCTGGACGTCGGCCTTCGTGCCGGCCGCGGAGGGCAGCTGCGGGAAGGCCAGGTCATCGCCGGAGTTGAGGGTGGCCAGCCACTGTTCGGTGACCTGCTGCGGGGAGGCGCCGGTGCTGCCGACCAGCGCGTTGGTCATCTTCCCCGCGTCCGCTCCGCCTTCGGGGAACTTGTACTTCGTCCCCGTCGCGTCGACCAGGTAGCGCTCCTTGCCGCCGCCCGTGCTCTGCACGTACAGCATCTGGCCGTCGGTGACCTTGCGGGTGTCGTCCATCAGCCCCGCCTCCCGGTCGGCGAGGACGAACGTGGCGGTCTGCACGGTCTTGCCGTTGCCGCCCGGCGCCTGACAGACGGCCCAGCGCTTGGCCTTGCCCGCGTCCTGCGGGGCCGGCAGCCGGTCGGGCGCGTACGGGATGCCGATGATGGGCCCGCGCGGCGGCTTGCCCGCGTCCAGGATCTTGTCGTCGATCTGGATGACCTTGAACTTCTGCGGATCCAGCAGGAGTCGGGCGGAAGCCAGGTTGAGCACCGGGTGCAGCCGGGTCGTGTCCTTGCCGTTCACCTTGGTCGTCAGCACCACGTACCGGGTCGTCGACTGCTTGCCGACGATGACCTTGGTGCCGGCCTCGTCCCAGCCCTTGGGGGCCTGCGGCTTGAACATCCCCCAGGCGCCGAACGCGGCGAGTACGAGCGCCCCCGCCACCAGCCCGGGCAGGACCGCGCGCAGCGGACGCGGCGCACCTTCCTCGGAGCCCGTGGCGGAAGGCTGGAGGAAAGCGGCCACCGTGCGCCGCTTCGCAAAGGTGTACGCGTTGAGTTCATCACGTCGTGATGCCATGACCGCCTGCTTCTCCCCGCACGGCCCGGTCGGTGAGTACGGTCCCCGGGCCTCGATTGTCGGACCGGGGACCTACTATGCCTCTTGGCTGAGGGTGCGTACGGGCCGGGTAGGGTGAGGCTGCCGCTCACTGCCTTCCCGACCGCACGATTCACGGTTCGTCGGGGCATCAGGGCTTGTTGGGGTGGATTGCGGAGATTCCGGGGTGATGCGGTGGGCAGCGCCCGGCTCCGGCACTCACGGGGTACGGCCCCTGGGGGCACCTCCCAGCGGTAGCTGGGGGAGAAAGGGGAGGTGGGCGAGTGACGGCCACCGCGACACAACCGCAGACGGGCGCACCCGCACCCGCACGCGGCGGGGTGACGCCGAATCCGAAGTCGAGCCCGGGCCGCTTCGGTCCGTTTCGATTGCAACAACTCGTGCTGCTCCAGATCGCCGTGGCCGCCTTGCTGGTGGCCTGGGTCGTGGAGCCGCTGCTGCTCGTTCCGGCCGGTGTGCTGGCGCTCGTCCTCGTGGTGCTCGCCGTCGTACGCCGCCACCAGCGCTCCCTGCCCGAGTGGATCGGCAGCGCGCTCGCGCTGCGCTCGCGGCGCCGCCGGGCCGCGTCGTTCACGGTGCCCGCGGGTACCGAGCCCGGGCTGGCCCCGCTCGTCGAGGCCGACCCGGCCCTGCGGACCCTCACGTTCAGCGACCGTGACCGGCGGCCGGTCGGCATGGTCGGCGACGGGACGTTCCTGACCGCCGTCGTCCAAGTGGACATGGACGCCACCGCGTTGCGGCCCGACCGCGGTGCGCGGCCGCTGCCGCTGGCCCTCGTACGGGACATCCTCGAAGTCGACGGCATCCGGCTGGAGTCCGCGCAGCTGGTGCAGCACACGCAGCCCGCACCGGCCCCGCATCTGCCGGCCCAGTCGATGGCGACCCGCAACTACGCGCCGCTCCAGGCCACTACGGGTGCCCCGGCGGTGCGGCTGACCTGGATCGCGCTGAAGCTCGACCCGGAGCTGTGCCCCGAGGCGGTCACCGCACGCGGCGGCGGGCTCGCGGGCGCGCAGCGCTGTGTGGTGCGGGCCGCCGACCAGTTGGCGAGCCGGCTGACCGGGGCCGGGTTCCGGGCCACCGTGCTCACCGAGCAGGAGCTCACGGCCGCGCTGGCCACCTCCTCGTGCGCGAACCCGATGGCGATCACGCAGGCGGGCCGCTCGGCGAGCACCGGCCGGCGGACGGAGGAGACTGCCCGGATCTGGCGCTGCGACGACCGGCGGCACACCACGTACTGGATAGGCCGCTGGCCGCAACTCGGCGGCACCGGAGCGGCTTCGCTGCCGCAGTTCGTGGCACTGCTGACCTCGCTGCCGGCGCTGGCGACGAACTTCAGCCTGACGATGGCTCCGGCCGAGCGCCAGGGCGTGACGCTGACCGGCCATGTACGGGTCACGGGGCGCAGCGACGAGGAACTCGTGGCTGCCCGCCGGGAACTGGAACGGACGGCCCGCGGTGTGCGCACCGGGCTGGTCCGGCTCGACCGTGAACAGGTACCGGGGCTGCTGGCTTCGCTGCCGCTGGGAGGGGCGCGATGAGAGGCGGCTTCGGGCTGATCGGCCCGCGTCGGGAACGGCATGTGGTCCCGGCGGCGGACCTGGACGTGCTGGCGCTGCCCGTCGGGGACGACGGGGTCGTCATCGGCGTCGACGCGGAGGGGCGTCCGGCGGTGCTCGGCATCAACCGGCCGACGCCGTACGAGATGACGCTGATCGGCGGTCTGTGGACGGCGCAGGTGCTGGCGCTGCGCGCGGCGGCCACGGGCGCACGGGTGGCGGTGGAGACCGGGCGCGGGCAGGTGTGGTCGGGGCTGGCCCAGGCAGCCGGCGGCGGCCAGCAGTGCGTGACGCTGCACGAGGTCGGCCGGGTGCCGCCGCAGGGCGCGTCGGCGGGCAGCCCGGTGCTGGTGATCCGCGACTGCGGGATGCGGCCACCGCGCGGGCGCGTGGTGGCGGGCCCCTGGCAGTCGGTGCTGACACTGCTGCCGTACCTGAGCCCGACGGCTCCGAGGCTGCTCCAGAACTCGTCGCTGGTGGGCGTGCAGCGGGTGTCCCCGGACGAGGCGGAACAGCTCGGCCGCCTGATGAACCTGCCTCGGGCGGCGGTGGATTCGCTGCCGACGCTGGGCGACGGGGTCACGCTGTGGTGCACGCCGCGGGACCGCCAGTTCGTGATGACCCAGGGCACGGAGGCGGAAACGGGCCTTCTGGGCCCCTCCCGCCGCATCGACTGACCACCGCCGCTCCCGGCCTCCTGCCCGGGGGCCGCGCAGGGCCCCGGAATCCGGGTGGAGCGAGGTCCCGCGCAGCCGCACCGCGCCGGACCCGTGACGGTTGCTCAGGGAGCGGCCACCCTGTAGGCAGGAAGGCAAGGACGACGGCATCACGCCGGCCCGCGAGGGCCCCGCGCCGCGGGGCGTCCGACGGGGGCGGACACCGGCGTCGGCGCGCGATTAGGCTGAGCGCGGGCGCGGCGTCGAGGTGGGCGCCGGACCAGTGTTCGACAGACCAGGAGGACCAGTGAGCGGCGATCGGAACGAGAGGCGCGGCGGGACGTGGGACGTCCCGACGGACGATCAGTCCGACGCGGAGCCCGAGGTGACGGGCGAGTTCACCATCGACTACACCCCGCCGGCCTGGTACACGCAGGGTGCGGCCCCGGCCACTCCGGTACCGGGCCTCCCCGAGGGCAGCGGCTTCGAACCCCACCGCCCGTCGGACGTGGCCTCGCCCCCGACGATGCGGATGGCCCCGTCGGCCCCCCGCACCCCGTCGGACGGCGCAGGCGTGCCCTCGCCGACCGCGCCCCCGGCACCTTTCGGCACTCCGGCCGACCACACCGCCGGACCTGCGGCGTTCCCGCCCGCGGCCGAGACCCCCGCACCACCGGCACCGGCACCGTTCAGCACCCCGGCCGACCACACCGGCGCGCCCGCGGCACTCCCGCCCGCGGCCGAAGCACCCGCCCTGCCGGCACCGGCACCGGCACCGGACCCGGCAGCCTTCGGCACCCCCGCCGACAGCATCGGTGGACCTGCGATGTTCCCGGTACCGGCCCCGGCCGACCACACCGGCGGACCCGCGGCACTCCCGCCCGCGGCCGAAGCACCCGCCCTGCCGGCACCGGCACCGGCACCGGCACCGGACCCGGCAGCCTTCGGCACCCCCGCCGACAGCATCGGTGGGCCCGCGGCGTTCCCGCCCGCGGCCGAAGCACCCGCCCTGCCGGCACCGGCGCCCTTCAGCATCCCGGTCGAGGCCCCCGCCGATGCACCGGGACCGTTCGTGAAGACTTCCTTCGAGGGACCTTCCACCGTCCAGCGGCACGACACCCCGCCCGACGGGACGGCCATCCCGTTCGCGGGCCCGGGGCCGGAGGCTGCTCCCGCGCCCGTGGCCGACGCCGTCCCCGCACCCTTCGCGCCCCCCGTACCGGAAGCGCCGGGGCCCGTCAGCCCCGCAGATGCGTTTCACCCGCCCGTGGAACCCCCCTTCGGGGGATCCGGAGGCGAACTCCCGTCGCTGCCGCCCGCGTTCCCCGCCGCGACGACGGCTCCGCAGGACGGGTACGGCTTTCCGCCCGCCCCCGGCCCGGCCGCGACTCCGCAGGACGGGTACGGCTTCCCCCCGGCTCCCGCACCCACCGCGGCGGCGCCCCAGGACGGCTACGGCTTCCCGCCCGCCCCCGTACCTGCGCAGCCGCAGTCCCAGCAGCCCGTGGACGCGAGCGGCTACGCCTTCCCGCCCGCGCAGCCCGCCCCGGCCCCGGGCCCCGCGCCCGTACCACCGCAGCCGCAGCACCAGCAACCGCAGTACGACCCCCACGGCAGTGGCCAGTGGGCCGCCGGGCCCCAGCCGGGTCCGCAGCCGCACGACCCTCGCTACCAGCCCGGCCCGGCCGGCGGCGGGGCACCTCTCGGCTACACCGCCGCCGTCGAGCTGTCCTCCGACCGCCTGCTGCGCGGCAAGCAGAAGCCCAAGCCCCAGCGCGCCGGGTTCCGCTTCGGCGGCAAGGCGGCCGAAGCGGACCGCCTGCGCAAGCTCGAACTCATCCGCACCCCGGTCATGTCCTGCTACCGCATCGCCGTCATCAGCCTCAAGGGCGGCGTCGGCAAGACCACGACCACCACCGCGCTCGGCGCCACCCTCGCCACCGAGCGCCAGGACAAGATCCTGGCCATCGACGCGAACCCCGACGCCGGCACCCTCGGCCGCCGGGTCCGCCGCGAGACCGGGGCCACGATCCGGGACCTGGTCCAGGCGATCCCGTACCTGAACTCGTACATGGACATCAGGCGGTTCACCTCCCAGGCCCCCTCCGGGCTGGAGATCATCGCCAACGACGTGGACCCTGCCGTCTCCACGACCTTCAACGACGAGGACTACCGCCGCGTCATCGACACGCTCGGCCGCCAGTACCCGATCATCCTGACCGACTCGGGCACCGGTCTCCTCTACTCCGCCATGCGCGGTGTCCTGGACCTGGCCGATCAGCTGATCATCATCTCGACCCCGTCGGTGGACGGCGCCAGCAGCGCGAGCACCACGCTCGACTGGCTCTCCGCGCACGGGTACGCCGACCTGGTCTCCCGTTCCCTCACCGTCATCTCGGGGGTCCGCGAAACCAGCAAGATGATCAAGATCGAGGACATCGTCCAGCACTTCGAGACCCGTTGCCGGGGCGTCGTCGTGGTTCCGTTCGACGAGCACCTCGCGGCCGGCGCCGAGGTCGACCTCGACCTGATGCGGCCGAAGACCCGGGAGGCGTACTTCAACCTCTCCGCCCTCGTGGCCGAGGACTTCGTCCGCGCCGCCCAGCAGACCCCCCAGGGCCACTGGGGAGCACCCCAGCAGCCGCAGCCGCAGCCGCAGGGCCAGCCGTACGGCCAGCCCCAGGGCCCGTCCCCGTACCAGCAGCCTCCGCAGCCGTACGGCCAGCCCTACCCACAGCCCGGCCAGCCCTGGCAGCAGCAGCCACAGCACCCGCAACAGCCCCCGCGGGACCCTCGCCTCGGCTGACGACGACAGCACGAAGGGCCCGTTCCTCCACCAGGGAGGCACGGGCCCTTCCGCATTCGATTCGAGGGGGCAGCGGCCCCGGCTCAGCGCTCCGCGTCGTACGCCTCCGTCAGCGTCCGTGCCTGCTTCACATCGTCCGCGATGGCCTCAAGCAGGCCGTCCAGCGATTCGAACTTCGCCATGCCCCGCACATAGGCGAGGAAGTCCACGGTCACGTGCATTCCGTACAGGTCCAGGCCGACCCGGTCGATCGCGTACGCCTCGACGGTCCGCTCGGTGGCGTCGAACTGCAGGTTCGTGCCGACCGAGATCGCCGCGGGCATCCGCTCGCCGTTGGCCGTGAGCCAGCCCGCGTACACGCCGTCCGCCGGGATGGCGGTGTGCGGGGCCGTCTCGACGTTGGCCGTCGGGAAGCCGAGCTCGCGCCCGCGCTGGGCGCCGCGCACGACGACGCCCTCGACCCGGTGCGGCCGGCCCAGGATCTCGGCCGCGCCCTGCATGTCGCCCTCGGCGACCAGCCTGCGCGCCAGGGTCGAGGAGAAGGGCACGCCGCCGCCCGCCTCGCCGCGCTCGACCAGGTCCACGACCTCGACCTCGTAGTCGTACGTCCCGCCCAGCTCGCGGAGGAAGCCGACGTCTCCGGCTGCGCGGTGGCCGAAGCGGAAGTTCGGGCCCTCGATGACGGCCCGGGCGTGCAGCTTGTCGACGAGCACCTTCACGATGAAGTCGGCCGGGGAGAGCTGCGAGAACTCCGCCGTGAACGGGAGGATCAGCAGTGCGTCCACGCCCAGTCCGGCCATCAGTTCGGCACGGCGGTCGTACGGGGCCAGGATCGGCGGGTGGCTGCCGGGGCGCACGACCTCGCTCGGGTGGGGGCTGAAGGTCACGACGACGGACGGGACGCCGAGGGCGCGCGCCTTGGCCACGGCCCGCCCGATGATCAGCTGGTGGCCGCGGTGCACACCGTCGTACGAGCCGATGGTGACGACGCTGCGTCCCCAGTCCTCGGGGATGTCCTCCAAGCCACGCCAGCGCTGCACTGTGACCGCTCCTCGCCCGAACCGTGTAGGCCCTGTACTGGTTGCCGATTGCAGGTCTAAGACTGCCATGCCCGTGCCCGGGGCCCCGCATCGGTATCTGGCCGGGGGCGCTCTGTGTCATCTCGGCGGGGCGGCGCCGCGGCGCGCGGATGTAACGGTCGGGGCGGCTGCGGCCAAGTAAGGGGTGGAGGGACCCGTACGGGTCCCCGGCACCAGGGAGGGGGCCCGGTGGGCAGCACCGAGCAGGAGACCGTGCCGGCGGGGATCGGACCGCCGGATCTGACCACACCCGAGGGATTCGGGGCGTTCTACCAGGAGCACATAGACGCGGTTCTCGGGTTCGTCACCCGGCGGGTCGCCGACCCGCATCTCGCGGCGGATCTGACGGCCGACATCTTCCTCGCAGCCCTCAAGGCGGCTCCGGAGTACCGGCCGGACCGCGGGGTCCCGGTCGCCTGGCTCTACGGCATCGCGCGGAACGTCCTCGCGGGCCATGCGCGCGGCCGGGCCCGCGAGCGCGGCGCGATGGAGCGGCTGAGCGGCCGCCGGCTGCTCTGCGACGAGGACGTCGCAGCGCTGGAGGAGCGGATCGACGCCCAGCGGGCGTTCCGGAAGCTGGCCGAGAGACATGCCGCCCTGTCGGAGCCGCTGCGGGCCGTCCTCGACCTGGTCGTCCTGGACGGGCTGAGTCCGGCCGAGGCCGCTCAGGCTCTCGGCGTCACCCAGGCCACCGTCCGGGTCCGCCTGCACCGCGCCCGGCGCATTCTGCGGAGCGCGTCCGCACCGTCCGAATTCCCCGTCCCGGCACACCAGTTGGAGGCAGCGCGATGAACACCAGGCCCACCCGGTTCGAGGAGCGTCTCAAGGAGGAGCTCCTCGCGATCGCTGCTGACCGCGGCCGGATCGAGGAGCAGGCCGACTTCGCGGTCCGCTCCCCCGCCCGCCGGTTCCGGATGCCCCTCGCGGTCGGCGTGGCAGCGGCGGCGGCCGGCCTGCTCGCCCTCCCGGTCGTCGGCGACGACGGCGGCAGCTCGCCCGCGTACGCCCTGACGAAGGGCAGTGACGGCACCATCACGGTCAAGATGTTCAAGCCCGACGGGCTGCCCGGGCTGGAGCGCGAGCTCCGCGCCCTGGGAGTCAGCTTCACGAGGGTTCCCGTGAAGCCGGCGAGCGAGTGCTCCGAATGGCCGCCCGGCGGTTTCGACGCTGCGGACGGGCTCCTCACGACTGAGGGCGACGGCCCCCTGTTGAAGATCAACTCAAAGACGCTCCCGGTGGGCCACACCCTCGTGTTCACGATGTCCGGGAAGGGCCCCTGGCGAGGTTCGTTCGGCTCGCTGCGCACCTCGCTTGTACCGTCCTGCATCCCCGACAACTTCTCCTGGGGTGTCGACGAGCCTCCGAGGAAACCCACGGGGACGTACTCGCCCGTCTCGCCCTCTGGCCGCCCCGGCCTGCCCGAGGAACTGCCGAGCGAGGCGCTCGTCAAGCAGGGGGAGGCAGCCAAGAGATAGCCGGGGGCGCGAGGCCGGCCTCGGCGAAGAACAGGTGCGGGCGGGAGCGCGGGCGGCGAAAGCGCCCCCTTACGCTCCCTCCAGTCACTCCGCGCGCCTGCTCGGACGGGTGAATACGGGGGTCCCGCTGGATAGAGACCTACCCGAGGGGGGTCGTGGAGCGGCGAGCGGCAGGTGATGTGCGCTCACCGCTCCACGTCAAAGCGGATCAGGCGAAGACCGCGAGCGACTTGGCCTTGCCGCCCTTGCTCTCCACGAGCCCGAGCAGTCGGCCGTCCGGCCCGTAGACCGCCACGGGCTTGCCCGCGGGGTAGGCGTCCGGCATCTCGATCCGCACGCCGTTGGCGAGCAGCAAGGCCCGCCGGGCGTCCAGGTCCCAGCGCGGGAAGGCCGCGGCCGCCGCCTCGCCGATGGGCATGACGGTCAGCTCCTCCTGGAGCTGGTCCAGGGTCCGCGCCCGGTCGATCTTGTACGGGCCCACCCGGGTGCGCCGGAGCGCGGTGAGGTGCCCGCCCACGCCGAGGTCGGCGCCCAGGTCACGGGCCAGGGCGCGGATGTACGTACCGCTGGAGCAGACCACGGAGACGACGAGGTCGACGACCTTCGTGCCGTCCTCGGCCTCCGCGTCCCGCATGTCGTACACCTGGAACGACGAGATGGTCACCGGCCGGGCCGGGATCTCGAAGTCCTCGCCGTCACGCGCGCGCTTGTAGGAGCGCACGCCCTTGATCTTGATGGCGCTGACCTTCGACGGGACCTGCATGATCTCGCCGGACAGCTTGGCGATGCCCTTGTCCACGGCCTCGCGGGTCACCGCGGAGGCGTCCGTCGAGGAGGTGATCTCACCCTCCGCGTCGTCCGTCAGCGTGTTCTGACCGAGGCGGATCGTCCCGAGGTATTCCTTCTCGGTGAGCGCGAGGTGGCCGAGGAGCTTGGTGGCCTTCTCGACACCCAGGACGAGGACGCCCGTCGCCATCGGGTCGAGCGTGCCGGCGTGGCCGACGCGGCGGGTCTTGGCGATCCCGCGCATCTTGGCTACCACGTCGTGCGAAGTGAAGCCGGACGGCTTGTCGACGATGACAAGGCCGTCCGGAGTCTTCCCTGCGTTGGTGCTCATTCCGCGGTTGCGTCCTCGTCGTCCTCGCCCGGCTTCTTGTACGGGTCGGCGTCGCCGGCGTACTGCGCACCGGAAGACACCTCGCGCACCTGGGCATCGGAGGCGCGCGCCTTGTCGAGGAGGTCCTCGATGGTCTTGGCGTTCTCCGGGAGGGCGTCCGCGACGAAGGTCAGGGTGGGCGTGAACTTGGTTCCCGCTGCCCGGCCGACCGCGGAGCGCAGTACGCCCTTGGCGCTTTCGAGGCCCGCTGCCGCGCTGGCGCGGTCCTCGTCGTCACCGTAGACCGTGTAGAAGACCGTGGCCTCCCGCAGGTCGCCGGTGACCCGGGTGTCCGTGATGGTCACGTGCGTACCGAGGCGGGGGTCCTTGACACCACGCTGCAGCTTCTCGGCCACCACCTCCCGGATGAGGTCCGCCAGCTTCTTCGCCCGCGCATTGTCGGCCACTGGTCCGTCTCCTTCTTTGTCTTGCAGTCAGTCTTCATCACCGTGCAGCCGCCGTCGTACCGACAGCAGCTCCACTTCCGGACGTGCCGCGACCAGCCGCTCGCAGCGGTCCAGTACATCCGACAGGAACCCCGCGTCCCCGCTGACCAGAGCGACCCCGATACGGGCCCTGCGGTGCAGATCCTGGTCGCCCACCTCAGCCGCGCTCACCGAGAACTTGCGTTGGAGCTCGGCGACGATGGGCCGGACGACGGAGCGTTTCTCCTTCAACGAGTGGACGTCGCCGAGGAGCAGATCGAAGGACAGAGTCCCCACGTACATTCAGTTCCGGATATCCCGCCGGTGCGGGTTCGGTGGCCTGCCGGCCGTCGCGCGGCAGGGTCACCAGAACCGTACACGCAACGGCCGGGGCCGATCGACGGATATTCCGCCGACCGGCCCCGGTGTTACGACACGGTACGAACCGCCCGGCGCTTACGCGCGGGGCTTCTCGCGCATCTCGTACGTCGCGATGACGTCGTCGATCTTGATGTCGTTGAAGGAACCGAGGTTGATACCACCCTCGAAGCCCTCGCGGATCTCGGTGACGTCGTCCTTGAAGCGGCGCAGACCGGAGATGGTGAGGTTCTCGGCGATGACCTTGCCATCGCGCAGGAGCCGCGCCTTGGTGTTGCGCTTGACCTCGCCGGAGCGGATGAGGACACCCGCGATGTTGCCCAGCTTGGACGAGCGGAAGATCTCGCGGACCTCCGCCGTACCGAGCTCGACCTCTTCGTACTCCGGCTTGAGCAGACCCTTGAGGGCCGCCTCGATCTCCTCGATGGCCTGGTAGATCACCGAGTAGTAGCGGACATCGACGCCCTCGCGGTCCGCCATCTGCGCGGCACGGCCGGCCGCACGGACGTTGTAACCGATGACGATGGCGTCGGAGCCCATCGCCAGGGCGATGTCGGACTCGGTGACCGCACCCACACCGCGGTGCAGGACGCGGATGTCGACCTCTTCGCCGACGTCGAGCTGGAGCAGCGAGGACTCGAGAGCCTCGACCGCACCGGACGCGTCGCCCTTGATGATGAGGTTGAGTTCCTGGACCAGACCGGCCTTGAGGACCGAGTCGAGGTCTTCCAGGGACACCCGGCGGACGCGCTTGGCGAAGTTGGCGTTGCGCTCACGCGCAGCACGCTTCTCGGCGATCTGACGGGCGGTGCGGTCCTCGTCGACGACGAGGAAGTTGTCGCCGGCGCCGGGGACGTTGGTGAGACCCAGGACCAGGACGGGGGTCGACGGACCCGCTTCCTCGACGTTGTTGCCCTTGTCGTCGAGCATGGCGCGCACGCGGCCGTAGGCGTCGCCCACGACCATCGTGTCGCCGACGCGGAGGGTACCGCGCTGGACGAGGACGGTGGCAACGGCACCGCGGCCGCGGTCGAGGTGGGACTCGATCGCAATACCCTGAGCGTCCTGCTCCGGGTTGGCGCGCAGGTCGAGCGAGGCGTCGGCGGTGAGGACGACGGCCTCCAGCAGGGAGTCGATGTGCAGACCCTGCTTGGCGGAGATGTCGACGAACATCGTGTCGCCGCCGTACTCCTCGGCGACCAGACCGAACTCGGTGAGCTGACCGCGCACCTTGACCGGGTCGGCACCCTCGACGTCGATCTTGTTGACCGCGACGACGATCGGTACGCCGGCGGCCTTGGCGTGGTTCAGCGCCTCGATCGTCTGCGGCATGACGCCGTCGTTGGCCGCGACCACGAGGATCGCGATGTCGGTCGACTTGGCACCACGGGCACGCATGGCGGTGAACGCCTCGTGACCCGGGGTGTCGATGAAGGTGATCTTGCGGTCTTCACCGTTGACGCTGGTACCCACCTGGTAGGCACCGATGTGCTGGGTGATGCCGCCGGCCTCGCCCGCAACGACGTTCGTCTTGCGGATGGCGTCGAGCAGTCGGGTCTTACCGTGGTCGACGTGACCCATGACGGTGACGACCGGGGGACGCGGCATGAGGTATTCCTCGCCGCCCTCGTCCTCGCCGAACTCGATGTCGAAGGTCTCGAGGAGCTCGCGGTCCTCCTCCTCCGGGCTGACGATCTGAACTTCGTAGTTCATCTCGCCCGCGAGGAGCTGGAGGGTCTCGTCGGAGACGGACTGCGTGGCAGTGACCATCTCGCCGAGGTTCATCATGACCGCGACCAGCGACGCCGGGTTGGCGTTGATCTTCTCCGCGAAGTCGGTGAGGGACGCACCGCGCGACAGGCGAACGGTCTCGCCGTTGCCGCGGGGCAGCATCACGCCGCCGACGGACGGGGCCTGCATGGCCTCGTACTCCTGGCGCCTCTGACGCTTCGACTTGCGACCGCGACGGGCGGGCCCGCCGGGACGGCCGAAGGCACCCTGCGTGCCACCACGGGCACCGGGACCGCCGGGACGGCCACCGAAGCCGGGACGACCGCCACCACCGGCACCGGCCGGGCCGCCGCCGAAGCCGCCGCCACCCGGACGCGGGCCGCCGAAGCCGCCGCCGCCCGCGGGACGCGAGCCCGGACCGGCCGGACGGCCGGCGAAGCCGCCGCCACCGGGACGACCGGCGCCACCGGGACGCGGGCCACCGGCACCGGGACCACGGCCACCGGGGCCGCCGCCGGGACGGGGACCGGGACCACCGGCAGCGGGACGCTGCGGCATCATGCCCGGGTTCGGACGGTTACCACCGGGAGCACCACCCGGACGCGGGGCGCCGCCCTGCGGACGGGGCATGCCGCCCGGGGTCGGACGGGCGCCGCCGGGACCCTGGGGACGCGGAGCGCCACCCGGACCACCCTGCGGGCGCGGAGCACCCTGGCCGCCGGCGCCGGGGGCACCGGGACGGGGCGCGCCGGCCGGACGGGGCGCCTGCGGGCGCGCCATGCCGGTGGAGCCACCAGAGGTGAACGGGTTGTTGCCCGGACGGGGACCGGCCGGACGGGCGCCCTGCGGACGCGGGGCCTGGGAACCGGGGCCGGAGGGACGCTGGCCCTGGCCGCCGGGGGCGGTGCCGGCCGGGCGCGTGGCGCCGGGACGGGCGCCGGCCTGGCCACCCTGGGCCGCGGGACGCTGCTGCGCCGGACGCGGGCCGGGGGTCGCACCGGGACCGGCGGGACGCTCGGTGCGCGCCGGGGCGGCCGGAGCCGCCGGGGGCGCGGAGAACTCGGTCGCCACGGGAGCCGCCGGAGCGGGCTTCGGGGCGGCCGGGGCCTTCGGGCCGGGACGCGGGCCGGCGGCGGCCGGAGTCACCGGGGCGGAAACGCTGGGGGCCGGAGCCTCGGCAGCGGCCGGCTTGGGGGCCGGGGCGCCGGGCTTCGGGGCAGCGGGACGTGCAACGGCACCCGGGGTGGGAACCCCGGGCTTGGCGGGCGCGGCCTTGCGGGGCGCACCCGGCTTCGCAGCGGACTTGCCGGCGCTGCCGCCGGGCCCCTGCAGTGCGTCAGTCAACTTGCGTACAACCGGCGCCTCGATCGTCGAGGACGCCGAACGGACGAACTCACCGAGTTCCTGGAGCTTGGCCATGACGACCTTGCTCTCAACTCCGAACTCCTTGGCGAGTTCGTATACCCGGACCTTAGCCACTTCGCTCCTTTTAGGTCCGGGTTACGCCGGACCGTCGCTACTTCATGGGCGTACTCATCGCGTACTCATCGAGTGCTCATCGCAATCTCGACCTACTTCCAACTCGCGAGGTACCTGACCGCACGGGGTATCCGTGCCGTACTACTTCTTACGGTGTCGCCTCGGCCACGACGGCCACGGCTTTGCTCAGTCCTGTCGTGTCGAGTGCTCCCGGGGACCGAAGGGCCCGGGGGAACGCTCTGCGACGGACCGCCTTGTCCAGACAGACCACGGCAGGGTGCACATACGCACCCCGGCCGGGCAGCGTACCGCTTGGATCAGGGACGCACTCGTCCCCGATCGCCACGATGCGCAGCAGATCGCTCTTGGCCGCTCGCTCCCGACACCCCACACAGGTGCGTTCGGGGCATGCGCGGGCTTGCGTCCGGCCAGACACGCCTAAGTCTACCTCCCCGCACCGACCTCACCCCTTCGGGCGAAAAATCGAACGGATGTTGTCGAAATCTGCTGTCTTGATCCTGTCTACCCGTCGGACAGCTCCGACGGGTACCGGATTTATTCCCCGTCCCGGGCCCGGTCGGCGTCCGGGGACGCCTCCGTGTCGGGACGGATGTCGATGCGCCAGCCGGTGAGCCGAGCGGCGAGGCGGGCGTTCTGGCCCTCCTTGCCGATGGCCAGCGACAGCTGGTAGTCGGGCACGGTCACCCGGGCGGAGCGCGAGTCCCAGTCGACGACCTCGACCTTGCTCACCCGGGCGGGTGACAGCGCGTTGGCGACCATCTCCGCCGGGTCGTCCGACCAGTCGACGATGTCGATCTTCTCGCCGTGCAGTTCGGCCATGACGTTGCGCACACGGGCGCCCATCGGGCCGATGCAGGCGCCCTTGGGGTTGAGGCCCGAGCGGGTGGACCGTACGGCGATCTTGGTGCGGTGGCCGGCCTCGCGGGCGATCGCCGAGATCTCGACGCTGCCGTCCGCGATCTCCGGGACCTCCAGCGCGAAGAGCTTCTTCACCAGGTTGGGGTGGGTGCGCGACAGGGTCACGGACGGACCGCGGACACCCTTCGCCACCCGTACGACGTACGCCTTGATACGGAGTCCGTGCGTGTACTCCTCGCCGGGGACCTGCTCCTGCACCGGCAGGATGGCCTCCAGCTTGCCGATGTCGACGAGGACGTTCTTGGGATCCTTGCCCTGCTGGACGACACCGGTGATGACGTCGCCCTCACGGCCGGCGAACTCGCCGAAGGTCAGGTCGTCCTCTGCGTCGCGCAGACGCTGCAGAATCACCTGCTTGGCGGTCGTCGCGGCGATCCGGCCGAAGTCCGACGGGGTGTCGTCGAACTCCTTGGCCTCCTGCCCCTCCTCCAAGTCCCGCGGGTCCTCCGTCGCCCACACGACGACGTGGCCGTTGGTGCGGTCCAGCTCCACGCGCGCCCGCCGGAAGCTTCCCTCGGTGCGGTGGTACGCGATGAGGAGGGCCGACTCGATCGCCTCGACGAGCAGGTCGAAGGAGATCTCCTTCTCCCGGACCAGACCCCGCAGGGCACTCATGTCGATGTCCACGGCTACGCCTCCTCTTCCTTCTTGTCCTTGCGGTTGAACTCGATCTCGACCCGCGCCTTGGCGATGTCGGTGAAAGCAATGCGGCGGGCGGTCGCCTTGCGGCCCTTCACGCCCGGGACCTCAAGGTCCATTCCCTCGTCGTCCACGTCGAGGATGCGGGCGATCAGTTCCCCGCCCTCCACCAGCTGGAACTTCACGAGGCGGTCGATCGCCCGTACGTAGTGACGGTGCTCGGTCAGCGGGCGGTCGGCGCCCGGCGAGCTCACTTCGAGGACGTACTCGTCCTCGCCCATCACATCGGATTCGTCGAGCTTGTCGGAGACCTCGCGACTCAGCTCGGCACACGCGTCCAGTTCCACGCCCTCGTCGGAGTCCACGATGATGCGCAGCATCCGGCGCCTGCCGGTTTTGGACATCTCGATGTCTTCGAGGTCCAGGCCCTTGGCGGCGACGAGCGGCTCCAGCAATCCGCGCAGCCTGTCGCTCTGGGTGGTGCTCATCCGGGTGACTCCTCGGCCGCGTGTGCTGTTGTGGTTTACGTCGCGTGTCAGGTCAAAGGGTATCCGGTCGCGGAGGGTGTTGCCGTCCGCCATGGAGACCAGGCCCCGGGTACGGTGATCACACCTGCCCCGCCACCACCTTCGAGGACGTCGCCGTGCCCTGGACCCTGCCTTCGCGGCCCTCTCGCAGGAGCCTGCTCGCCGGCGCCGCCGGTGCGGCCGGCGCAGCGCTGCTCACCGGGTGCTCCGACGGGGGCGGCTCGCCGGACACCGATGCCGGGATTTCACTCGAACGGCGGATGCGCGAGACGGCCGTTCGGGACAGCCGACGTCTGCTGGAACGTTACGACGCCACGTCCGCCGCCCATCCCGCCCTGGCAGCGCGCCTCGCGCCGCTGCGGTCCGCGGTGGCCGCGCACGAGACGGCGCTGGCCTCCGCGGACGCCGCGCCCGGCAAGCCCTCCGGCTCCCCCTCGTCCGCTCCGGCCGGCGCCCTCGCGGTGAGCGGCGAGCCCGTGCCGCCGAAGCCCGACGAGGCCCTGACCGCACTCGCGGACGCCGAGCGGAGCCTGTCCGAGGCCCGGACCATCGCCCTCGCCGGAGCGCCCGGGGAGCTGGCCCGGCTGCTGGCCTCGGTGGCCGCCTGCGGCGCCGTACACGCGTACCTGCTGACCTCGCCCCAGGGAGACAAGCCGTGAAGCCCGAACCCTCCCCCGCAAACCGCGCCCTGGAGGCGGCGCAGTCCGCGCTCGCCGCCGAGCACGCGGCCGCGTACGGCTACGGGGTCATCGGCGCCCGGGCCTCGTCCGCGCGGTCGGCCGAGGCCCGCGAGGCGTACGGCGGCCATCTCTCCCGCCGGGACGCGCTCGCCCGGACGGTGCGCGAGATGGGCGGTTCGCCCCGGCCCGCGGAGGCGGCGTACGCGCTGCCCTTCGAGGTGCGCACCCCGGCCGACGCCGAGCGGCTGGCCGCCGAGATCGAGGACCGGGTGGCGGGCGCGTACTCCGATCTGGTGCGGGCGGCGGAAGGCCGGCTGCGCCGCGAGGCGGCCGACGCGCTGAGCGCCGCAGCCGTGCGCGCGGCACGCTGGCGTGGTGTCGGCGTAGCCTTCCCTGGGCTCACGGAACGTGGAGAGCGAGCCCCGACCAGCTGAAAGGGATCACGCACGCATGGCTTTCGAACCGCCGCAGCGGCTTGTACGGGCGCTCGGCGAGACGCCGGATTCGGCGCAGAACGCGGACTGGCTGGGGCAGTTGCCCCGGCTCGCCGAGGCGGCGCTGGCCCGGCGTGAGGTGCAGGCGCAGCGGGTGCAGGCCCCGGGCGGCCGCAGCAGTCTGGTGCTCCTCGTCCACTACGCCGACGGGACCCCGGCCGCTCTGAAGCTGGCTCCCCCGCAGGCACGGCCCGACCGGGAGCTGGCGGCGCTGGCGCACTGGGGCGGTTTCGGGGCCGTACGGGTCCTCGACACCCGGCACCACGAGCAGGACGGGGCGCTGCTACTGGAGCGGCTCCACCCCGAGGTGTCGCTGCGGTCCCTTCCGGAGGCGAAGGCGCTGCTGGAGGCGTGCGGGACGCTGCGCAGGCTGTGGGTGGCCCCGCCGGCCGGGCACCCGTTCGAGACGGTGGCGGAGCGCACGGCGCAGCAGGCCGAGGTGCTGCGCAAGGCCCCGCCGGAGGCCGAGGCGCTGGCCTCCGCGGCTCTCGCGGCCCGCGAGGAGCTGACGGCCCAGCCCGGCGAGGAGCTGCTGCTGCACGGGAATTTCCGGCAGGGCAAGGTACTGGCGGGTGAGCGGGCGCCGTGGCTGGCGGTGGGCCCGGACCCGCTGGTCGGGGACCGCGCCTACGACCTGGCGCGGCTGGTCCGGGACCGGCTGGAGGACCAGGTCGCGTCCTCGGCGGGGGCGGCGGGCGCCCGGCGCCGGGTGCACAAGCTGGCCGACTCGCTGGAGGTGGACCGGGACCGGCTGCGGGGCTGGACGCTGTTCCGCGCGGTGGAATCCGGGAACCGGGCGCTGGCCGCCGGGCGGCGGCGGGACGCGGAGCTGCTGCTGGAGTTCGCGGCCTGGCTGTAGGGCATACCGTAGATACAGGTAGGTGCCCCGCAGGAGGCCGTCATGCTTCAGGAACTGCTGACAGCGGCGATCGCGGCGGGTGTGGGAGTCGCGGTGTACGCGGGCGTGGCCGCACGGGTGGTGCGGCAGTACGAGCGGGGCGTGGTGTTCCGCTTCGGCCGCCTGCGGGCGGGGATCCGCGGGCCGGGCTTCAACATGGTCCTCCCGTTCGTCGACCGCCTGCGCAAGGTGAACATGCAGATCGTGACGATGCCGGTGCCCGCGCAGGAGGGGATCACGCGGGACAACGTCACGGTGCGGGTGGACGCGGTCGTGTACTTCAAGGTCGTGGACCCGGCGAACGCGATCATCGAGGTGGAGGACTACCGCTTCGCGGTCTCGCAGATGGCGCAGACCTCGCTGCGTTCGATCATCGGCAAGTCGGACCTCGACGACCTGCTGTCCAACCGGGAGCAGCTGAACCAGGGGCTGGAGCTGATGATCGACAGCCCGGCGGTGGGGTGGGGCGTGCAGATCGACCGGGTCGAGATCAAGGACGTCTCGCTGCCGGAGACGATGAAGCGGTCGATGGCGCGGCAGGCGGAGGCTGACCGCGAGCGGCGGGCGCGGGTCATCAACGCGGATGCGGAGCTCCAGGCTTCGAAAAAGCTGGCCGAGGCGGCGGCGGTGATGTCGGAGCAGCCGGCGGCGCTGCAGCTGCGGCTGCTGCAGACGGTGGTGGCGGTGGCCGCGGAGAAGAACTCCACGCTGGTGCTGCCATTCCCGGTGGAGCTCCTGCGCTTCCTCGAACGCGCGGCGCCGAACCCCGCCTCCGACGGGGTCGCACCGCTGTATCCACGGAATCCGGCGCCGCCCGCGGCGGACGGGCCTGCGGGGCCCGCCCCGGCCGCGGACGCCGCGGACGGTTCCCCGGGGCGGGCTCCCGGCCGGGCCGTGAACGGCTCCCTGAGCCAGCCGCAGTGGCCCGCCCGGGACTCCGCCCCGCCCCCCGCGACCTCCGAAGAGCCGCCCGCCGGTTAGGCCGTGTCTTTCGGATCAGGCCTGGCATGACCCGACGGACACGGCCTGGGACCCGGCCTTCAGGACCGGCTCTGGGTGAGGCGGGTGAGGGCTTCCGTCAGGGGGAGTTCCTCGCGGGTGCCCGTGGTGCGGTGCTGGAGTTCGACCACCGCGTCGGCGGACCGGCGGCCCGCCACCAGGATCCACGGGACCCCGATCAGCTCCGCGTCCGTGAGCTTGACGCCCGGGGACAGGCCGGGCCGGTCGTCGAGCAGCACCCGCAGGCCGGCGGCGGCCAGCGCGGTGGCCGCCTCCTCCGCCAGGGCCAGCGGGACCGCCTTGCCCGCCGCCACCACGTGGACGTCCGCCGGGGCCACCTCCGCCGGCCAGGCCAGGCCCCGCTCGTCGGCGGTCTGTTCGGCCAGCGCGGCCACCGCCCGCGAGACGCCGATGCCGTACGAGCCCATGGTGACCCGCACCGGCTTGCCCTCCCGGCCGAGCACGTCCAGGCCGAACGCGTCCGCGTACTTGCGGCCCAGCTGGAAGATGTGCCCGATCTCGATCGCACGGTCGAGCCGGAGACCGGCGCCGCAGCGCGGGCAGGGGTCGCCGGGCTCGACGACGACCACGTCGAGGTACTGGTCCACCTCGAAGTCGCGTCCGCAGACCACGTTCCGGGCGTGCGTGTCCACGCGGTTGGCCCCCGTCACCCATGAAGTGCCGGGCGCGACGCGGGGGTCGGCGAGGTAGCGGACCTTGTCGAGGCCCTGCGGACCCACGTAGCCGCGCACCAGGTCGGGGCGGTCGACGAAGTCCTCGGCCGTCACCAACTCCACGACGGCCGGGGCCAGATGCTCCCCGAGCTTGCCGAGGTCCACCTCGCGGTCACCGGGTACGCCCACGGCCGTGATCTCACCGTCGACCTTCACCAGCAGGTTCTTCAGCGTTGCCGACGCGGGCACGCCCAGGTGCGCGGCGAGGGTCTCGATCGTCGGGGTGTCGGGGGTGTCCACCTCCTCGATCGCGGGGTGTTCGGCGTCCACCGGGGCCAACGCGAAGGTCACCGCCTCCGTGTTCGCCGCGTAGTCGCACGAGGGGCAGTCCACGAAGGTGTCCTCGCCCGCCGGCGCGGGCGCCAGGAACTCCTCCGAGGCGGACCCGCCCATCGCGCCCGACACCGCGGACACGATGCGGTGGTCCAGGCCGAGGCGCTCGAAGATCCGCTGGTAGGCGGCCCGGTGGAGGGCGTACGACTCCGCGAGGCCCTCGTCGCTCACGTCGAAGGAGTACGAGTCCTTCATCTGGAACTCGCGGCCCCGCAGCACCCCGGACCGCGGCCGGGCCTCGTCGCGGTACTTGGTCTGGATCTGGTACAGCATGACCGGCAGGTCCTTGTAGGACGTGCACTGGTCCTTCACCACCAGGGTGAAGATCTCCTCGTGGGTGGGGCCGAGCAGATAGTCCGCGCCCTTGCGGTCCTTGAGCCGGAAGAGCAGGTCCCCGTACTCCGACCAGCGCCCGCTGACCTCGTACGGCTCCTTCGGCAGCAGCGCCGGGAGCAGCACCTCCTGGGCCCCGATCGCGTCCATCTCCTCGCGGACGATGCGCGAGACGTTGTCGAGGACCTTCTTGCCGAGCGGCAGCCAGGTCCACACGCCCGCGGAGCTGCGGCGGACGTATCCGGCGCGGACGAGGAGCCGGTGGCTGAGGGTCTCCGCGTCGGCCGGGTCCTCGCGGAGGGTCTTGGCCATGAGGCGGGACATGCGCTGCACGTGTTGCGATGACATGACGGGAGGCTACCCGGGGCACCGGGCCCTCCGGAAACCCGTTTCAGGGCCGGTGCAGCGGCAGCGGGGCCCCCATCACGGCGTACGGCAGGCTCGCGCTCGGGAAGTGCACCTGGCGGGCCAGGTCCGTGTAGCCGAGGGCCCGGTAGAGCCCGCGGGCCGGGCTCTCGGTGTCGATGGCGGAGAGGATGGAGCGGGGCTCCTCGGCGGAGTCGGTGATCCGGGTGATGAGGGTGCGGCCGACGCCGTGGCCCTGGAAGCCGGGGTGGACGTGCAGCTCGGTGATCACGAAGGAGCCGTCGAGCCAGCCGTCGTGCCCCGCGGCCCGCAGATACGGCTCGACGACCGAGGACCACCAGTACGTCCGGTCGTTCGGCATGCCGTACACGAACCCGGCGAGCGCCCCGTCCTCGGTGAACGCGCCGAGTGCCCGGGCTCCGCGGCAGGTCATGTGGCGCTGCACGATGTAGCGCCGGATGCCGACCTCCTCCTCGCTGAGCCCGAAGGCCACGGCCTGCACGCGCAGGGCCTCGTCCACACGGTCGGCGAGGTCGAGGGGACCGATGCGGAGTCCGGCGGGCCGGGCGGGGTCGTGGCCCTCGGGGGTAGGCAGCATGCGGCCGACCTTACTGGGCGGTCCGGGCCCGCCGGTATGCCCTGGGGCCTCGTACCGGCCACCGGGTTCCGGAGCGGTTTCCGGAGGTCCTGGAGGAAATCCTGGAGGAGGTCCTAGAAGAGGACGCTCATGAAAGCACCAACCTCGCGGAAGCCCACCCGCCGGTATGCCGCCCGGGCCGCGGTGTTGAAGTCGTTGACGTAGAGGCTGACCACGGGCGCGACATCGCGCAGCGCGAAGTCGACGACGGCGGCCATGCCGGTCTCGGAGTGGCCGCGGCCGCGGAATTCGGGGGCGACCCACACGCCCTGGATCTGGCATGCCCTGGCGGTCGCTGCGCCGATCTCCGCCTTGAAGACGACCTTGCCGTCCTCGATGCGGGCGAACGAGCGGCCGGTGCCGACCAGCTCGGCGACCCGGGCCTGGTAGAGCAGCCCGCCGTCGCCGGCGAGCGGCGAGACACCGACCTCCTCGGTGAACATGGCCACGCAGGCGGGCATGATCAGGTCCATCTCGTCCTTGTGGATGCGGCGGACGAGCGGGTCGGGGCGCACCTCGGCGGAGGGCTGCTCGGTGACCATGAGCGGCTGATGGGAGCGGATGTCGCGGGCGGGTCCCCAGCTGGGCTCCAGGAGCTGCCACAGCAGCCGGGTGGCGTCGGCGGGACCGACGATGGAGGAGCAGCGGCGGCCGGTGCGGCGGGCCCGGTCGGCGAAGGCGCGGACGGCGTCGGGGTCGGCGCAGACGGGGACCAGGTTGGCGCCCGCGTAGCAGAGGGAGCGCAGCCGCCCGCCGGTGTAGTAGCCCCACATCTCGCCGCCCAGGCGCCAGGGGTCGAGTCCGGCGACCTGGACCCGGGAGGTGACGAAGGCGTTCTCGACCGGCTCGCGTCCGAGGACTTCGAGGGCGGCGTCGAGATCACTGGGCTCAAGGACCCGGGTGGTGGTCTGCGTCAACACTGGGGCCTCACCATACAAGTCTGCTGATCTCCGAACTGTACCCGCCGTCACCCTCGGATGCCTGGTCCCACGGGTCACGAAAGAGCCCCGGCCCCGCCCGCGAGCTGCGGGAACGGGGCCGGGGCCGATGCGTGCGGGACGCCGGGGCGCCCGGGTGCTCAGACGCCGATGGCGACGGTGGGCTCGCCGGACATCACGCCGTCCTTCTCCATCTGCTCGGCGATCTTCATCGCCTCTTCGATGAGGGTCTCCACGATCTTCGACTCGGGGACGGTCTTGATGACCTCGCCCTTCACGAAGATCTGGCCCTTGCCGTTGCCGGAGGCGACGCCGAGGTCGGCCTCGCGGGCCTCGCCGGGTCCGTTGACGACGCAGCCCATGACCGCGACGCGCAACGGGACCTCCATGCCCGTGAGGCCCGCCGTGACCTCTTCGGCCAGCTTGTAGACGTCCACCTGGGCGCGACCGCAGGACGGGCAGGAGACGATCTCCAGGCGGCGCGGCTTGAGGTTCAGCGACTCCAGGATCTGGAGGCCGACCTTGACCTCCTCGACCGGCGGGGCCGAGAGGGAGACGCGGATGGTGTCGCCGATGCCCTCGGAGAGCAGCGCGCCGAAGGCGACGGCGGACTTGATGGTGCCCTGGAAGGCGGGTCCGGCCTCGGTGACGCCGAGGTGCAGCGGGTACGTGCACTGGGCGGCGAGCTGGCGGTAGGCGTTGACCATGACGACCGGGTCGTTGTGCTTGACCGAGATCTTGATGTCGCTGAAGCCGTGCTCCTCGAAGAGGGAGGCCTCCCACAGCGCGGACTCGACGAGCGCCTCGGGGGTGGCCTTGCCGTACTTCTTGAGCAGCCGGGCGTCGAGGGAGCCGGCGTTGACGCCGATGCGGATCGGGGTGCCCGCGTCGCCCGCGGCCTTCGCGATCTCCTTGACCTTGTCGTCGAACTGCTTGATGTTGCCCGGGTTCACGCGGACGGCGGCGCAGCCGGCGTCGATCGCGGCGAACACGTACTTGGGCTGGAAGTGGATGTCGGCGATGACCGGGATCTGCGACTTCTTCGCGATGACGGCGAGGGCGTCGGCGTCGTCCTGGGTCGGGCAGGCCACACGGACGATCTCGCAGCCGGAGGCGGTCAGCTCGGCGATCTGCTGGAGCGTGGCGCCGATGTCGGAGGTACGGGTGGTGGTCATCGACTGCACCGACACGGGCGCGTCGCCACCGACGGCCACGGAACCGACCTGGATCTTGCGGCTGACCCTGCGGTCGGCAAGCTTCGTCGGCACGGCCGGCATTCCGAGAGAGATGGCAGTCATCTGCTGTGCAACCCCAAAATGTGGATCAAGGTCCCGAGATCGGCGGGCTCCAGCCTTCGAGGTTACGGCAACCAGGGCGCAGCCCACGCATCAGAGGGGCGGGAACACCCGAGCGTAGGGAGCCGGGCACGAAGCGTGCCCGGCTCCGGTGCGCCTTCCGCGGATGCGGACGCGCTAGGTGATCTTGATCGGGTTCACCACGTCGGCCACGAGCACGAGCAGCGTGAAGCAGACGAACACGCCGGCCACCACGTACGCGGCGGGCATCAGCTTCGCCACGTCGAACGGGCCGGGGTCGGGGCGCCGGAAGACCCGGGCCACGTTGCGCCGGACCGACTCCCACAGGGCGCCCGCGATGTGCCCGCCGTCGAGGGGCAGCAGCGGGAGCATGTTGAACAGGAACAGCGAGAGGTTGAAGAATCCGACGAGCTGGAGGTAGAACACCAGGCGCTGCTCGGCCGGGATGTCCAGGGTGGCGATCTCACCGCTGATCCGGGCCGCGCCGACGATGCCCATCGGGGAGTCGGGCTCGCGCTCGGCTCCGCTGAAGGCCGCGTTCCACAGCGCCGGGATCTTGGCGGGCAGCTTGAGCAGCCCCTCGACGCTGTTGTCGACGACCTCGCCCATGTGGTCCACGGACTGGCCGAAGGACAGCGGGGCGATCTCGCTCTTCGGGCTGAAGCCGAGCCAGCCGGCGGTCACGTACCGGCCCTTGACGTAGCCGCCGTGGCCGTCCGTCTTGGCGACCTTGTTCTCGATCAGGTTGACCGGGAGGGACTGCTGCTTCCCGTCCCGGACGACCGTGACGGTGGCGGGGCCGACGGTGTCGCGGATCTGCTTCTGGAGGGCGGCCCAGTCGGCCACCTTGCGGCCGTTGAACGCCACGATCCGGTCACCCGCCAGCAGGCCGGCGGCCTTGGCCGGGGCGACCGGGTCGCCGGCCTTGCAGACCTCGCGATTCTCGCTCTGCTGGATGACGCACGGCGAGACGCTCGCGACCTGCGTGGTCGTCTGGCTGATCCCGAAGCTCATCCAGACGCCGAAGAAGACCGCCAGTGCCAGCACCAGGTTCATGAACGGGCCCGCGAACATCACGATCACGCGTTTCCAGGGCCTGCGCGTGTAGAACAGCCGCGTCTCGTCGCCGGGCTGGAGCTCCTCGTACGCCGCCGAGCGCGCGTCCTCGATCATCGATCGGAACGGCGAGGTCGAACGGGCGGTCACCTTGCCGTCCTCGCCGGGCGGGAACATCCCGATCATGCGGATGTAGCCGCCCATCGGGATGGCCTTGATGCCGTACTCGGTCTCGCCCTTGTGCCGCGACCAGATGGTCGGGCCGAAGCCGACCATGTACTGGGGCACCCGGATGCCGAAGAGCTTGGCCGTGGAGAGGTGGCCGAGCTCGTGCCAGGCGATGGAGACGAGCAGCCCGAATACGAAGATGAGTATTCCGACCACCGTCATGAGTGCTGTCATGCGTGCGCCTCCACCGCGGCCCGGGCCGCCATCTCCTGTGCCCGGGCCCTGGCCCAGGTCTCCGCTTCGAGGACGTCCGCGACGGTGAGGGAAGTTCCCGCGTCCGGCGTCCCGTGCTCATCGACCACGGCAGAGACCGTATCCATGATTGCTGTGAACGGCAGCCGACCGGCCAGGAAGGCCGCCACGCACTCCTCGTTCGCCGCATTGAACACGGCGGGGGCGGTGGAGCCCAGGGTGCCCACGTGCCGGGCCAGTCCCACCGACGGGAAGGCCTCGGTGTCCAGCGGGAAGAACTCCCAGGTGGACGCCTTGCTCCAGTCGAAGGCGGGGGCCGCGTCCGGGACGCGCTCGGGCCAGCCGAGGCCGATCGCGATGGGTCCGCGCATGTCCGGCGGGGTGGCCTGGGCGAGCGTGGAGCCGTCGGAGAACTCCACCATCGAGTGGACGTACGACTGCGGATGGACCACGACCTCGATGCGGTCGAAGGGGATGTCGTAGAGCAGGTGCGCCTCGATGACCTCCAGCCCCTTGTTGACCAGCGTCGCCGAATTGATGGTGATCACCGGGCCCATGGCCCAGGTGGGGTGCGCGAGGGCGTCCTCGACGGTGACGTGGGCCAGCTCGGCGCGGGTGCGGCCGCGGAAGGGCCCGCCGGAGGCGGTGACCACGAGCTTGCGCACATCGGCCCGGGTGCCGGCGGCGAGGGCCTGGAAGAGGGCTGCGTGCTCGGAGTCGACCGGGATGATCTGGCCTGGCTTCGCGAGGGCCTTGACCAGCGGGCCGCCGACGATCAGCGACTCCTTGTTGGCCAGGGCCAGGGTCCGGCCCGCCCGCAGCGCGGCGAGGGTGGGCGCGAGGCCGATGGAACCAGTGATGCCGTTGAGGACGGTGTGGCACTCGGAGGCGGCGAGCTCGGTCGCCGCGTCGGGTCCGGCCAGGATCTCGGGCAGCGGCTCGGAGACGCCGTACTGGGCGTTCAGTGCCTCCTTCAGGGCCGGTACGGCGTCCTCGCGGGCGACGGCCACGGTGTTCACCCGCAGCTGCCGGGCCTGCTCGGCCAGCAGCTCCACGCGCCCGCCGGCGGCGGACAGCGCGGTCACCCGGAACCGGTCCGGGTTGCGCAGGGCGAGGTCTATGGCCTGGGTCCCGATGGACCCGGTGGACCCGAGGATGACGATGTCCCGCCGGCCGGCCGCGGGGTCGAAGAGGAGGTGCGGATCGGCGAGGGGGGCTGGGCGGTCGCTCATGCCCCCATTGTTGCCGCAACTCAGGCGCGGTTGGACACGGAGTCCCCTTGTACGACACCGGCGAGCAGTTCGGGCAGCGTCCCGGCGAAGTCGGGGAGCGCGGTGGCGGCGCGCCACCAGGCGTCGGCGTCGGCGGCGAGGGCCGCGTCGAAGAGCCGGTCCGCCTCGGCCCGGGCGGCCAGCACCGCCTGGTGCCGGTCGTGGCGGTCGGGGTGGTCCACCTCCCCCAGCCAGTGGCCCTCGTCCAGGGCCCAGGCCGCGGGGGCCTTGTGCCGGATCACGTCGGGGCCGGCCAGGATGCCGCGGTCGAGGCAGGCGCGGACCCAGCGGATGTCCTCGCGCAGATCGCCCATGGCGTTGGGCACTCCGAGGCTCGCGAGGGCCAGCTCTCGGTTCACGCTCTCGGCCGGCTCCCACGCGGATCCGGGTGCGAGCAGGTCCACGGCCCGGCCAAGGCCCGGTATCCCGGATTCCGGCTGCGGCGGCGGTGCGGCACCGGCAGCCACCGCGGCCGCCAGCTCGGGCAGGGTACCGGTGAATCCTGGGGCGTACCGTTTCAGCTCGGCCCACAGCCGGGGGTCGTCGCCGAGCGCCGGGCGCAGCACCCGCAGCAGGGCGGAGCGCATCCCGGCCCACTCGGCCAGGTTCCAGCCGAGGCTGCCGGCGGCGTGGGCCTGCCCGAGGAGCAGGGTCCGGTGGGCCGGGGCGACGGCCGCCGCGAGCTCGTCGAAGGTCAGGGAGCCGGTCCGGACCGCGCGGACCGCCGGACGGTGCCACTGCGAGCCGTACGAGGCCTGCGCGCGGGTGTCGAGCAGCGCGAGCCGGGCCCGCCGTTCCAGCCCGGCGACCAGCAGCAGGGCCTCCACGGAGCCGGGCGGCAGCGGGGCGCGGGCGTGCTCGCGCAGCAGGGCCTCGGGGTCGAGCTCGTACGGGAGGGCCAGCACGTCGAGCGGGATCCGCGGCCGGCGGCTGCCGTGCCGGCGCAGCAGCCCGACGAGTTCCGCGCCGGTCAGCGCGGGGCCGAGGCGGCCGAGCGGCCGGCCGAGCTCGGCGCCCAGGGTGGCGAGCAGCTCCGGCGAGGGGCCGGGGCGGGCCGCGTACCGCGCGGGGCCGGGCAGGCCGGGCAGGGGGCGGCCGAGTACGTGCGGGCTGCGGGCGATGGTGCGGCGGTCCTCGTCGGTGCCCGCTCTCAGCAGCAGGGTGACGGCGGAGGCCGGGAGGTACTCGTCCCGGCACAGGAACCGGCGGGTGGGCGCGTCGAGCCGCCCGAGGAGGTCGGAGGCGACGGCGTCCGGTGCGTGGCGCAGCAGGAGCGCCACGCACCAGGCGAGCCGTCGTCTCTCCCTGTCCGCGTTCACATGCATCCGATTCCCCGTCGCCGGTCCCGTACGCCTGTCGGGCGCCCGGCGATGATCGCAGGTCAGCGAATGGGTCGGTGCACGTTTTCCCGGGTCGACGGGCCGAGGGCGGCGTCCGCGATCCAGGGGCCGTCTCCGGAGGGGTCGAGCACGCCCTCTTCGAGCCAGGTGTAGGTGCCGGAGAGCACCCCGGCGACGACCTTGCGGTCGAGGTCGTCGGTGTTGGACCAGAGCCGGCCGAAGAGCTCTTCGACGCGGATCCTGGACTGCTGGCAGAAGGCGTCGGCCAGCTGGTAGGCCTCGCGGCCGTGGTCCCCGGAGGCACGCAGGTGCTCGGCGCGCACGCAGGCCGCGCTCATCGCGAAGAGCTCGGCGCCGATGTCGACGACCCGGCCGAGGAAGCCCTGCTTGGTCTCCATCCGGCCCTGCCAGCGGGACATGGCGTAGAAGGTGGACCGGGCGAGTTTGCGGGCGCTGCGCTCGACGTAGCGCAGGTGGACGGAGAGGTCGGGGTGGCCGCCCGGGTGGAACGCGCGGTACGTGCCGGGGACCTGGCCGGGGCCGGTGGCGAGCTTGGGCAGCCAGCGGGCGTAGAACCCGGCCGCGCGGGCTCCGGCCCTGGCCTTGTCGCCGAGCGCCTTCTCGGGGTCGATGAGGTCGCCGGCGACCGACAGGTGGGCGTCGACGGCCTCGCGGGCGATCAGCAGGTGCATGATCTCGGTGGAGCCCTCGAAGATCCGGTTGATGCGCAGGTCGCGCAGCATCTGCTCGGCGGGGACGGCGCGCTCGCCGCGGGCTGCCAGCGATTCGGCGGTCTCGAAGCCCCGCCCGCCCCGGATCTGGACGAGCTCGTCGGCCATCAGGCAGGCCATCTCGCTGCCGTAGAGCTTGGCGAGCGCGGCCTCGATGCGGATGTCGTTGCGGTCCTCGTCGGCCATCTGGGAGGCCAGGTCGACGACCGCTTCGAGCGCGAAGGTGGTGGCGGCGATGAAGGAGATCTTGGCGCCGACGGCTTCGTGGCGGGCGACCGGGCGGCCCCACTGCTCGCGGACGCCGGACCATTCGCGGGCGATCTTCAGGCACCATTTCCCGGCGCCGACGCACATGGCGGGCAGGGACAGCCGGCCGGTGTTCAGCGTGGTCAGCGCGATCTTGAGCCCGGCGCCCTCGGCACCGATGCGCTGGCCTGCCGCGACCCGTACCCCGTGGAAGCGCGTGACGCCGTTCTCCAGGCCGCGCAGGCCCATGAACGCGTTGCGGTGCTCGACGGTGATCCCGGGTGAATCGGCCTCGACGACGAAGGCGGTGATCCCGCCCCGGTGGTTCTCCGACTTCGGGACCCGGGCCATCACCACCAGCAGGTCCGCGACGACCCCGTTGGTGGTCCAGAGCTTCACGCCGTCGAGGATGTACGCGTCCTCGCCGTCGGGGACGGCGGTGGTGGCCAGCCGCGCCGGGTCGGAGCCGACGTCCGGCTCCGTGAGCAGGAAGGCGCTGATGGCGGTGGTCGCGCAGCGCGGCAGGTACGTTTCCTTCTGCTCCTGCGTGCCGAACATCTTCAGCGGCTGCGGGACGCCGATCGACTGGTGCGCCGAGAGCAGGGCCCCGATGGCGGGGCTGACCGAGCCGACGAGGGCCAGCGCCTTGTTGTAGTACACCTGGGTGAGGCCGAGGCCCCCGTACTTGGGGTCGATCTTCATGCCGAGGGCACCGAGCTCCTTGAGCCCGCGCACGGTCTCGTCGGGGATCCTCGCCTCGCGCTCGATGCGCGCCCCGTCGATCTCGGTCTCACAGAACGCCCGCAGCCGGGCCAGGAAGGCCTCGCCGCGGCGGACGTCCTCGTCCGCGGGCATCGGGTGCGGGTGGATCAGGTCTAGCCGGAAGTGCCCCAGGAAGAGTTCCTTGGCGAAGCTGGGCTTGCGCCAGTCCTGTTCCCGGGCCGCTTCCGCTACCTGCCGTGCCTCGCGCTCGGTCACCTTGGGCTGTGTTGCGGACATGAGCGGGCTCACCTCGCCGCCGGAGTCGGTGGTACCGGCCTACTGGCCGGTGCTACCTGTGAGTCGTACCCTCTCCGGCCCGCCGGGAAAAGCCGGGGCGGTCCAAGTGAGGGAAATCCAGCCCGCCGGCACGGCTACACCCAGGCGAGTGAGCCGAAGGGGCGCGCCTGGAGCCGGCATGAGCACCCCGGAGGCGAACCGAGCCCCGGAGAAAAGGGGGACGGCCGGAGCCCCCGCACAGTAGGCTCCGGCCGTCGGCTTTGCGGCCGTACGAGAATCAGATGTCGAGGCCGGTCAGGACCAGGACCCGCTCGTACGTGTAGTCGTCCATCGCGTAGCGGACACCCTCGCGGCCCACACCGGACTGCTTGACGCCGCCGTAGGGCATCTGGTCGGCGCGGTAGGACGGCGCGTCGCCGACGATCACACCGCCGACCTCAAGCTCGCGGTGGGCGCGGAACGCGGTCTGGATGTTCCGGGTGAAGACGCCGGTCTGCAGGCCGAACTTCGAGTCGTTGACGGCCGCGAAGGCCTCGTCGGTGTTCTCGACCTTCGTCAGCGTCAGCACCGGCCCGAAGACCTCCTCGACGGCGAGGGTGGTGTCGGCGGGCAGGTCAGCGATGACGGTCGGCTCGTACGAGGCGCCCTGGCGCTTGCCGCCGGTGAGCAGCTTGGCACCCGCGGAGAGGGCCTCGTCGACCCAGGACTCGACCCGCTTGGCGGCGTCCTCGGAGACGAGGGGGCCGACGTCGGTGGCGGAGTCGGACGGGTCGCCGGTGACCTGGGCCTGGACCTGCGCGACGACCTTCTCGACGAGGCGGTCGTACACGGAGGCCTCGGCGATCACGCGCTGCACGGAGATGCAGGACTGGCCGGCCTGGTAGTTCGAGAAGGTCGCGATACGGGTCGCGGCCCAGTCGAGGTCGGCCTCGGAGGACCAGTCGTCCAGGACCACGGCGGCGGCGTTGCCGCCGAGCTCCAGGGTGCAGTGCTTGTGGGGCACCGACTGCTGGATGGCGTAGCCGACCTTGTCGGAGCCGGTGAAGGAGATGACGGGCAGGCGCTCGTCCTGCACCAGGGCCGGCATCTTGTCGTTGGCGACCGGGAGGACCGACCAGGAACCGGCCGGGAGGTCGGTCTCGGCGAGCAGCTCGCCCAGGATCAGGCCCGAGAGCGGGGTGGCCGGGGCCGGCTTCAGGATGATCGGCGCGCCGACCGCGATGGCGGGGGCCACCTTGTGGGCGCACAGGTTCAGCGGGAAGTTGAACGGCGCGATGCCGAGGACCGGGCCCTTGACGAAGCGGCGGGTCAGGGCGAGACGGCCGACGCCACCGGCGTCGGTGTCGAGGCGCTGGGCCTCTCCGCCGTTGAAGCGGCGGGCCTCTTCGGCGGCGAAACGGAACACGGACACCGCACGGCCGACCTCACCGCGGGCCCACTTGATGGGCTTGCCGTTCTCGGCGGAGATCAGCTGGGCGATCTCCTCGGTGCGCTCGACGAGCCTCTTGGACACGTGGTCCAGGGCGGCGGCACGGACGTGGGCGGGAGTCGCGGAGAACTCGGCCGTCACGGCGTACGCCGCGGCCACGGCCTCTTCGACCTGGGCGTCGGTGGGCACGCTGACGGTGCCGACCAGCCGGTTGTCCCACGGGGAGTGGACGTCGAAGCTGTCCTCGCCGGTGGCCTGGCGGCCGGCGAGCCAGAAGGCGTGGGTGGAAGTCATGCGAATCCCGGCCCTTCGGATGTGTGCGGGTCCTTGTCCCCTCCACCGTAGGACTCCGTCCGGGTTTCGTTGTTTAGCCGGGGTGGAGTACGCGGGGCTCCCCCCGCGCCGCTTTGTCACTGTCGCGGCCCGCCACCGCGGCTACGCCGCAGGCGGGCTGGCCTTCAGGGCGAGCCACAGCTCCATGCGCACGTCCGGGTCGTCCAGGGAGCGGCCCAGGATCTCCTCCACCCGCCGCATCCGGTACCGCAGCGTGTGCCGGTGCACCCCGAGGTCGGCCGCCGCCGCGTCCCACTGCCCGTGCCGCGAGAGCCACGCGTGCAGCGAGGCCACCAGGTCGCCGCGCCCCTTCTCGTCGTGCTCGCGCAGTGCCCGCAGGGTGCCGTCCGCGAAGGCCCGTACCGCCTCGTCCCCCAGCAGCGGGAGGACCGAGCCCGCCGCCAGGTCCTCGTGCTCCACCAGCGGCCGCCCCCGCCGACGGGCCACGGCCAGAGCCTGGTCGGCCTGCTTGAGCGCCGCCGCCACCCCTGAGGGCACCGCCGGTGCGGACAGGCCGACCACCAGCTCGTCCGGTTCCGGACCCGCCGCCTCCCGTCCGCGCCGCGACTCCAGTGCCTCCGCGTGGTCCGCGCAGGCCTGCACCGCCGAGCCCCCGTCGGCCGCCAGCACCACCAGCCGCCCGGGCTCCGGGACCACCAGCAGCGCCTCCCCCGCACGGGCGGCGGCCGACTCCACCGCGTCGGCCAGCAGTGCCATGCCCTCCGGCTGCGCGGTCCCCGGCAGTGCGGGCTCCGCCACGATCAGCCGGAACGGCGCCTCCAGCAGCGCCCCGTACAGGTCCCCGGCCACCGCCCGGGCGTGCTCGTCCTCCCCGTCCAGCAGCATCCGCAGCACCGCCGCCCCCAGCCGGGACTCGGCGTCGTGCAACGACCTCGACCGCTCGGTGGTCAAGGTCAGCAGCGCCACCGCCGAGTGCACGGCGTACCGCTCGGCCGTGCCCAGCGGAGCAGCGGTGCCGACGGCGAGCGCGCCGCGGGCCCGCCGGCCGGTCCCCAGCGACTGGAGCTCGACCCGGTCCTCCGAGCCGCCCACGACCGCGCTCGCGGGCGCCGGCCGCTCGCGCAGCCGCTCTACGTCGGGGGTCAGCCGGGCGGCCCGCCGCGCGGCCCATTCGGGTGCGGCCGCGACCACCGCGCCCGAGGTGTCGTACAGGGCGGCCCAGCCGTGCACGTGCGCCGCCAGCTTCGCCAGCAGCTCCGCGGGGCCGTCGGCGGACAGCGCGGCCCGCGTCAACTCCCGCTGCGCCTCGAAACCGGCAGTCACCGCGCGGTACTGGTCCGCGGCGAGCGCTGCGGAGACGGCCTTGCTGATCGCGAGGAACGGGGTCTTGCGCGGCACCTCCAGCAGCGGCAGGTCCTCGGCCCGTGCGGCCTCGACCAGCGCCTGCGGGACCGCCTCGTAATTCACGCCGACGGCGAAGCCGATGCCGACGACCCCGGCCGCGGCGAGGCGGCGTACGTACCGGCGCATCTCCTGCGGATCCTCCGCGTCCAGCTTCATCGCGGTGATCAGGAGAAGCTCCCCGCCCTCCATATAGGGGACGGGGTCGGCGAGCTCGCTGACGTGGGCCCAGCGCACGGGGGTGTCGAGGCGGCCCTCCCCCGCCCGGACGCTGAGCTTGAGCGCCGAGTGCTGGACGAGTGAGGCGAGGGTGAGCGGCATCGGGTACCAGGGGCCTTAGAAGAAGGAGGGGCGCGGCGGCGAATTTCGCCTTGTCGTATGAACGACTCCCCTCGATTCTGCCACCCCGTACGGGTCGGCTCAGCCCGCCGCGGCCAGCCGGACCAGCAGCGGAGCCGCCCGCTCCCCCTTGACGGAAGTGAGCGAGAGCACGGCGTGCCCGGGCGGCACGGTGTTGGCGAGGGCCGAGGCCGACCAGCGCTCGCGCTCCACCTGCCGCACGGTGACCGCGTCGGTCGTCACCGCCTTTCCGGTGATCAGCTTGCGGAAGGCGTGGATGGCGCGGGTCAGCGGCTGGTCGGCGAAGACGGTCCGGTGGGTGACGTCGCGCGTCTCCACCCACTCGGTGCCCCAGGCCTCCGCGAACCGCTTGCCGTCCCAGGTGGTGACCCCGGAGAAGGCCATCCGGCAGCCGACCGCCCCGAGCAGCGGGGTGCGCAGCGCCTCCGGTACGTCGTCCAGCGTGCGCAGCGTCAGCAGCACGCCCGCGTTCGCCGGCCGCAGCCGCTGCAGACCCCGCACGGTCTGCGGGGTCATTGTGTGCGAGGCGTCGTCGAAGGCGAGGAACGCGAACAGGGACCGGTCGCCGCGGGCCGCGGCGGCAGCGGTGAACTGCACGAGCAGCAGCCGGGCCAGGATCCTGGAGGCGTCTGCGTGCCCGCGCTCGGGCAGGTCGATGCGGACGCGCAGCGGGTGCTCCAGGGCGTGCTGCGAAAGGGAGAAGGGCCTCCCCTGTCCGGTGGTGCCGCCGTCTGCGACGTTGAAGAAGCCGGCGAACGCGGGCCGGTCGAGCAGGGCCACCCGGTCGGCGAGGGCCGGTCCCGGGTCGCCGTGGGCGCCGTACTGCCGTTCCCGGGCGTCGAGTTCGCGGATCATCACGTACTGCCCGGCGTCCTCAAGCGCGGTGCGCAGCCCGCCGAGGGTCTCGGGCACCCGGTCGAGCAGTTCGCGCAGTTCGGGCACGGCGGGAAAGTGGCCGTACGCCGCCCGGAAGGGGCCGAGCAGCTGGGCGAGGGCCGTCGCGGCCCGGCGGACCTCCATGCCCGGGATGTCGCCGACGAAGGCTTCGGCGAGCAGGGTGGCCGCTTCGTCGGCGTCGGTGGCGCCGCCGTAGAGGTCGAGGTCGTAGACGGACTCGGGGTCGCCGACGCGGACCACGACGTCGTACGCGGCGTCCGGCCCGAGCTGGGCGCCGGCCGAGGCGACGGCGATGACGGCGGCCTGTCCGGCGAGCGCCTGGAGGGCGAGCGATTCGACGACGGGCCGCACCAGCTGCCGCGTCTTGCCCGCGCCGGAGGGGCCGACGGCGAGCAGCGAGGTGCCCAGCACGCCGGGGTCGAGGGCGAGCCGGGTGCCGCGCCTGCCGTACGGGTTGCGCGCGCCGTCGTCGACCGTCCCGAGCAGCACCTGCCGGGCCAGCAGATCGTGCCGCGCGGCCCGGACGGGCAGGTCCCGGGCCCCGGAGGGGTGGACGCATGCGCCCGCGCCCTTGTCACGCACGACATCGGCAAAGGCCGCGGCCCGCGAGGGTTCGGCCCGTACGGACTCCCAGGCGCGCCGGATCCGCGTGCAGTCCACGTCGTTCATCCGCCCGGACGCGGCCTCGGCCCCGAGCCGGTCGGCGGTCTCCCCGAGCCCGGCCCCGCGGACCTGCGGCCACGTGGCGGGGTCGTCGGGGCCGCCCTCCTCGGGGCGGGCCGGCACGGCGGCCTGCACGGCCTGCACGGCGCGGCTGCGGAGCATCCGGCGGGCCAGCTCGGGCCAGCGGCCCAGTCGTCCGAAGCCGATGACCAGGGTGGCGATGACCAGGCCGTACCAGATGTACGAGGCCACCACGGAGGGCAGTTTCCCGGCCCAGGAGTCCGGCGTGAACATGTAGAGGGGCCAGAGCCAGAAGCCGCCCAGGTAGCCGTTCCACAGCAGGGACCACAGCAGCAGCCCTGCCAGCAGGGCGATCAGCGCACCGCTTACCAGCTGCCGGGTCGGGGTCCGCTCGGGCTCCTCGGCGGCGCGCGGTACGTGGCCGTACGTCCACACCCCGGGCCCGTCGGAGCTCCGCGGGGTGCGCAGCCAGTCGGCGAGGGACGGGCCGGTCCCGGCGGGGGCGTGGGCGGGCTTCGGCGGGAGTGCGGGCGGCGGGCCGGCCGGCCGCGGGACGTGCCCGGCGCGCGGCGGCCGCTTCTCGTCCGTGCCGTACGTGCCGTCGGTGTCCATGAAACCCCTGCCCCCTGCCCGTTCCTGCGCTGCGTCGCTCAATGTAGTTGCCCGGAGGCGGCCGTGGGCCCGTACCGGGCCGTACCTCCTCTGCGTCCACAAGACATGCGGCTTGTCCTTCCTATGGCCGTCACGGACAAGGACACGCAGGGATCACTCCCGAACGGAGCATGCCGTACCCCCTCCCCCGGGCCTAGCCTGCGGACAAAGACACAAGTGCGTCCGAAAACACCCCCCAGGAGCCCTCTATGACCGCTGTCCCGCAGGAGCGCCGCATCGTCACCGCGATCCCCGGCCCCAAGTCGCAGGAGCTGCAGGCCCGCCGCCTCGAGACGGTGGCCGGCGGCGTGGGCTCCGTGCTCCCCGTCTTCACGGCCCGTGCGGGCGGCGGCATCATCGAGGACGTCGACGGCAACCGCCTGATCGACTTCGGTTCCGGCATCGCGGTGACCTCCGTCGGCGCCTCCGCCGAGGCCGTCGTGCGCCGCGCCTCCGCGCAGCTCGCGGACTTCACCCACACCTGCTTCATGGTCACGCCGTACGAGGGCTACGTCGAGGTCTGCGAGGCCCTCGCCGAGCTGACCCCCGGTGACCACGCGAAGAAGTCGGCGCTGTTCAACTCGGGCGCCGAGGCCGTCGAGAACGCCGTCAAGATCGCCCGTGCGTACACCAAGCGCCAGGCCGTCGTCGTCTTCGACCACGGCTACCACGGCCGTACGAACCTCACGATGGCGCTGACCTCGAAGAACATGCCGTACAAGAACGGCTTCGGCCCGTTCGCCCCCGAGGTCTACCGCGTTCCGGTCGCCTACGGCTACCGCTGGCCCACCGGTGCCGAGAACTGCGGCCCCGAGGCCGCCGCCCAGGCGATCGACCAGATCACCAAGCAGATCGGCGCCGACAACGTCGCCGCGATCATCATCGAGCCGGTCCTCGGCGAGGGCGGCTTCATCGAGCCGGCCAAGGGCTTCCTGCCGGAGATCGTGAAGTTCGCCAACGAGAACGGCATCGTCTTCGTCGCCGACGAGATCCAGTCCGGCTTCTGCCGCACCGGCCAGTGGTTCGCGTGCGAGGACGAGGGCATCGTCCCGGACCTGATCACCACCGCCAAGGGCATCGCAGGCGGTCTCCCGCTCGCCGCCGTGACCGGCCGCGCCGAGATCATGGACGCCGCTCACGCGGGCGGTCTGGGCGGTACCTACGGCGGCAACCCGGTGGCCTGCGCCGGTGCGCTGGGCTCCATCGAGACCATGAAGGAGCTCGACCTCAACGCCGCGGCGAAGAAGATCGAGTCCGTCATGAAGTCCCGCCTGACGGCCATGCAGGAGAAGTACGACATCATCGGCGACATCCGCGGCCGCGGCGCCATGATCGCGATCGAGCTCGTCAAGGACCCGGTGTCCAAGACCCCGTTCCCGGAGGCGGCCGGCGCGCTCGCCAAGGCCTGTCACGCCGAGGGCCTGCTCGTCCTGACCTGTGGCACCTACGGCAACGTCCTGCGCTTCCTCCCGCCGATCGTCATCGGCGAGGACCTGCTGAACGAGGGCCTGGACCTCATCGAGGCTGCTTTCGCGGCCATCGGCACGGACGCCTGAGCGAGCGTCCGAACGCAGGGTCCACCCGGTACCGCCGGTAACGGGCGGACGCTGTGAAGAAGATGTGGGGGGCCGATGGCAGGAGCGCGTTCCTGCTGTCGGTCCCCTTTCCACTGCCGTACGGTTTCTGCAGATGAGTGAGACACCGCGCTCCCGGGAAACCGAGGGCGACACCAGTACCGGGCTTCCCCAGCGCCGCACTGGGCCTGCGTTCGCGCACACTCCTCACCGATCGGACAGCCGTTCGCCCCAAACCCCCCGGGGCGCTCGGCAACCCGATCCGGGCGGCCGTCCCGGAACCATCCCCCCTGTTCCGGGACGGCCGGCCATCCTCCTCCTTCTCTCCCTGCCGGGGCTCGCCCTGACGACCTGGCAGGTCCTGGTCTCGGGTCCGCTGCTCGCGCCGGACGAGCACCTCAGCCGCGCCCTGGTCCGCACGGTCCCCGACGCCGTCACCGAGCGCCTGTCCGACCTCGGCAACGCCTCGGTTGCCGTGCCCGTCCTGGTGATGGCGATGGCGTACGCCGCGCGGCGCTCCCGCGCCTGGGTCCCCGCCCTGACCGCGGGCCTGGCGATGGCCCTGGTCCCGGCCGTGGTCGTGCCGTTGAAGGAGTGGACCGCCCGCCCGGGCCCCCTGGAGCCCTGGGCCGCGGGCTACTTCCCCTCGGGGCACACGGCGACCGCGGCCGTCGCCTACATAGGCGCGGCCCTGCTGATCCGCCCGTACGCCCGCCGCGGCCGGCCGCTGGCCGTCGCCCTCGCCCTGACCGGCGCCACGGCCGCGGGGCTGATCCTGCGCGGCTGGCACTGGCCCCTGGACGTTCTGGCCAGCGGCTTCCTGTGCACGCCCCTGCTGCTGGCCGTCGAATGGTCCGTACGCCGCACTGTCAGACCGTCCGCCTAGCCTGAGCCGGTCCCGAGGCTTGTGCTGCACGGGACCTGACCTCTACGGAAGGCGGCGGCGCGCGATGGGTGCCAGCGACTGGGACTACGTGACGGACTACGAGGGCAGCGTCGAGGAATCGCTGACCGCCCTTCAGGCACGGGTGTTCGTCGAGGAGTTCGGGGAGATCGGCGACTACCCGGACCTGGCCGCGCTGTGGACCGACCACGAGTTCATGGGCACGCAGGGCACGCATACGATCCTCGACGTCGTGCGGGTCGTCCCTGGCCCGGACGAGGTGGACGGCGCCGTCCGGCCCCTCGCGGCCGACCGCCTGCTCCACCACTTCGGCACGGACCGGCCGACCGTCGCCCAGTACGAGGAGGCGCTCGCTCGGGCGGGGCGGGCGATGAACCACCAGGAGTACGCGGAAAGCCTGTCGGCCGAGGCCGACCTGCGGTGGAGCGGGCTGTACGTCCTGTTGTACACCGGCGACGAGCCCACCCACGTCGGCTTCCACGGCTCCTCCGGCGACTAGCACGACCGGCCGGAGGCGGGAAGGCCGTGACTCCGGCTGGGGGCACGGCCGGGGACCTGCGCACAACTGCCGCCGGAACATGGGGGATGGAGCCAGGCCGCCGGTGAGGCGGCAGCGGCGCCCAACACGGTCCGGACCAAAACCCTTGTCAGGGTTTCCGGCCCTCCTGCCCCGCCACCCGGGCCGCGGCCTCGTGCATCGCGAGCTCCAGCAGCACCGGATCGGTGAGCGTCCCGCGGCCGTCCGGGACCACCGCCCAGTACGCCCCGCCCGTGTCCCGGCCGGGGTACGGGACCACGATCCAGGTCCCGCGCCCGGCCCCCCGTACACCGGTGCCGAGCCAGCGGGACGCCGTACCCGGGGGCACGAAGAAGCCCAGCCGCGAATCGCCGAAGTCGGCGAGCACCGGGCCGGGCCGGTCGAGGAGGCAGGTCAGGACGTCGAGGGCGGCCTGCCCCAGTTCGCCGGGCAGGATCAGCACGTCCCAGAGCCGGCCGGCGGGCAGCAGGACGACCCCGAGGGGGTTGCGCTCCCACTCCCACCGGCAGGCGTCGGGATCCGGCGCCACCGACACCAGCCATTCCACCGCGGTCTTGAAATCCGAGCCCTGCATCGCCCGGCCTCCGTTCTCTGTGGTGAGGGGTCCTCACCGGGAGAGAGCGGGGCCGGGCCCTGCGATGACGCGGGTTTCACCAACCCGTGGTGGTGAAGCGGCTCACGCCGTGAGCCGCGGTGCGCGCCCGGGGCGTGCACCGGATGCCGGCCGACGCACCGGCCGGCATCCTGCCAGTGGAACGCAGGTCAGCTGTCGAAGCCCAGGCCGAGCTTGTCGAGGGCCTTCAGCCACAGGTTGCGGCGGCCGCCGCGGGCGTCCGCCCGGGCCAGGGACCACTTGGTGAGGGTGATCCCCGTCCAGGCGAAGGGCTCCGGCGGGAACGGCATCGGCCTGGACTTCACCATCTCCAGCTCGGTCCGCTCGGTGCGGGCCCCGTCCAGCAGGTCCAGCATCACGTCGGCGCCGAAGCGGGTGGCGCCGACCCCGAGCCCGGTGTAGCCGGCCGCGTAGGCGACCCTGCCGCCGTGCGCGGTGCCGAAGAAGGCGGAGAAGCGCGAGCAGGTGTCGATGGCCCCGCCCCAGGCGTGGCTGAACTTGATGCCCTCCAGCTGGGGGAACGCGGTGAAGAAGTGCTGCGCGAGCTTCAGGTACGTCTCGGGGCGGTGGTCGTACTCGGAGTCGAGCTTGCCGCGGTAGGGGTAAATGGCGTCGTAGCCGCCCCACAGGATGCGGTTCTCCGGGGTGATGCGGAAGTAGTGGAACTGGTTGGCGCTGTCGCCCAGGCCCTGGCGGCCCTGCCAGCCGATCGCCTTCAGCTGGTCGGCGGTCAGCGGCTCGGTCATCAGCGCGTAGTCGTAGACCGGCACCGTGAACGGGCGGATCCGCTTGACCAGGGACGGGAAGATGTTCGTGCCGAGCGCCACCCGCCGGGCGAAAATCCGCCCGTACGGGGTGCGCACGGCCATCCCGGCGCCCGAGGAGGCCAGCGACAGCCCGCGGGTGTTCTCGTAGATCCGCACGCCCAGCGAGAGGCAGGCCTCCTTCAGGCCCCAGGCGAGCTTGGCGGGGTTCAGCATGGCGACGCCGTCGGTGTCCCACAGGCCGGCGAGGAACGTCGGCGAGTCGACCTCGGCGCGCAGCTCTTCGCGGTCCAGCCAGCGCGATCCGCCCGCGAGGCCCAGCTTCTGGGCCTCCTCGTACAGTTCGCGCAGCTCCTCGACCTGGTGCGGCTCGGTGGCCACGTCGATCTCGCCGGTGCGCTCGAAGTCGCAGTCGATGCCGTGGCGGGCGATCGCCGCCTCGATCTCGTCGAGGTTGCGGGCGCCCAGCTCCTCCAGCTTGGCGAGCTCGCCCGGCCAGCGGGCCATGCCGTTGGCGAGGCCGTGCGTGAGGGAGGCCGCGCAGAAGCCGCCGTTGCGGCCGGAGGCGGCCCAGCCCGCCTCCTTCGACTCGATCAGCACGACGTCCCGGGCGGGATCGCGCTCCTTGGCTATCAGCGCGGTCCACAGTCCGCTGTACCCGCCGCCGATGACGAGCAGGTCGCAGGCCTCGTCGGAGGTCAGCGCCGGCTGCGCGGCGGGCTTGCCGGGGTCGTCCAGCCAGTACGAGACCGGCAGTGCTTCGGAAAGGGATCGAGCAACACTTCGCATGGCGACTGGGGCCATGTCTTCCAACTCCCCACAGAGTTACTTGGGCGCTACTTGTGCTGGGTTTTCTTGCGGCGGTTGCCGACCATCTGGCCGGCGAGGACCACCAGCACCGCAATGACGAACATCGCCGTGCCGATGACGTTGATCTGGACGGGCGTACCGCGCTGGGCCGATCCCCACACGAACATGGGGAAGGTGACGGTGTTGCCCGAGTTGAAGTTGGTGATGATGAAGTCGTCGAACGAGAGCGCGAACGAGAGCAGCGCGCCCGCCGCGATACCGGGTGCCGCGATCGGCAGGGTGACCCGTACGAAGGTCTGCACCGGGCCTGCGTAGAGGTCACGGGCGGCCTCCTCCAGCCGCGGGTCCATGGACAGGACGCGCGCCTTGACCGCCGCGACGACGAAGCTGAGGCAGAACATGATGTGCGCGATCAGGATCGTCCAGAAGCCCAGCTGGATGCCCATGTTGAGGAAGAGGGCGAGCAGCGAGGCCGCCATCACGATCTCGGGCATGGCCATCGGCAGGAAGATCAGCGAGTTCACCGCTCCGCGCGCCCGGAAGCGGTAGCGCACGAGCGCGAAGGCGATGGCCGTGCCGAGGACGGTGGAGCAGATCGTGGCCCACAGGGCGATCTGGAGCGACAGCGACAGGGAGCCGCACAGGTCGGCGACCCCGCAGGGGTCCTTCCAGGCGTCCAGCGAGAATTCCTGCCAGGCGTAGTTGAACCGCCCGGCGGGGTTGTTGAAGGAGAAGACCGTCACGACGACGTTCGGCAGGATCATGTACGCGAGCGTGCCGAGGCCGAAGATGACGACGAGATTGCGCCGGAGCCAACGCATCAGACCAGGTCCTCCGTCCCCGCTCGGCGGATGTAGATGGTGACCATGATCAACACGATGGCCATGAGGATGAAGGACAGCGCCGCGGCCGTCGGGTAGTCGAGGATCCGCAGGTACTGCGACTGGATGACGTTTCCGATCATCCGGGTGTCCGTGGAGCCGAGCAGCTCCGCGTTGACGTAGTCGCCGCTCGCCGGGATGAACGTGAGCAGGGTCCCGGAGACGACACCCGGCATGGAGAGCGGGAAGGTCACCTTCCGGAAGGTGGTGGCGGGGCGGGCGTACAGGTCCCCGGCCGCCTCGTGGAGGCGCGTGTCGATGCGCTCCAGCGAGGTGTAGAGCGGCAGGATCATGAAGGGGAGGAAGTTGTACGTCAGACCGCAGACCACGGCGAGCGGCGTGGCCAGCACCCGGTCGCCCTGGGTGATGCCGAGCCAGCTCGTGACGTCGAGGAAGCCGATCTTGTTCAGCACGGCGACGACGGGGCCGCCGTCGGCCAGGATCGTCTTCCAGGCCAGGGTGCGGATCAGGAAGCTGGTGAAGAACGGTGCGATGACCAGCACCAGCAGCAGGTTGCGCCAGCGGCCCGCCCTGAAGGCGATCAGATAGGCCAGCGGGTACCCGAGCAGCAGGCACAGCACGGTCGCGGTGCCTGCGTAGGCGAGGGAGCGCAGGAACTGCGGGTAGTACTCGGCGAACGCGTCCCAGTACGTCCGGAAGTGCCAGGTGACCTCGAAGCCCTCTTCGAGTGAGCCGGTCTGCACCGAGGTGGAGGCCTGGTAGACCATCGGCAGCACGAAGAAGACGACCAGCCACAGGATGCCGGGGAGCAGCAGCCAGTACGGGACGAGCCGCTTGCGCAGGGACGCCTTGTGGACCGGGGGTTCGACCGGGGCCTCGGTCTCCGGCGGCGCGGCGGTGGCGGTCATGCGCCCTCCTCGACCGTCTCGATGCCGGCGTCTATGTCCTGGGCGGCGTCGAGGCCGAACGTGTGCTCCGGGTTCCAGTGCAGGATCACCTCGGCGCCGGGGGCCAGGCGGGCGTCGCGCTCGATGTTCTGGACGTACACCTCCAGCTCGGGGCAGACCGGGCTGTCGACGACGAACTGGGTGGAGACCCCGATGAAGGAGGAGGCGGCGATCCGGCCGTGGACCTTGTTGCGGCCGGCCGCGATGGTGTCCTCCTCGTCCGCGTGGACCAGGGATATCTTCTCGGGACGCACCCCGACCAGCAGCTTTCCGCCGGCCTTGGGCGCTGTCGAACATCGGGCCGCGGGCAGCCGCAGCTTGGTCTCGGCCGAGCTGACCATGACATCGGCGGCGCCCGCCTCCAGGACCTCGGCCTCGATGAGGTTGGACGTCCCGAGGAAGTTGGCGACGAAGGTGGTGCGCGGGTTCTCGTACAGCTCCGCGGGCGCGCCCAGCTGCTCGACGCGGCCGCCGTTCATCACGGCGACCGTGTCGGCCATGGTCATGGCCTCCTCCTGGTCGTGCGTGACGTGCACGAAGGTGATGCCGACCTCGGTCTGGATCCGCTTGAGCTCCAGCTGCATCTGGCGGCGCAGCTTGAGGTCGAGGGCGCCGAGGGGCTCGTCGAGGAGGAGCACCTGCGGGTGGTTGATGAGCGCGCGGGCGACGGCAACGCGCTGCTGCTGGCCGCCGGAGAGCTGGTGCGGCTTGCGCTGCGCGAACTGGCCCAGCTCGACCAGCTCCAGCATGTCCTCGACCTGCTTCTTGACGGACTTGATGCCGCGGCGGCGCAGTCCGAAGGCCACGTTCTCGTAGATGTTCAGGTGCGGGAACAACGCGTAGCTCTGGAACACCGTGTTGACGGGGCGCTTGTACGGCGGCAGCTGGGTGACCTCGCGGTCGCCGAGGTGGACCGTGCCGGTGGAGGGCTCCTCCAGGCCGGCGATCATGCGCAGGGTGGTGGTCTTCCCGCAGCCCGAGGCGCCGAGCAGGGCGAAGAAGGAGCCCTGGGGAATGGTGAGGTCCAGCGGGTGCACGGCGGTGAACGAGCCGTAGTGCTTGCTGATCCCGGCGAGGCGGACGTCGCCGCCCGCGGTCTTGTCAGTCATGGGTCGCGGCCTTCGGTGGTGGTGTCGTCGGAAGGGTGCGGGGCGCGGGTGCCGGCACGAGGGGGCGTCAGGCTCCGATGAGCTTGGCGAACTTCTCCTCGTACGCGGTCTCTTCCTCACTGCTGAGGGAGCGGAAGGCGTGGGCCTTGGCCGCCATCGCCTTGTCCGGGATGATCAAGGGGTTGTCCGCGAGCGCGGGGTCGATCTTCGCAAGGTCTTCCTTGACGCCTTCGACCGGGCAGACGTAGCTGATGAACGCGGCGAGCTGAGCGGCGTTCGCGCTCTCGTAGTAGAAGTCGATCAGCTTCTCGGCGTTGGCCTTGTGCCGGGCGTGCGCGGGGACCAGCAGGTTGTCGCTGGAGGTGATGTAGCCGGGCGCCGGGATCGCGTACTTGATGTCCGGGTTGCCGGCCTGGAGCTGGATGACGTCGCCGGCCCAGGCCAGGCAGGCTGCCAGGTCGCCCTTGTCGAGGTCCGCGGTGTAGTCGTTGCCCGTGAAGCGGCGGATCTGCTTGGTGTCCACGCCCTTCTGGAGCCGGCCGATGGCGGCGTCGTAGTCGGCGGTGGTGAAGTTCGCCGGGTCCTTGCCCTGGTCGAGCAGGGTCATGCCGACGCTGTCGCGCATTTCGGTGAGGAAGCCGACGCGACCCTTGAGGGAGGGGTCGTCGAGCAGCTGCGTGACGGAGTCGACCTTCTTGCCGCCGGTCGCCTTCTCGTTGTAGGCGATGACGGTGTCGATGCCGGTCCACGGGTAGCTGTACGCGCGGCCCGGGTCCCAGTCGGGGTTGCGGAACTGCGGGATCAGGTTGGCGTAGGCGTGCGGGAGGTGCGAGGGGTCCAGCTTCTGCGCCCAGCCGAGCCGGATGATGCGGGCGGCGAGCCAGTCGGTGACGACGATCAGGTCGCGGCCGGTGTCCTGGCCGGCCGCGAGCTGCGGGCGGACCTTGCCGAAGAACTCGACGTTGTCGTTGATGTCCTCGGTGTACTTGACCGCTATGCCGGTGCGCTTGGTGAACTCCTCCAGCGTGGGGTGGCTCTTCTCGTCCTCGCTGGTGTCCATGTACTCGGTCCAGTTGGAGAAGTTGATCTCCTTCTCCCGGTCCGAGTGGTCGTCGGAGGCGGCGGGGGCAGCGCCCTCGCGTTTGGCCGGCGGGATGCCGCAGGCGGACAGGGAGGCCAGGCCGCCGAGGGTGAGCGCTCCGACACCGGAGGCGCGCAGCAGTGAGCGGCGGGTGAGGGCGCCGCGCCCACTGGTGAGGCTGCGCCGCATCGCGGCGAGTTGCGCCGCCGAGAGGCGGTCGGGCTCGAACTGCTCCATGAGCTGCCCTTTCGGGATGGGTGGGCGCCGCTGGTCAGGCGGTCGGCTACCACGCGGCACAAGCCGCAGACGGTTAGGTGCGGTCCCCGAAGATCGTGCGGTGCCAGTCCTTGGCCGCCACCGCCGTGTTGTCGTACATCACGTGCTTGACCTGCGTGTACTCCTCGAAGGAGTAGGCGCTCATGTCCTTTCCGAAGCCACTCGCCTTGTAGCCGCCGTGGGGCATCTCGCTGATGATCGGGATGTGGTCGTTGACCCAGACGCAGCCCGCCTTGATCTCGCGGGTGGCGCGGTTCGCCCGGTAGACGTCACGGCTCCAGGCGGATGCGGCGAGTCCGTAGGGCGTGTCGTTGGCAAGCGCGATGCCCTCGTCGTCGGTGTCGAAGGGCAGCACGACGAGGACCGGGCCGAAGATCTCGGACTGGACGACCTCGCTGTCCTGGGCGGCTCCGGAGACGAGGGTGGGCCGGTAGTACGCGCCGTCGGCGAGCTCGCCCCCCGGGATCTCGCCGCCCGTGACGACGGTGGCGTATCCGCGGGCGCGCTCCACGAAGCCGGCGACCCGGTCGCGCTGGGCGTGCGAGACCAGCGGGCCGAGGTCGGTGGCCCAGTCGTTGGGGTCGCCGACGCGGACGGTCTCCATCAGCTCGGCCACGCGGGCGACGAAGGCGTCGTACAGGGGGCGCTGGACGTACGCGCGGGTGGCGGCGGTGCAGTCCTGGCCGGTGTTGATCAGGGAGGCGGCGACGGCGCCGTGTGCGGCAGCCTCCGGGTCGGCGTCGTCGAAGACCAGGAAGGGCGCCTTGCCGCCGAGCTCCAGGTGCAGCCGCTTGACGGTGGCGGTCGCGATCTCGGCGACCCGCTTGCCGACGGCAGTGGACCCGGTGAAGGAGGTCATGACCACGTCCGGGTGCCCGACCAGGTGCTCCCCGGCGTCCCGGCCGGCGCCGGTGACGATGTTGACCACGCCGTCGGGCAGGCCGGCGTCCTTGGCCGCCTGGGCGAACATCAGGGAGGTGAGCGGGGTCAGCTCGGCAGGCTTCAGGACGATCGTGTTGCCCGCGGCGATCGCCGGGAGGATCTTCCAGGCGGCCATCTGGAGCGGATAGTTCCAGGGTGCGATGGAGCCGACGACCCCGATGGCCTCGCGCCGCACGCAGGAGGTGTGGTCCCCTGAGTACTCGGCGGCCGCCTGCCCCTGGAGATGCCGGGCGGCGCCGGCGAAGAAGGCGGTGTTGTCGATGGTTCCCGGTACGTCGAACTCGGTGGACAGCTTGATCGGCTTGCCGCACTGCAGGGACTCCGCGTACGCGAAGTCCTCTGCCTGCTCGGCGAGCACGGCGGCCAGCCGGTGCAGGGCGTCCGAACGCTCGCCGGGTGTGGCCGCGGACCAGGCCGGGAAGGCCCGCTTGGCAGCGGCGACGGCCTCGTCGACGTCGGCGGTGGAGGCCAGCTCGTACGTGAGCACCTCCTCGCCCGTCGCAGGATTGACGATGGTGTGCGACTGCCCGGAGGTACCGGACCTGAGCTGCCCGTCGATGAACTGCGCGCCGTCTGCGAAGCGGTCCTTGACCTGGAAGCGACTACCCATCACGCTCTCACGCTCTCCGTAGCTTCAGCTCGAATTGAGTGCCGATCCTGGCAGAGGTGTTCCCCACCGCCAAGTGATTCCGTTGTTGCCTTTTGATTACGCGACGGAATCGGTCGACCATGTGTCGAGGCACACTCCAAATCCCGTACGAAGTGTCAGTGGCGACTGCCAGACTCGCGTGCATGCAAAAGATCGACAAGTTGATCGAGCAGGTCAGCCGCGGTGAGCGGGTGAAGTACCTGCCCTTCTGGGGGCACCGGCCGCGGCCGGACGGGAAGCTCGGCCCCAGCTGCATGAGCCAGTGGTGGCCGTCCCCGTTCACCGTGGGTGATGTCCGTTATGCCACCGCCGAGCACTGGATGATGGCTGGAAAGGCCCGGCTCTTCGGCGACGCCGAGGCGGAGCGCGCCGCGCTGGAGGCGAAGAGCCCGGCGGCGGCCAAGAAGGCCGGGCGGCTGGTGCGCGGCTTCGACGAGGCGGTGTGGGCGCAGGAGCGGTTCGCGCTGGTGGTGGAGGGCAGCGTGCACAAGTTCGGGTCCACCCCGGAGCTGCGCGCGTACCTGCTGTCCACCGGGAAGCGGGTGCTGGTGGAGGCCAGCCCGATGGACCGCATCTGGGGCATAGGCCTGGCGGCGGACGACGACCGCGCCCTGGACCCGTCCCGCTGGCGCGGCCTGAACCTGCTGGGCTTCGCCCTCATGGAAGCCCGTGACCGGCTGCTCGCGGACGCCGCCTGACGTAAATGCGTGGCGGGCGGGCCGCCGAGCCGCCCGCCTGACGCGGGACTCGTCCAGGTGCGAAGGCGAGACCTGCTTCCACTCCTGCTGGGGCGGTCGCGGGTTCGAGTCCCGTCATCGGCTTCAGACCGGTGTGGCTCGGTTGGCAGAGCACCACGTGGTTTCGCCGGCCTCGAACTCTGGACACCTGCGTCACGCACCTCCCGGTGCGCCGGCCGAACCCGGGCACGGTGACGCTCGTCCCGGTGACCGCGGCCGCCGCGAAGAAGTACGAGGCGGTGGAGGCGTCGGGTTCGCCCGGTCCCAACAGTTGCCGTTCCGCTACCTGGCCGCCTGCCAGCACGCGCCCTCGCCGCGCTGGGCGTACCCGCAGGAGCCGGCGCTCGGCCACTCGCTGGCCAACGTACCGGCCCTGCCCGGGCGGACGCTGGTGCTCGTGGACCGCTCCGGGTCGATGCCGCCGCCGCTGTCGGACCGTTCGCAGCTCGAGCGGGCCGATGCGGCCGCCGTCTTCGGCACGGTGCCGGCGCTGCGCGCCGAGGACGCGGACCTGGTGCAGTTCGGGACGGACAGCAAGCAGGTCCCGTACGGCCGGGGCGAGTCCGTGCTGAAGGTGCTGGAGCGGTTCGAGGACCTCGGCGGCACCTGCACCGCCGAGGCCGTACGGCCGTACCACAAGGGCCACGACCGGGTCCTGACCGTCACGGACGAGCAGGCGACGTACCCCTACGGCGGCGACCCGACGGCTTCTGCGCTCTGCGCGCTCCGCGTCAGACCTTCTCGCGGATCTGCGTGTGCGAGGACGGGCCGTCGAAGTCGGAGCCCCTGCCCGGGTCGCCGAGCAGGACGCCCGCGATCACGAGCGCGATCATCAGGATGCTGATCACGATGCCGACCGCACCCAGGATGATGCCGGCCAGCGCCATCGAGCCGTTGTCGGCCTCGCCGCGCCGCGCCTTGCCGCGGCCCAGGACGCCGAAGACGACGGCGGGGACTCCGAACAGGAGGCCCAGGTAGCAGGTGACCACGCCGACGATGCCGAGGACGAGGGCGGTGACCCCGAAGCCGTTGCTCTTCGCCGGATAGACCGGGTATCCGGGATACCCGGGGTATCCCTGGTGGCCCGGATAGCCGGGGTGGCCGTACACCGGCTGCGCGGGCGGCGGTCCTGGGTAGGCGTAGCCGCCCGGGTCCGGCTGGGCCGGGTACCCGTACACGGGCGGCAGCGTCGGAGCGGGCGCCGGGTCCGGCACCGGTATCTGCGCCGGCGGAAGGTCGGCCCCCGGCATCCCCGCGACCGTGGCCTGGTCATGCACGGACGGCGAACCCGGAACGCCCGGCGCGGGCTGCGGTTTGCCGAGCTCCACCGCCGGCCGCTCCGGCGGCGCCCACGGGTCCCTCGGCTCGGGGCTCTGGTCGGTCATGCGGCGCCCCCCTCTCGTACGGCCATGCTATGCGCTGCCGCCGACAGCCCCCGGGGCTGCCTACGATGAAGCCCGATCCGTCCGTACCAGCGTTCTCCCGGAGGCGCCCTCATGCCCGACCTGAACCCCTTCATCGCAGGGCTGCCCAAGGCGGAACTCCACGTCCACCACGTCGGCTCCGCCTCTCCCCGCATCGTGGCCGAACTCGCCTCCCGCCACCCCGACTCCAAGGTCCCCACCGACCCCGAGGCGCTCACCGACTACTTCACGTTCACGGACTTCGCGCACTTCATCGAGGTCTACCTCTCCGTCGTCGACCTGGTCCGCACCCCCGACGACGTACGCACCCTGACCTTCGAAGTCGCCCGCGACATGGCCCGGCAGAACATCCGCTACGCCGAACTGACCATCACCCCGTACTCCTCGACCCGCCGCGGCATCGACGAGAAGGCCTTCATGGAGGCCATCGAGGACGCCCGCAAGGCCGCCGAGACCGAACTCGGCGTCATCCTGCGCTGGTGCTTCGACATCCCCGGTGAGGCCGGCCTGGAGGCCGCCGCCGAGACCGCGCGCCTCGCCGTCGACCTGCGCCCGGAGGGCCTGGTCTCCTTCGGCCTCGGCGGCCCCGAGATCGGCGTCCCGCGCCCGCAGTTCAAGCCGTACTTCGACGCCGCACGCGCCGCCGGCCTGCACAGCGTGCCGCACGCCGGCGAGACCACCGGCCCAGAGACGGTCTGGGACGCGATCCGCGAGCTGGGCGCCGAGCGCATCGGCCACGGCACCAGCGCCACCCGGGACCCGGAACTCCTCGCCTACCTCGCCGAGCACCGGATCGCGCTCGAAGTCTGCCCGACCTCGAACATCGCCACACGCGCCGTGACCGACCTGGACCGGCACCCCGTCAAGGAGATGGTCGCGGCGGGCGTGCTCGTCACCATCAACAGCGACGACCCGCCGATGTTCGGCACCGACCTCAACAACGAGTACGCGGTCGCCGCCCGGCTCCTCGACCTCGACGAGCGCGGGCTCGCGCAGCTGGCGAAGAACGCCGTCGAGGCCTCCTTCCTGGACGATGCCGGCAAGGCGAAGCTCAGCGCGGAGATCGACACCTACACCTCCGCCTGGCTGGCGCGCTGACGGACTGCTGGGAACGCCGACAATGGCAGTCATGCGCACCCTGACTGCCGTAGGCCACCGCGGAGATCCGTACCGTGCCCGTGAGAACACCCTGCCCTCGATCCGGTCGGCCTTCGTACGCGGGGCGGACGCGGTCGAGATCGACGTACGGCTGACCCGGGACGGGGAGGCTGTCCTGCTCCACGACGAGACGCTCCAGCGGCTGTGGGGCCACGACGTGCGGCTCGACGCCGTCACGGCCCCGCAGCTGAAGGAGTTGACGGACGGTGCGGTACCGACGCTGCGCGAGGCCCTGTCGGCGGCCGGCGCGGGCCGGGTGATGATCGACCTGCCCGGTGCGACGGCCGAGACCGTGCGGACGGTCGTCGGCCAGGTCCGCGAGTGCGGGGCGCGCGAGCGTGCGTACTACTGCGCGGGCCCCGCCACCATGCTGGCCGTGCGCGCCGCCGATCCGGGCGCCGAGATCGCGCTGACGTGGACCACGCTGGCGCCGCCCCGCCGGGTGCTGATCGACGCGGTGGCGCCGGCCTGGCTCAACTACCGCTTCGGACTGGTCGGCCGGGAGCTGACGGATGCCCTCCACAAGGATGGCCTCCTGGTCTCGGCCTGGACCGCGGACACCCCGTGGACGATGCGCAGGCTGATCGCCGCCGGGGTGGACTCCGTCACCACCAACCGCGTGGACGCACTGGCCGGCGTGCGGGCCGGGCTCGGGCTGTCCGGCCGGTGATACGCGCCTGGGGGGAGCGGATCCGGCGGGCGGATCCGCGGTGGCAGGACCTGGGGCTGACGCTCCTGGTCCAGGTGGCGACGACGATTCCGTTCGTCGTGCCCCGGGATCCGCTGGATTCGCCGGCCACCTGGCCGGCGTACCTGCTGACGACGCTGGGGAACGTTCCGCTCGTGTGGCGGCGGCAGGCACCCGTGCCGGCGATCTTCGGGATGGTCGTGGCCGGCTCGGTGTACACACTGGCGCTGGACGGCCCCGGGCAGCCACTGCCGTACGCCCCGCTGATCGGCGTGTACACGATGGCGCTCCTGTGCCCGGCGCGGGTGCGGATCGCCATGGGCGTGACCCTGACCGGGCTGATCCTCGCTTCCGTGGCGCTCAACACCGGGACCACCAGGGAGCTGTTGTTCGCACTGTTCGTCTTCGCCGCGGCGTACGTGCTGGGGCGCCTGCAGCACACCCGCCAGGCGTACACGGCGGCCATCGAGGCGCGGGCCGCCGAGCTGGAGCGGGCGAACCGGATCGAGGCGGAACAGGCGGCGGCGCGCGAACGGGCCCGGATAGCACGGGAGATGCACGACATCCTCTCGCACGCGGTCAGCATCATGATCGTGCAGGCGGAGGCCGGTCCGGTGGCGGTGCGCCGGGCCCCTGAGCGGGCCGAGGCGGCCTTCGACGCGATCGCCGAGACAGGCCGGGACGCGATGGCGCAGCTGCGGACCATGCTGGGCGTGCTGCGGACGGACCGCGCGCAGGAGGCGGCTCCGCGCGCGCCGCAGCCGGGGATCGAGGAGCTGCCGCAGCTGCTGGAGCGGGTCCGCGGCAGCGGGCCGCAGGTGTCCTACGAGCGGACGGGCGCGGTGCGCGCACTGCCGGCGGCGCTGGAGGCGACGGTGCACCGGGTGGTCCAGGAGGCACTGACGAACGTGGTGAAGCATGCCGGGGCGTCGGAGGTGTCCGTACGGCTGGAGTACGGGCCGCGGACGCTCACGGTGTCGGTGGTGGACGACGGGCGGGGACCGGGAGCGGGGGCCGCGGCCGGGGGGACGCCCGGCGGGCACGGGCTGATCGGGATCCGGGAGCGGGCGGCGGCCCACGGCGGCACGGCCGTCTGCGGTCCGGTCCCCGGTGGCCCGGGGTTCTCGGTCCGCGTCGTCCTAGTAACCTCACCGCTGGAGGTGGGGAGTTGACGATCCGTGTGGTGGTGGCCGACGACCAGGAGCTGGTGCGCAGCGGGTTCGCGATGATCCTGGACGTGCAGGAGGACATCGAGGTCGTCGCGGAGGCCGGGGACGGCGCGGCGGCGGTGGCGGCGGTTCGGGAGCTGGAGCCGGACGTGGCGCTGCTGGACATCCGGATGCCGGTGCTCGACGGGATCGAGGCGTGCCGGGCGATCTCGGCGCAGAGCGCGTGCCGGACGGTGATGCTGACGACCTTCGACTCGGACGAGTACGTGTACGAGGCGCTCCACGCGGGGGCGAGCGGCTTTCTGCTGAAGGACGTGCGGCGGGACGATCTGGTGCATGCCGTACGGGTGGTGGCGGCGGGCGAGTCGCTGCTGGCGCCTTCGGTGGCGCGGCGGTTGATCGAGGAGTACACGGCGGCGACGGCGCGGCCGGCGGCCGCCGGGGCGCTGCCCGCCCAGCGCCTGGAGGTGCTGACGGCGCGGGAGCGGGAGACGCTGCTGCATCTGGGGCGGGGGCTGTCGAATGCGGAGATCGCTGCCGCGCTGGTGGTCAGTGAGCACACGGTGAAGTCGCATGTGGGGAACGTGCTGGCGAAGCTGGGACTGCGGGACCGGATCCAGGCGGTGATCTGCGCGTACGAGACGGGCCTGATCGCGGCCGGGGCCGGGGCCGGCTCCCGGGTATCTCCCTCTGGGGAGTGAGAGGCGGGCGAGTCGCCTCCCTCGCACCGGCGAGTTGTCGTACCGGTGAAGACCCCTCTCGGTGGTGATACGCGGGCACCCCTGTGACCTGCAGCATTGAGTCATCGGGGCTGCTGGGGCCCGGATGGCTCACAGGGGGTTCCCGTCATGAATGTCCGTATGCGCACGCTGATCGCCACCGCCCTGGTGCTGGGCATCGCGGCCGGCCCGGCCGTCGCCCATGCCGCACCGGCGGCCGCGCCGGTGACCGGAGCGGTGACCGCGGGCGTCACGGCGCCGCCCGCCTACACGACCCCGCCGGATGCGGCTGCGCTGCGGAAGGCGATCGCCGGCCTCGGCCCGGACCACAAGGACGCGACGGCGGCGCTGGTCAGGGTGAGCGGTACGAGCGGGAGTTGGGTGGGCAGTTCGGGGGTGGCCGATGTCCGCACGGGGCGCAAGGCCATGGACGACGCCCGGTTCCGAGCGGGGTCGGTGACCAAGACGTTCACGGCGGCGGTGGTTCTCCAGCTGGCCGCCGAGGGCAAGGTCGATCTGGACAAGCCGGTGCAGGAGTATCTGCCGGGCCTGCTGCCGGGCGGCCCGAAGGGCTTCGAGCCCATCAGCGTGCGGCAGTTGCTGAACTACACGAGCGGCATACAGCCGGCCGACGGCCCCGGGGACTCGTTCGAGGCGCAGTACGCGCACCGGTTCGACGTGGTCGATCCGCACACGCTGATCGCCGAAGCGGCGGCGAAGGGGCCGGAGTTCCGGCCGGGCGAGAAGCAGCACTACCTCAACATCGACTACACGGTGCTGGGCGTGCTGATCGAGAAGCTGACAGGGACGACGTACGAGCAGGCCCTGTCCACGCGGATCCTCAAGCCGCTGGGCCTGCGCCGCACTTCGGTTCCGGCGCGTGCGGAGAACCGGTTGGCGGGTCCGCACCACCACGGCTACCAGGCGGTCGGGCAGCCCGGCGGCGGGACGTCGCTGGTCGATGTGACCGAGTGGAATTCCTCGTCCAACTGGGCTGCCGGGGACCTGATATCGACCACGTCGGATCTGGAGAAGTTCACCCAGGCCCTGTTCGGCGGCCGGGTGGTGCCGAAGGCGCAGCTGGAGGAGATGTTCACGGTGCCGGCGGTGAAGGACTCCGAGTCCGGGGAGGACGCCGTGCAGACGGCGGGGATGAAGCGGTTCGTGCTGCCGGACCGCACGGTGGTCTACGGCAAGACGGGCTCCCGGTACGGATACAGCACCGTGATCGGCGGGACGCGCGATCTCTCCCGCACGCTCGTCTACTCGGTCAACTCCACGGACGCCAAGGGCCAGGACATGAGCCCGGTGGCCTTCTGCATCGTGATGGCCGCCTTCGCCAAGTGACCGTCAGGCGGGCAGCGCCTCAAGACGCTTGATCATGCGGCGGAGCACCAGCAGGGGTATGACCCCGAAGAAGCCGAACGACATGTCGATGACGCTCCACCCGAAGGGGATGCCGCGGATGGGACCGCAGATCAGGGCGAGGGGGATCACGCCGGCACAGGCGATCATGCCGGCTTCGACGATCCAGATGTTGCGGACGGGGTCGCGGTGGACTCCGTAGAAGAAAACCGCGATGACCAGGTGGGCGAAGGCGAGCCAGTCGGTGCCGTAGAGCAGGAAGGGGTAGTCCGCATCGGCCTGGTCCAGCCCGTCCCCCACCCGTCGCAGCCACTCGTGGGACACGAGGGCATTGGCCCAGTGGAGCTCGCTGACCAGGGGGAAGGCCGTGAGCCCGCTGAGCACGAGGCAGACGATGAACAGGACCAGCCAGGCACGGATACGCCGCTGAAGGGCGCTTCTCTCGCTCATGGAAAGAAGCGTACGCCCGTTTCTGAACACGTTCAGCCAAAATCCTGAACGCGTTCAGTTCGGTGGCAGGATCGTGGTCGTTCTCCCCTCGGCCGTCAGAGGCCGACGATGGCATTCCAGCACTGGGCGAGGGAGCGGCGCTCGGCTGAGGAGATGTCCCGGGCCACGGCGAGCCGCTTGCGCATCTCCTCGTCAGGGAAGATCAGCGGGTTCTCGGCGAGTTGGGCGGTCTCCTTCTCGCCAGAGCCGGCCAGGACCTCGCGGGCGGCCGGGACCGGGCAGACGTAGTTGACGGCGGCGGCCAGCTCGGCGGCCACCTCCGGGGCGTAGTAGTAGTCGACCAGGGCCTCGGCGTTGGCCTTGTGCCGGGCCAGGTTGGGGACGAGCAGGCTCTCCGCCCAGAGCTCGGCGCCCTCCTCCGGGACCACGAACTCGATGTCGGGGTTGTCGGCCTGGAGCTGGATGGCGTCGCCGGAGTACGCCTGGCAGGCCAGGACGTCGCCCTTGCTCAGATCGGAGGTGTAGTCGTTGCCGGTGAAGCGGCGGATGTGCTTCTTCTTCACCATGCTCTCGACCTGATCGCACATCCGGTGGAAGTCGGACTCGGTCCACCGGGTGACGTCCACGCCGCTGCCCTGCATGAGCAGGGCGAAGGACTCGTCCAGGCCGGAGAAGAGGGTCACCTTGCCGGCCAGGTCCGGGTGCCACAGGTCCTTGACGGACTTGATCTCGCGGCCCAGCGCCTTGCGGTTGTAGGCGATACCGGTGATCCCCGACTGCCACGGGACGGTGTGCAGGCGGCCCTCGTCGAAGGCGGGGGACCGCAGCTGCGGATCCAGGTGGGCGGTCACGTTGGGCTGCGCCGCACGGTCCATCTTCTGGGCCCAGCCCAGGTGGACGAAGCGGGCGGCCATCCAGTCGCTGACCACCACCAGGTCGTGGCCGGTCTCCTGGTGGTTCATCAGGGCCGGGCTGACCTTGCCGAAGAACTCGTCGTTGTCGTTGATCTCCTCGGTGTACCGGACCTCGATGCCGGTCTTCTCCGAGAAGGCGTCGAGCGTGGGGCGGCGTTCCTCGTCCTTGTCGTCGGTGTCGATGTACAACGGCCAGTTGGAGAAGGCGACCCTCTTGTCCCGGTCGGAGCGGTCCGGGCCTCCCCGCCGGTCCTCTGGGACGTAGGCGGCAGGCACGCCGCAGCCGGCAAGGGCCGCGAACAGGCCGGCGGCACCGAGGCCGCGCAGCGCCGCGCGGCGGGAGAAGGCGAGTTCAGGCATGGGGAAAGCCTCGGGGACGAGAAGAGGGCGGACAATAGACACATTGTCTACTGCCCGCCCTCTCAAGCTCCTTCGGTGAACGATGCGGTCCCCGCGGGGACCGATCAGCCGTCGAGCGAGGTCATCACGTGCTTGATGCGCGTGTAGTCCTCGAAGCCGTAGGCGGAGAGGTCCTTGCCGTAGCCGGACTTCTTGAAGCCGCCGTGGGGCATCTCGGCGACGAGCGGGATGTGGGTGTTGATCCACACGCAGCCGAAGTCGAGGTTCTTCGACATCCGCATCGCGCGGCCGTGGTCCTTGGTCCAGACGGAGGAGGCGAGGGCGAACTCGACGCCGTTCGCGTACTCCAGGGCCTGGGCCTCGTCCGCGAAGGACTGGACGGTGATGACGGGGCCGAAGACCTCGTTCTGGATGATCTCGTCGTCCTGCTTGAGGCCCGAGACGACGGTCGGGGCGTAGAAGTAGCCCTTGTCGCCGACCTGGTGGCCGCCCGCCTCGACCTTGGCGTGCGCCGGGAGGCGCTCGATGAAGCCGGCCACCTGCTTGAGCTGGTTCGGGTTGTTCAGCGGGCCGTAGAGCACGTCCTCGTCGTCCGGCTGCCCGGTCTTGGTCTCGGCAGCGGCCTTGGCGAGGGCGGACACGAACTCGTCGTGGATGGACTCGTGCACGAGGACACGGGTCGCGGCGGTGCAGTCCTGGCCGGCGTTGAAGTAGCCGGCGACCGCGATGTCCTCGACGGCCTTGGCGATGTCGGCGTCCTCGAAGACCACGACCGGGGCCTTGCCTCCGAGCTCCAGGTGGACGCGCTTGACGTCCTTCGAGGCGCTCTCGGCGACCTGCATGCCCGCGCGAACCGAGCCGGTGATGGAGGCCATCGCCGGGGTGGAGTGCTCGACCATGGCCTTGCCGGTCTCGCGGTCGCCGCACACGACGTTGAAGACGCCCTTGGGCAGGACCGAGTCGATGATCTCGGCCATCAGGACGGTGGAGGCCGGGGTGGTGTCCGAGGGCTTGAGCACCACGGTGTTGCCCGCGGCGATGGCCGGGGCGAACTTCCACACGGCCATCATCATCGGGTAGTTCCACGGCGCCACCTGGGCGCATACGCCGACCGGCTCACGGCGGATGATCGAGGTCATCCCGTCCATGTACTCGCCGGCCGAGCGGCCCTCCAGCAGACGGGCCGCGCCCGCGAAGAAGCGGATCTGGTCCACCATCGGCGGCAGCTCCTCGCTGGCCGTGAGGCCCAGCGGCTTGCCCGTGTTCTCCGACTCGGCGGCCACGAGCTCGTCCGCGCGCGCCTCGAAGGCATCCGCGATCTTGAGCAGGGCCTTCTGCCGCTCCGAGGGGGTGGTGTCGCGCCAGCCCGGGAACGCGGCCGCGGCCGCGGCCATGGCGGCGTCGACATCGGCCTGGCCGGAGAGCGGGGCGGTGGCGTACACCTCGCCGGTGGCGGGGTTGACCACCTCGGTGGTCCGCCCGTCGGCGGCGTCCTTGAACTCTCCGCCGATGTAGTTGCGCAGACGACGCAGTTCGGTGGTCACTACAGCCACACTCCTGATCACATGTCCAATGGTTGAGACGAATCCCAAGCCTAGCCTCTCGGCGGATGCTTTCGACAGGGCCAGACACAGCCAACTACGAAATCAGTGAGATCCAAGTCTTCAAACAACGGATTTCATCGATTCCGTCTTGCGGAACAGACGACTCCTCGTGCACAGTGTGGTCGTGGTCAGTCGAAGCGCAGATTCCAGGAACAGACAACCGTCCCCTTCGGTCGATGCTGTGTCCCTGGCGATCATCGAGCAACTGCAGGAGGACGGTCGCCGCCCCTACGCGGCGATCGGCAAGGCCGTCGGCCTCTCGGAGGCAGCGGTGCGCCAGCGCGTACAGAAGCTGCTCGACCAGGGCGTCATGCAGATCGTCGCCGTCACCGACCCGCTCACCGTGGGCCTGCGACGCCAGGCCATGGTCGGCATCAACGTCGAGGGAGACCTCGACCCGGTCGCCGACGCACTGACCCAGATGGCCGAGTGCGAGTACGTGGTCATGACCGCGGGTTCGTTCGACCTGATGGTGGAGATCGTCTGCGAGGACGACGACCACCTGCTGGAGACGATCAACAAGAAGATCCGCGCGCTCCCCGGCGTGCGATCAACCGAAAGCTTCGTTTATCTGAAGCTGAAGAAGCAGACCTACATGTGGGGAACTCGATAGCCCGTGAGCCAGGACCTCTCCAAGACCGCGTACGACCACCTGTGGATGCACTTCACCCGCATGTCGTCGTACGAGAACTCCCCCGTCCCCACCATCGTGCGGGGTGAGGGCACCTACATCTTCGACGACAAGGGCAAGCGCTACCTGGACGGTCTCGCCGGACTGTTCGTCGTCAACGCCGGTCACGGCCGCAAGGAACTGGCCGAGGTCGCCTACAAGCAGGCCCAGGAACTCGCCTTCTTCCCCGTGTGGTCGTACGCGCACCCCAAGGCCGTCGAGCTGGCCGAGCGCCTCGCCCACTATGCGCCGGGCGACTTGAACAAGGTCTTCTTCACCACCGGTGGCGGCGAGGCCGTCGAGACCGCGTGGAAGCTCGCCAAGCAGTACTTCAAGCTGCAGGGCAAGCACACCAAGTACAAGGTCATCTCGCGTGCGGTCGCCTACCACGGCACCCCCCAGGGCGCGCTGTCCATCACCGGCCTGCCGGCCCTGAAGGCCCCGTTCGAGCCGCTGGTCCCCGGCGCGCACAAGGTGCCGAACACCAACATCTACCGCGCCCCGATCCACGGCGACGACCCCGAGGCCTTCGGCCGCTGGTGCGCCGACCAGATCGAGCAGCAGATCCTCTTCGAGGGCGCCGACACCGTCGCCGCCGTCTTCCTGGAGCCGGTGCAGAACGCCGGCGGCTGCTTCCCGCCGCCGCCCGGGTACTTCCAGCGGGTCCGCGAGATCTGCGACGAGTACGACGTGCTCCTCGTCTCCGACGAGACGATCTGCGCCTTCGGCCGCCTCGGCACGATGTTCGCCTGTGACAAGTTCGACTACGTACCGGACATGATCACCTGCGCCAAGGGCATGACCTCGGGCTACTCCCCGATCGGTGCCTGCATCATCTCGGACCGCCTCGCCGAGCCGTTCTACAAGGGTGACAACACCTTCCTGCACGGCTACACCTTCGGCGGACACCCCGTGTCGTCCGCGGTGGCGATCGCCAACCTCGACATCTTCGACAAGGAAGGCCTCAACCAGCACGTGCTGGACAACGAGGGCGCCTTCCTCAAGACGCTGCAGAAGCTGCACGACCTGCCGATCGTCGGAGACGTCCGCGGCAACGGCTACTTCTACGGCATCGAGCTCGTCAAGGACAAGGTCACCAAGGAGTCCTTCACGGACGAGGAGACGGAGCGCGTGCTCTACGGCTTCCTCTCCAAGGCGCTCTTCGACAACGGCCTGTACTGCCGTGCCGACGACCGTGGCGACCCGGTCATCCAGCTGGCCCCGCCGCTGACCGCGGACCAGGGCACCTTCGACGAGATCGAAGGCATCCTGCGCTCGGTGCTCACCGAGGCGTGGACCAAGCTGTAAATCGTCCGGCCCCGCGGCCCGGATCCTCCGTTCGAGTGAGAACGCGGGGGTCCGGGCCGTGTGCTGTCACCATCCAAGACGTTCATCTCTTTACATCTCAGTGCGGCGCCAGTGACTGAACCGGTTCCGCTTCGTTCCCCCGGACGGAGGTGTACGCCATGGTGGCTCCATCGGACAACGCCCCACCGGACAATGACGTCCTCTGGGCACGGTCCGTTCACTACTCCCACTGGGGGTCCCCCCGGACGAAGTCCGGGGGAGGTTCACCCGGCCTCGTCGGAGTCTCGCTCGGCGTCCGCCAGGGCGAGATCCTGGCCCTGACCGGCCCGCGCGGCAGCGGGAAGACCACCCTGCTGCGCTGCCTGGCCGGACACCTGGTGCCCGAGCAGGGCGAGATCTGGTTCAACAGCGCGCCCGTCCACACCATGAGCGCCGCCTCCCGCGAACGGATGCGCCTAGACCGGTTCGGCTGGATCGGCCCCGATCCGATGCTGCTGCCCGAGCTCAGGGTGTGGGAGAACGCGGCACTGCCCCTGCTCATCGCCGGCAGCTCCCACCGGACCGCCAAGGCCGTCGCCTGCGAATGGCTGGACCGCCTCGACCTCGGCGCGTTCGCCCGCAAGCGCCCCGGCGCACTGACCCGCGCCGAGTCCCAGCGGGTCGCCCTCGCCCGGGCCCTGGTCAACGAGCCCGCGGTGGTCTTCGCCGACGAGCCCACCGCCCCGCTGCACCGCGCCGAGCGGGCCCTGCTGCTCCGCAACCTCACCACCGCGGCCCGCTCGCACGAGATCACCGTGCTGCTGGCCACCCATGACGAGGAGACGGCGGCCGTCGCCGAGCGCCGGGTCGAGCTGCTCGACGGCCGCCCCGCCGAGGCCGCTGCCGCCGTCGCCATCGGCGTGGACGGCGTCGGGGGCCCTCCCGACGAGACCCCGGAAGGCCAGGCCGCGTGCTCGCTCTCCGCCTAGCCCGCGGCGCCCGCCCGCTCGTCCAGCTGCGCCGGCTGCTGGTCGCCGCCGCCTGCGCCGGCACCGGATTCCTCCTGCTCTACGTGCTCGCCGGGGCCACCGCCCGGCCTGCCGGATCGTTCCCCCGCCTGCTGTGGGCCCTGATCCCGCTCGCCGTCACCGTGCAGTTCGCAGTCGCCGTCGCCCGGACCGACCCCGCGACCCGGCCCCGGGAAGGCCTGGACGCCGTCGGGCTGGGCCCCGTACGGCTCACCCTCGTCGCGGCGTTCTCCACCGCCGTCTCGTGCACCCTGGGCAGCGCCCTCGCCCTGGCCGCCTTCCTGCACCTGCGGGGCGACCTCACCGGCCTGCCCTTCGACGGCGCCGGGGCCGGACTGCTGCACGCCGACCGGCCGCTGCCCGTGGCGGCCGCCCTCACCCTGCTGGCCCTGCTCCCGCTCACCGCCTCGGCCGCGACGGCCCTCGCCCTGCGCCCGCACCCGCCGCTGGCCCCGCAGACCGCCCTGCCCTGGGGCATCGCACTCACCGCCTGCGGACTGGCGGTCGAGGCGTACGCGGGCCTCGGCGGCGCCGGGATGCCGGCCGGCTGGGCGCTCACCGCCGTCGGGCTCTCCCTCGCGGGCCCGGGACTGGCCTACGCCTGCGGGGCCTTGGTCCAGGCGGCCCGCCCGGGCGGACTGCGGCTGCTGGCCGGGCGGGCCCTCCAGGAGGAGGCGCCCCGACTGGGCCGCCCGCTCGGGGTGCTGTGCGCGGTCGGCGCGGGCGCCCTCACCGCCGCGGCCCTGCGCGAACACGGCGGCATCGCCGTCCCGCTGGGCCCGCTGACGGGACCCGCCTGCGCCCTGGTGGTGCTGTGCGTGGCCGCGACCCTGCTCACCTGCGCCGTCGAGGTCCGCCAGGACCGCTCCGCCACCCGCGCGACCCTGCACGACCTCGGCGCCGCCGGCACGGTCCTGCGTACAGCCGCGACCCTGCGGGCCGCCGCGCTGCTCGCGGTGTGCGCACCGGTCGTGTGGGGTGTGGCACAGCTGACGTCGCTGGCGTTGACCCGCTGACACGGGCAGCCCTTAGGGTGGGCCGAATGGTCAACGCAGACATCGAGATCGAGACGCTCGCCGAATTCGACCAGGTCGTGGCCCGCGGCTCGCTCAGCGGCTACCGGATCCAGTCGGTCAACCTGCTGGAGCGCACGTTCGCCCTGCTGTCCGCCGACACCTCCACCGCAGTCTTCCTGGGCTGCGCGATGGAGCCCGACGCCTCGGCAAAGGTGCGCGCGGACGGCGCGCTGGTCTTCCCTCCGGTGCCGGACCTGCCGTTCAACCCGTACCGCGGCCTGCTGTACACCGCCGACGAGCTGTTCACCGGGCTGTCCGCCGGCTACGAGGCCACGCTGGACGCCCAGTCGTACGCCTGGTTCCAGGAGACCAAGGCGGACGGCGACGTCTTCTCCTCGATGCTGCGGTCCGTCCACGACGACGCGATCTCCGACGCCCTCGACGAGCACCTCGCCGGCGCCCGGGTGGTGGGCGTCATGGGCGGCCACGCCATGGCCCGCGGCGGGCTGGACTACCGGGGCGCGGCGGAGCTCGGCCGGGAGCTGGCCCGGTCCGGGCTGACGGTGGCCACCGGCGGCGGCCCCGGCGCCATGGAGGCGGCCAACCTCGGCGCCTACCTGGCGCCCGCCCCCGACGAGGCCCTCGCGGAGGCCTTGGAGATCCTGGCCAAGGCCCCTTCGTTCGAGCCCTCGGTGTCCGACTGGGCGCAGGCGGCGTTCGCCGTACGGGGCCGCTGGCCCGGCGGCGGCGATTCGGTGGGGATCCCGACCTGGTTCTACGGGCACGAGCCGCCGAACGCCTTCGCCGGCCACATCGGCAAGTACTTCGCGAACGCCACCCGGGAGGACGGGCTGCTCGCCCGGTCGACCGCGGGGGTCGTCTTCCTGCCGGGCGCAGCGGGCACCCTCCAGGAGATCTTCGACAACGCCACGCCGAACTATTACGGGTCGCGGGGCGAGCCGGCCCCGATGGTGCTCGTCGGACGCGCTCACTGGACCGAGCACCTGCCGGCGTGGCCGCTGCTGCAAGCGCTGGCGCGCGGCCGCGCGATGGAGTCCCGGATAGCACTGGTCGATTCGGTGGACGAGGTTCCCGCCGCACTCGCCGCGATGAAGTGAGCAGCGGCCCGAGGCAACTTCCCGGCCCGATCACACGTCTGCCTTAGGTAATCAAAGCGCAAAACCCTGCCAGACGTGAACGGAGCCCTCGGTGCTCATAGGCCTGCTGACCGCGATCGCGGCGTCCATCTGCTACGGCACGGGGTCCGTCCTGCAAGCCGTCGGCTCACGCAGGGCGGCCCGGACGTCCCCGGCCGCCGCCGGCGTGACCGCGCACGGCGGCCCCAACCTCTCGTCGACCGCCAAGGCGGCGATGACGTGGGAATTCATCGTCGGCACCATCCTCGACTTCGTGGGCTTCGGGCTGGGCGCACTGGCCGCCCGGCTGCTGCCCCTCTTCCTGTCCCAGACGGTGATCAGCGCCAACCTGGTGATCACGGCCGTACTCAGCGTGAGGATGCTGGGCATCCGGCTGACCCGGAAGGAATGGGCCTCGATCGGGGTCGTCTGCGCGGCGCTGGTCCTGCTGGCGACGGCGGCGGGCCACGAGGGCGGCCACCACGCCCCGATGGCCACGCACTGGTGGCTGTTCGCGGTGACGCTGCTGATCATCGCGGGTGGCACGGTGGCCGTCCGTCTCCTGGGCGCCCGGGCGGCGATCCTGGCGGGCCTCCTGTCGGGCCTGGCCTTCGGCGCGCTGGGCGTCGGCGTCCGGATCCTCGACGGCATCGACCCGTTCGACCTTGGGACGCTGCTCGCCGACCCGGCCCTCTACGCCATCCTGCTGGCCGGCGTCGGTGGCATGTACCTGCACACGGTCGCCCTCCAGATCGGCTCGGTGAACGGCGCGACGGCCGCGCTGGTGGTCGGCGAGACCGTTCTGCCGGGTGCGATCGGCGTGCTGTGGCTGGGCGACGCGTCCCGGCCGGGCCTGGCGTGGCTCGCGGTCCTCGGCTTCGTCCTGGCCGTCACGGGCGCGGTCGCGGTCGCCTGGTACGGCAACCACGACGCGGCCGGAGCCGACGCCCCGGAACCGGCCCCGGAACCGGCCCCGGCTGCCTGACCGCGGCGCCCGCCCGAACGCAGCGCTCACGCCGCCGGGAGGACGACCACCTCGGCCGGGGTGAACGACACCGCGACCCGGTCGCCCACGGCCGGGGCCGCGGCCAGGGCGCACTCGGCCTCCAGAACCGGCCCCGCCTCCGGCCGCAGCCGAAGCGCCACGTGCGTGCCGCGGAAGGTGCGGGCGAGCACCTCGCAGCGCAGGCCGGCGGCGGCGAGGACGACTCCCGCCGGCCTGATCAGGATCCGCTGCTCGCCCTCCGGGGACCCGGTCGGCACCGGGACCTTGCCCCACGCGGTCGCCGCGGCCCCGCCCGAAACCGTCGCCGGGACCACGTTCTCGAACCCGAGGAACCGCGCCACGAACTCCGAGGCCGGCCGCTGCCAGACCGCCAGCGGGGTCCCGGCCTGCGCGATCCGCCCTTCCTGCATCACCACCACCCGGTCGGCCAGGGCGAAGGCCTCGCCCTGGTCGTGGGTGACGGCCAGCACCGTGGTCCCGAGCCGGGAGAACAGCCCCCGCAGCTCCACCACCAGCCGCTCGCGCAGCCCCCGGTCCAGCTGCCCCAGCGGTTCGTCGAGCATCAGCAGCCGCGGTGACGGGGCCAGCGCCCGGGCCAGGGCGACCCGCTGCTGTTCACCGCCCGACAGGGAGGACACCGAGCGGCCCTGGGACCCGGGGAGCCCGACCAGCTCCAGCAGTTCCGCGACGCGGGCCTCGTACGAGCGGCTCGACGACCGCCCGGCGGCGCGCATGCGCAGGCCGAACGCGACGTTCCCGCCGACGTTCCGGTGCGGGAACAGCTGGTGGTCCTGGAACATCAGGCCGACCCCGCGCCGGTGTACGGGCACGCGCGCCTGGTCCGCACCGCCCAGCAGGACCCGCCCGGCCGAGACCGGCTGGAGTCCGGCGACGACCCTCAGCAGCGTGGACTTGCCGCTTCCGCTCGGTCCGAGCACGCACACGGTCTCCTGCTCGGCGACCTCCAGGTCCACCGAGTCGACGACTGCGCGTTCGCCGAAGCGGACCGACACCCCGGCCAGTTCGAGCAACGTCATCAGAACTCTCCCGAGGTCTTGTCGGGGCGCAGCCGCTCCAGCACCAGCAGGGACGCCGCGCACACCAGCATCAGAATCGTGCTCAGGGCCATCGCCTGCCCGTAGTTCAGCTCACCGGCACGCCCCAGCAGCCGCGCCACGGCCACCGGCAGCGTCGGACGGTCGGGCCGCGCGATGAAGACGGTCGCGCCGAACTCCCCGAGCGAGACGGCGAAGGCGAACCCGGCCGCGATCAGCAGCGCCCGCCGCACCAGCGGCAGATCCACCTCCCGCCAGGCCCGCAGCGGGGACGCCCCGAGCACCGCCGCGGCCTCACGCAGCCGCGCGTCCACGGCGCGCAGCACCGGCAGCATGGTCCGTACGACGAACGGCACGCCCACCAGCGCCTGCGCCAGCGGCACCAGGATCCACGAGGTCCGCAGATCCAGAGGCGGCTCGTCCAGGGTGATCAGGAAGCCGAAACCGACCGTCACCGCCGACACCCCGAGCGGAAGCATCAGCAGCGCATCGAACCCGCGCACGAAGCGCCCCCCGCGCCGGGTCAGTGCCGCTGCCGCGAGCCCCCCGATCAGCAGGGCGATGGCGGTGGCGGCGAGTGCGTACTGCAGGGAGTTCCAGATCGCCTCCAGCGGAGGCACCAGGAACGTTCCGCCGCCGGCGCCGGCGTCCTGGAGCGCGCGGTAGAAGCCGAACCCGTACCCGCCCGGGGCATCGAAGGAACGTTCCACCAGCACGGCCAGCGGCGCCACGATCAGCAGCGCCACCGTGAGCAGCACCCCGCCCAGCAGGGCTCGCTGCCCCGGCCCGCTCGGCTGGTGCGCGGTCCGCGCCGGGTCCACCAGCCGCAACGCGGTCTCCCGCCTGCGCACGGTCCAGGCGTGGACGGCGAGGATCAGCCCGACCGCCACGAACTGGACCATCGTGAGGACGGCGGCCGTCGACAGGTCCAGCAGCTGGGCGGTCTGCCGGTAGACCTCCACCTCAAGGGTGGCGTACGAAGGCCCGCCCAGGATCTGCACGACGCCGAAGGAGGTGAAGGTGAACAGGAACACCATCAGCGAGGCCGCGGCCACCGCCGGCCCGAGCGCGGGCAGGGTCACCCGCCGCCAGGCGGCGAACCGCCCTGCGCCCAGCACCCGGGCGGCTTCCTCCTGGCGCGGGTCCAGCTGCGCCCACAGGCCGCCGACCGTCCGTACGACGACGGCGTAGTTGAAGAAGACGTGCGCGAGCAGGATCGCCCACACGGTGGTGTCGAGCCGGACGCCCCACAGCTCGTCCAGCAGCCCGCCCCGCCCGACCAGCGCCAGGAAGGCAGTGCCGACCACGACCGTCGGCAGCACGAACGGGACCGTGACCAGCGCCCGCAGCAGCTCTTTCCCGGGGAACTCGAAGCGCGCGAAGACGTACGCGCCGGGGAGTGCGATCAGCAGCGTGAGCGCCGTGGACGCAAAGGCCTGCCAGGTGGTGAACCAGAGCACCTCGGCGATGTCGGGCCGGGCCAGCACCTCGCCGATCCGGCCGAACTGCCAGCCCTCGTCGGTCTTGATCCCCCGGCCGACGATCGCGGCGACGGGATAGGCGAAGAACAGCCCGAAGAAGGCGAGCGGTACGGCGATCAGGGCGAGCCTGACGGCCGTACCGCGTGCGCCCTCCTTCGCAGGAGTGCTCTCGCGTCCTACTTCACGACGAGCGAGGACCATGTCTTGACCCACTGCTCACGGTTCTTGGCGATGGTCTCCGGAGCGACGTTCTCGGGCTTCTCGACGACCACGCCGTGCTTCGTGAACAGCTCCGGCAGCTTCGCGTCCTCGGTCACCGGGTTCACGAACATCTGGAGCGGCATGTCCTCCTGGAACTTCTTGCTCACCAGGAAGTCCAGGAGCGCCTTGCCGCCCTCCTGGTTCTTCGCGCCCTTGAGCAGGCCCGCGAACTCGACCTGGCGGAAGCAGGTGCCGGTGGAGACGCCCGTGGGGGCCTCGGCCGGCTGCGGGTCGCCGTAGAGGACCTCGGCCGGCGGGCTGGAGGCGTAGGAGACGACCAGCGGGCGGTCGCCCTTGGCCTTCTTGCCTCCCGCGGAGCCCGAGAAGCGCTCGTTGTAGGCCTGCTCCCAGCCGTCGACGACCTCGACGCCGTTGGCCTTCAGCTTGGTCCAGTAGTCCTTCCAGCCGTCCTCGCCGTACTTGCCGACGGAGGCCAGGAGGAAGCCGAGACCCGGCGAGGAGGTCGCCGCGTTCTCGGTGACCAGCAGGTTCTTGTACTCCGGCTTGATCAGGTCGTCCAGCGTCTGCGGCGGGGCGAGCTTCTTGTCGGCGAAGTAGGCCTTGTCGTAGTTGACGCAGATGTCGCCGGAGTCGATCGGGGTGACCCGGTGCTCCTTGTCGAGCACGTACTCGGGCTTCACGCCGGCCAGGCCCTTGGCCTCGTACGGCGTGAAGATCCCGTTGTCGAGGGCGCGCGAGAGGAGCGTGTTGTCCACACCGAAGAAGACGTCGCCGCGCGGGGAGCCCTTGGTGAGGATCTCCTGGTTGAGGGCGGCGCCCGCGTCCCCGGACTTCAGGACCTTGACGGTGTAGCCGCTCTGCTGCTCGAACTCCTTGAGGACCGATTCGGTCACGTTGAAGGAGTCGTGGGAGACGAGCGTGACCGTCTTGGACTTCGGCGCCTCGCTCGCGCCGGACGCGGACTTGTCCTTGGCGTCGCCGCCGCAGGCGCTGAGCGTGGCGACGCCGAGCGCGGCCGCGAGCGCTGCGCCCGCGAACTTCTTGGTGGTGCTCACTGGTGAATTCCTCCTGGGATGACCAGGAGAAGACGCGGCCCTGCCCGGCGCTCAGTGCGAGCGGTAGCCGGGCAGGGCGCAACAGCTTGAGTGGTGACCGAACTTCCTACCCCGAATGACCGGGGCGAGGTTCAGAGGGTCTGCGGATGACGGTTGCCGCACTCTCAGCGCTGTGGCGCTCCCCTGTCGGAATATGCAATTGGTTCGGCCACAGGGTACCCCGTGGCCGAATCGCGGCGGAGAAAAGCCCAGGCCGCGGGCTAGGCCCTGTCGTCAAAGTCCCTCCCCCAGCTACCGCTGGGAGGTGCCCCCAGGCCCGCGACGCCCGGCACCGCACCTCGTCCCCCAGCTACCGCTGGGAGGTGCCCCCAGCGTTGTCGGGGCACCCAAGTACGCCCAGTAATCGGGAGCCCCTCCGCCTTGCGATGCACGGCACCGGACGCCGCGGGCCGGACCGGCGCTACTTTGACGACAGCGTCTAGCGCTCCGACGCGGCCAGCTGCCCGCACGCGCCGTCGATCTCCTGACCGCGGGTGTCGCGTACGGTCACCGGCACGCCGTGGCGGGCGATGGCCTCCACGAAGGCCCGCTCGTCCTCGGGACGCGAGGCGGTCCACTTCGAGCCCGGCGTCGGGTTCAGCGGGATCAGGTTGACATGGACGCGCTTGCCCTTGAGCAGGCGGCCGAGGAGGTCGCCGCGCCAGGCCTGGTCGTTGATGTCGCGGATCAGGGCGTACTCGATGGAGATCCGGCGGCTGGACTTCTCGGCGTACTCCCAGGCCGCGTCGAGGACCTCGCGGACCTTCCAGCGGGTGTTCACCGGGACGAGGGTGTCGCGCAGCTCGTCGTCCGGGGCGTGCAGCGAGACCGCGAGGCGGCACTTGAAGCCCTCGTCGGCGAACCGCAGCATCGCCGGGACCAGGCCGACGGTGGAGACGGTGATGCCGCGCTGCGAGATGCCCAGGCCGTCGGGCTCGGGGTCGGTGAGGCGGCGGATGGCGCCGACGACCCGCTTGTAGTTCGCCAGCGGCTCGCCCATGCCCATGAAGACGATGTTGGAAAGCCGGGCCGGGCCGCCGGGAACCTCGCCGTCGCGCAGGGCGCGCATGCCGTCGACGATCTGGTGGACGATCTCGGCAGTGGACAGGTTACGGTCCAGACCCGCCTGGCCGGTGGCGCAGAACGGGCAGTTCATGCCGCAGCCGGCCTGCGAGGAGATGCACATGGTGACCCGGTCGGGGTAGCGCATCAGCACGGACTCGACGAGGGTGCCGTCGTGCAGCTTCCACAGGGTCTTGCGGGTGGTGTCGTTGTCGCACGAGATGTGCCGGACGACGTTCATCAGCTCGGGGAGCAGCTCCTGCTGGAGCTTCTCGCGCGAGCCCGCCGGAATGTCGGTCCACTCGGCCGGGTCGTGCGCGTACCGGGCGAAGTAGTGCTGCGAGAGCTGCTTGGCCCGGAAGGGCTTCTCACCGATCGCGGCGACCGCCTCGCGCCGCTCCTCGGGCGTGAGGTCGGCGAGATGCCGGGGCGGCTTCTTTGCTCCGCGAGGGGCGACGAAGGTGAGCTCTCCCGGGACGGGGCGGGCCATGGCTGGTACTCCTCGTAAGACGAAAGGCGCGCCGCAGAAGCAGCGCGCCTTTCAAGAGTAACCGCCCGGACCCACCCGGAGACTTTGGATCTACGTCGTCCCGGCTCAGCGGGGTCGCTCCGGTGAACCGCCCCCGGGCCGGAAGCCGCGGAGGCCGGTTTCAGCCCGTGCCGACGAATGCCGCCAGCAGCAGCCACACCACCGGGGCGGTCGGCAGCAGGGAGTCGAGCCGGTCCATGATGCCACCGTGGCCCGGCAGCAGCGTACCCATGTCCTTGATGCCCAGGTCCCGCTTGATCATCGACTCGCCGAGGTCGCCCAGCGTGGCGCTGACCGCGACGGCGAGACCGAGCAGCAGGCCCTGCCACCAGGCGCCCCCGTCGATCAGGAACTCCATGCACAGCGCGCCGGCGGCCATCGCGAAGGCCACCGCGCCGATCAGCCCCTCGCGGGTCTTGCCCGGGCTGATGCGCGGCGCCAGCTTGGTCTTGCCGAAGCGCCAGCCCACCGCGTAGGCCCCCGTGTCGCTGACCACGGTCAGGACCAGGAAGGTGACCACCCGCTGCGGGCCGTCGTCGGCGGTGAGCAGCATCGCGACGAAGGTGGCCAGGAAGGGCACGTAGAACGCCGCGAAGACACCCGCCGTGACGTCCTTGAGGTAGTCCTCGGGCGCCTCGGTCATCCGCCAGACCAGGACGGCCAGCGCGGTCAGGGCCATGGCCACCCAGGCACCCTCGGCCCCCCGGACGTATCCGGCGATGACCATGGCGGCGCCGCCGACCGCGAGCGGGACGAGCGGCGCCTTGATGCCCTTCTTCTCCTGGAGCCGGGAGGTGAGCTCCCACAGGCCCACGACGACCGCGACGACGATGACGCCGACGAAGACCGCCTTGACGATGAACAGCGAAGCGAAGATCACCGCACCGAGGCCGACACCGACCCCTATGGCGGCACGCAGGTCTCGCCCAGCCCGCTTCTTCTGCGGCGGGGGCGAGGCGTCCTGCGGTGCCTGCGAGGGCGGGGGCGGGGGGCTGGGCATGGGCTCCTGCGGCGGCATCTCGGTGCGGATCGGGAAGCCACCGTCGGCGGCGGCCCCCCGATCGCGTACTTCCCGGTCGTCGAAGTCACGGCCGGCGGCATCGGGCACGATGGACATGGGCCGAGTGTGCGGGCCCACCAGCGCATCGTATGCGGGACCCGCCGGAACCGGCTCCGTGGCCCAGGGAGAGTCGTTCATCAGACCTCGAGGAGCTCGGCTTCCTTGTGCTTGAGCAGCTCGTCCACCTGCGCGACGTACTTCGCGGTGGTGTCGTCGAGCTCCTTCTCCGCGCGGCGCACCTCGTCCTCGCCGGACTCCTTGTCCTTGACGAGCTTGTCGAGGGCGTCCTTCGCCTTGCGGCGGATGGAGCGGATCGAGACCTTGGAGTCCTCGGCCTTGGTGCGCGCGACCTTGATGTACTCCTTGCGGCGGTCCTGCGTCAGCTCGGGGAAGGTCACCCGGATGATGTTGCCGTCGTTGCTGGGGTTGACACCCAGGTCGGAGTCGCGGATGGCCTGCTCGATGTTGCGCAGGGCGCTCTTGTCGAACGGGGTCACGATCGCCATGCGCGGCTCGGGCACCGAGAAGGACGCGAGCTGGTTGATGGGGGTGATGGCGCCGTAGTAGTCCGCCACGATCTTGTTGAACATCGCCGGGTGCGCACGACCGGTGCGGATCGCGGCGAAGTCTTCCTTGGCGACGACGACGGCCTTCTCCATCTTCTCCTCGGCCTCGAGGAGGATTTCTTCGATCACCACGTGCTCCTGCATGTCAGATATGGATGGTTCAGGCGGGCGGGGCGGGCTCGGCCCTGCGGGGCCGGGCCCGGCGTCGGGACGCTCAGGCCCGGGTGCCCTGGTCGCTCACGAGCGTGCCGATCTTCTCACCCTTGACGGCGCGGGCGATATTGCCCTCGGCGAGCAGCTCGAAGACCAGGATCGGCAGCTTGTTGTCGCGGCACAGCGTGATGGCGGTGGCGTCGGCGACCTTGAGGTCGCGGGAGAGCACCTCGCTGTACTCCAGTGCGTCGAACTTCACCGCGTCGGGGTTCTTCTTCGGGTCGGAGTCGTAGACGCCGTCGACGCCGTTCTTGCCCATGAGCAGGGCCTCGGCGTCGATCTCCAGGGCGCGCTGGGCGGCCGTGGTGTCGGTGGAGAAGTACGGCATGCCCATGCCGGCGCCGAAGATCACGACGCGCCCCTTCTCCAGGTGCCGTACGGCGCGCAGCGGGATGTACGGCTCCGCGACCTGGCCCATGGTGATGGCCGTCTGCACACGGGAGTCGATGCCTTCCTTCTCCAGGAAGTCCTGGAGGGCGAGGCAGTTCATGACGGTGCCGAGCATGCCCATGTAGTCGGACCGCGCACGGTCCATGCCGCGCTGCTGGAGTTCGGCGCCGCGGAAGAAGTTTCCGCCGCCGATCACGACGGCGATCTCCGCGCCGTCACGGACCACCGCGGCGATTTCGCGCGCGATGGCATGGACGACGTCGGGGTCGACGCCCAGTCCTCCACCACCGGAGAAGGCTTCGCCCGACAGCTTCAGCATGAAGCGGCGGCCCTTCTTGTCGTGGTCGCTCTTGTCGTCGGAAGCGGTGTGGGGGTCCACGCCCTGATTCATGGAGATCTCCTCGTGCACATACGAAGAAGGCCATTGCCGGTGGGTCCTCGCGGTTCCCTCTGCGGCAATGGCCTCCTCGTCAGATCTGCGGTCGTTCCGCGCGTACGCGGACGACTGCTTCAGACCCTACCGGGGTCCGGTGTCCGTCGTTGTACGGACGGACTCAGATGCCGACCTTGATGCGCGAGAAGCGCTTCAGGGTGACACCGGCCTCGTCCAGAACCTTCTGGACGGACTTCTTGTTGTCCAGCGCGTACGGCTGGCCGAGGAGGGTGGCCTCCTTGAAGAAGCCGTTGACGCGACCCTCGACGATCTTGGCGATGGCAGCCTCGGGCTTGCCCTCCGCGCGGGTGACCTCTTCGGCGATGCGGCGCTCGGACTCGACCTTCTCGGCCGGGACGTCCTCGGCGGACAGCCACTGCGGGGCGAACGCGGCGATGTGCTGCGCGACGCCGCGGGCGACCTCGGCGTTCTCCTTGTCGAGCTCGACCAGGACACCGATCTGGAACGGCAGGTCGGGCATGGTGCGGTGCATGTACGCCGTGACGTAACCGCCGGAGAACTGCGCGAAGCGGTCCAGGACGATCTTCTCGCCGAGGTTGGCGTTGGCCTCGTCCACGAACGCCTGGACGGTCTTGCCGGCCTCGATCTCGGACGCGAGGAGCGCCTCGATGTCGGCGGGGGAGGTGGCGGCGACGTGGGCGGCCAGCTGGTTGGCGACGGCCAGGAACTTGTCACCCTTGGCGACGAAGTCCGTCTCGCACTTCAGCTCGACGATGACACCGGAGGTGTTGTCGTCCGCGATGAGGGAGACGACGGCACCGTTCTCGGCAGAACGGCCCTCGCGCTTGGCGACGCCCTTCTGACCCTTGATACGGAGCGCTTCCATGGCCTTGTCGACGTCACCGTCGGAGTCGACCAGCGCGTTCTTGCAGTCCATCATGCCGGCGCCGGTGAGCTCGCGGAGCTTCTTGACGTCAGCGGCGGTGTAGTTCGCCATGAGTCTGTGATTCTCTCTCGAAGTCGTAGATCTACGGGTGAACGGCGGAGGCGCCGCGCTTGTGGCGCGGCTCCCCCGCCGTCATCGTCCGTGCTGTGAGTGCCCGGCGCGTGAACGCCGGGCGCTCTCAGTGGGTCAGGCCTGCTCGGCGTCGGCAGCCGGGGCAGCCTCGGCGGCGGGGGCCTCGACAGCGGCCTCGGCCGGGGCGGCCTCGGCGTCGTCGGCCTTCTTCTCGCCCTCAAGCAGGTCGCGCTCCCACTCGGCGAGCGGCTCGGCGGCGGCCTTCTCGCCCGGCTTCGAGTCACCGGTCGCAGCGCCGGAGCGGGCGATGAGGCCCTCGGCGACGGCGTCGGCGATCACGCGGGTGAGCAGGGTGACGGAGCGGATCGCGTCGTCGTTGCCCGGGATCTTGTAGTCGACCTCGTCGGGGTCGCAGTTGGTGTCGAGGATCGCGACGACCGGGATGTGCAGCTTGCGCGCCTCACCGACGGCGATGTGCTCCTTCTTGGTGTCGACGATCCAGACGGCGCTGGGAACCTTCGACATCTCGCGGATACCACCGAGGGTCTTCTCCAGCTTGGTCTTCTCGCGGGAGAGGACCAGGAGCTCCTTCTTGGTGAGACCCGAGGCGGCGACGTCCTCGAAGTCGATCGCCTCAAGCTCCTTCAGACGCTGGAGGCGCTTGTAGACGGTGGAGAAGTTGGTGAGCATGCCACCCAGCCAGCGCTGGTTGACGTACGGCATGCCGACACGCGTCGCCTGCTCGGCGATGGCCTCCTGGGCCTGCTTCTTGGTGCCGACGAACATGATGGAGCCGCCGTGGGCAACGGTCTCCTTGACGAACTCGTAGGCGCGGTCGATGTACGACAGCGACTGGAGCAGGTCGATGATGTAGATGCCGTTGCGCTCGGTGAAGATGAAGCGCTTCATCTTCGGGTTCCAGCGACGGGTCTGGTGACCGAAGTGGACGCCGCTTTCCAGCAGCTCCCGCATCGTTACGACGGCCATGGCCATCTCCTTGGTTTCTCGGTTTGGTTCCTGACGCCCCACCGCGCCCTGCCCCCGGAGAGGGGACCGAGAGACGCTTTCACCCGGCCTGAGCGGCTGGTGCTGGGGCGTGCGAAGTCGACCCGGTGACCCGGATCGCCGTAAGAAGTGTACGGGACCGGGCGGTATGCCAGGTGACGCCGTTGTCCACACCCGGCCGCCCGTCCACAGGCACGCTCACGCTGCGCGACGGCGCGGCAACCTGGACGGTATGACGACACTGCTGCTCACGCTCATCCTGACCCTGGCCCAGGCGCTCGTGCCGACGGGCCGCCCCCTCCCGCCCCCACTGGTGGTGGCCCGCTGGTGGGACCCGCCCCCGACCCCTTACGCGGCGGGGCACCGCGGGGTGGACCTGGCCGCCCCGGTGGGCGCGGAACTCCGGGCGGTCGGTCCGGGCCGGGTCCACTACGCGGGCCCGGTGGCCGGCCGCGGGGTCCTCTCCCTCACCCTCCCCGGCGGCCTGCGCACCACGTACGAACCGGTCCGGCCGCTGGTCACCGAGGGCGAGGACGTCACGGCGGGCCAGGTGGTCGCGGTCCTCACGGAGGGCGCGCACTGCGGGGAGCCCTGCCTCCACTGGGGCCTGCTGTCCGGCGAGGCCTACCTGAACCCCCTGACCCTGCTCCCCCGGCCCACCCCGAGACTCCTGCCGCTTCCGGCGGCGGGCGACTGAGCCGCGAGGCCCGGGCCGAGCCCCCGCGGCCTCAGCCCCGCACGCCGCGCAGGGCCATGGCGACGGCCGCCTCCGTGACCACGGCGGGGTCCTCGGCGGCGCCGAGCTCGATGCGCCGGACCGCCGCATCGACCACCCCCTGCAGCAGTATCGCGGCGAGCCGGGGCTGCTCGTGGCCGAGGGCGCCGAGCGCCTCCACGATCATCGCCACCAGCCCCCCGTGCGCGGCACGGATCTTCTCCCTCGCCCCGGCGTCCAGCTCACTGGCCGAGATCGCGACCACGGCCCGGTGCCGCCGGTCCCCGACCAGCCCGAGCTGGCTCCGCACGTAGGCCTCGACCTTCGCCTCCGGGGACGGCGCCTGTTCCATCGCCGCCTCGATCTCGGCGGCCCAGACGGGGAAGTCCACCGCGCACAGCTCTTCGACCACGGCCGCGCGGGAGCGGAAGTACTCGTACACGGAGGAGCGGGCGAGGCCCGTGCGCTCCGCCAGGGCGGGGAAGCTCAGTGCTTCCGTCCCGCCTTCGGACAGCAGGGAGCGCGCGGCATCCAGCAGGGCTGCGCGCTGCATCGACCGGTGCTCGGCCACGGAGGCCGCTCGAATCCTGGGCACGTCTCCACTTTACGGAGGTGGCGCTGGGTCAGCGCCCGACATCTGCCAGCTTTGCGCGTAGTTGGAGCACCGACTTGGTGTGGATCTGGCTGACGCGGCTCTCGGTGACGCCGAGGACGTTGCCGATCTCGGCCAGTGTGAGGCCCTCGTAGTAGTACAGCGTCACCACGGTCTTCTCCCGCTCCGGCAGGGTGTTGATGGCCCGGGCCAGCAGCCTGCGCAGCTCGCGGTCCTCGGCCACCTCGACCGGGTTGTCGGCGGCGGTGTCCTCCAGGGTGTCCATCAGCGAGAGCCGGTCGCCGCCCTCCCCGCCGACGTGCAGCAGCTCTTCCAGGGCGACCACGTTGGCCAGCGACAACTGGCTGAACACGGCGTGGAGTTCCTCCACGCCGACGCCCATCTCGCCGGCGACCTCGTGCTCGGTCGGGGTGCGGCGCAGCTGGGCTTCGAGGGTGGCGTAGGCCCGCTCCACGGCCCGCGCCTTCTGCCGGACCGAGCGCGGGATCCAGTCCAGGGCCCGCAGCTCGTCGATCATCGCGCCCCGGATCCGGGTGATCGCGTACGTCTCGAACTTGATGGACCGGCCGATGTCGAACTTCTCGATGGCGTCGATCAGCCCGAACACCCCGGACGAGACGAAGTCGGCCTGTTCCACATTGGGCGGCAGGCCCACGCTGACCCGGCCGGCCACGTACTTCACCAGGGGCGAGTAGTGCAGGATCAGCTGCTCCCGCAGCCGCTCGTCGCCGCTCTCCTTGTACGAGCGCCACAGCACCTCCAGGGACGAGGGCGCGGTGGACCGCACGCTGCCGCGGGCAGCGGGGGGCACCGCTGCGCGGTCAGACCCTGAGGTGTGCTGGGGCATGCTTCGCCTTTGCCGGAGCCGGATTCCTTGGGAGCGTAGCGTGACGGGAGTGTCGCGGTGCGCGAAGAGTACGGGATCGCGCACGGGCCCCGGGGCGTCCTGACTCGCGCGGGCGACCCGGGACCGGCGCCTGGCGCCCGGTCCCGGCGACCGCCACCGGGAAGACCTCGTCTCTCATCGGCTTCACTCTTTCACCGGAACACCCCAGGTCAACGACCGCCTCGCCGGGTACCACCGGTTTGTGTGCCTCCCTCAGGTGATCGTGTGGTCAACTGCCAGCCCTCGCCCTGCCGTTCGACGAACCCCAGAGAGTGAAGTTCGTACAGTCTGCCGATGACTTCATCGGGACCGGTGCCCGCGGCGAGGGCCACTTCGTCCGCGTGCGCGAGGCGGCCGGCGGGGAGGGCTTCGAGCACGCGGGCGGTGTCCCGGTCCAGCAGGTCCCGGGCGAGCACCGGGCCGCGCCGCTCGGGGGCCAGTTCACCCATGCCGCCGACCAGTTCGACCACTTCCGCGGCGTCCGTGACGAGCACGGCCTCGCCGCGCAGCAGTTCGTGCACCCCGCCCGAGAGCCCGCTGGTGGCCGGTCCGGGGATGCCCATGGTGAACCGCCCGAGCTGCTGCGCCCGCCGGGCCGTGACCAGGGAGCCGCTGCGGTGGGCCGCCTCGACCACCACGGTGCCCCGGGTGAGCGCGGCGATGACCCGGTTGCGCAGGACGAACCGGCTGGGCGTCGGGTGGCTGCCGGGCGGCAGCTCCCCCAGCACCAGCCCCTGTCCGGCGATCCGGCCGAGGAGCCCGGCGTGTCCGCGCGGGTAGGCGACGTCCACCCCGCAGGCGAGCACGGCGGCGGTGGCACCGCCCGAGGCGAGGGCCCCGCGATGGGCCGCGCCGTCGACCCCGTACGCCGCTCCCGAGACCACCACCCAGCCCCGCTCGGCGAGTCCGGCGGCCAGGGTCTGGGCCATGTGGGCCCCGTACGGGGTGCAGGCCCGGGCCCCGACCACGGCGACGGAGCGCAGCGCCCAGGTCCGCAGGTCCGGCCGGCCCCGCAGCCAGAGGCCGACGGGCCGGGCGTCGCCGAGGTCGTCCAGCTGGGTCGGCCACTGCGCCGAGCCGGGGCAGATGAACCGCCCTCCGTACCGGGCTGCGGTCGCCAGGTCCCGCCGGGGGTCGGCCAGCGCCGCCCGTCTGCGGTATCCGGCGAGCCGCTGCTCCCCCGCCCCGGCCAGGACCGACGCCTTGGTGTCCGGACCGGTCAGCAGCCGTATCAGAGCGACGGCGCCGTGCTGGCGCAGCCACCGCCCTCCGAGCTCGTCGCCGGGCTCCAGCACCCGGGTCAGCGCCGCCCGGGCCAGCAGCTCCGGGCCGGGCCCGACCGCCGCCGCGGTCTCGGCGTCCGGCTCACGCCCGGCCGCGGCTCCCGTCCCGGCGGGCTCGGGCCCGGCAGCGGCGCTCATGACGCGGCTCCCATGGCCAGGGCCGCCCCTCGGGCGATTCCGGTCCGCAGTTCGAGGGCGACGGCCACGTCCAGCGCCTCGGGGCGGTCGCGGCCCCTCAGGTCGGCCACCGTCCAGGCGACCCGCAGCACCCGGTCCAGCCCGCGGGCGGTGAGCAGCCCGCGCTCCAGGTCCCGCTCGGCCTGCGCCAACGCCCCGGGAGCCGCCTGCCAGCGGGTCCGCAGTTCGTGCCCGGGCACCTCGGCGTTGAGCCGCCACGGGGTGTCGGCGAGCCGGGCCGCGGCCCGGTCCCTGGCCTCCCGCACCCGGTCGGCGACGGCTGCCGTGGCCTCCCCGCGACCGCCGCGCCCCAGCAGGTCGGAGCGGGTGACCGGCTGTACCTCCACCCGCAGGTCCACCCGGTCCAGCAGCGGCCCGGACAGTCTCGCCTGGTAGCGCCGGACCACCGAGGCCGGGCATTCGCAGCCGGCGCCGAGCAGGGTGTGCCGCCCGCACGGGCAGGGGTTCGCCGCCAGCACCATCAGGAACCGGGCGGGCAGCCGCACCACCCCGGCGGCCCGGGCGATGACCACGTGCCCCGATTCGAGGGGCTGGCGCAGCGCGTCCAGCGCCTTGGTGCTGAACTCGGCGGCCTCGTCCAGGAACAACACGCCCCGGTGGGCCAGGGAGACGGCGCCGGGCCGGGGCGCCCCGGCTCCGCCGCCGACCAGGGACTGCATGGTCGCCGAGTGGTGGGGCGCGCAGTACGGGGGCCGGTCGACCAGCGGTTCGCCCGGCGGCAGGATCCCGGCGACCGAGTGGACGGCCGTGACCTCCAGGGAGTCCTGGCGCGAGAGCGGTGGCAGGATCCACGGGATCCGCTCGGCCAGCATCGTCTTGCCGGCTCCCGGTGGGCCGCTGAGGAAGAGGTGGTGGCCTCCGGCGGCGGCCACCTCCAGGGCCCGGCGGGCGCCGTGCTGGCCGGCGACGTCGCCGAGGTCGGGGAAATCGGGGGACCCGCCCTCCCCGGCCCGGCTCCGGGAAATCCCCGTGCCGAGCCCGGCGCCCGGGACCACGAGCCCGGCCAGCATCGGGTCCGGCCGCCCCTGCGGATCCGGTGCTTCCTCCTCGGGGACCTCCCCGTCGGTGAGGACCGCGATCAGCTGGCGCAGGCTGCGGACGCCGAGCACGCAGACATCCGGGACGAGCATGGCCTCGGCGGCGCACTGCTGCGGCACCACCACGTTCCGGTACCCGGCGTCGGCCGCCGCGAGGACCGCCGGGAGGATGCCCCGGACCGGCCTGACCCGGCCGTCCAGCCCCAGCTCCCCGATGAGCACCAGGTCGGCGATCGCGGCGGGGTCGACCACCTCCGCGGCAGCCAGCACCGCTGCCGCGACGGCCATGTCGAAGCCGGCGCCCGATTTGGGTACGGAGGCCGGGCTGAGCCCGACGGTGAGCTTCTTCTGCGGCCATGCGGCGCCGGAGTTCACGACGGCGGCCCGTACCCGGTCCCGGCTCTCGACCAGGGTCTTGTCGGGCAGCCCCACCAGGGTGAAGGCGGCGACTCCGGGCTCCAGATCGGCCTGGACCTCCACCACCACTCCGTCGACGCCGGCCAGAGCCACCGAGCAGGCGCGTGCGAACCCCATCACGCCACCCCCCGGACGTGCTCCACCACGGGCGCACCGCGCCACGGCAGCAGGACTCCCACGAGGTCGATGCGCACCCCGCCCGGGGGCGGTCCGCCGTGGTCGGCGAGCCAGCGCCCGGCGAGCCGGCGCAATCGCTCGGCCTTGCCGGGGCGGACGGCGGCCATGGGGTGCTCGAAGCGCCCCGGCCGACGTGTCTTGACCTCGCACACGACGAGGGCGTCCCCGTCCTGCGCGACGATGTCGATCTCTCCGCTGCGGCACCGCCAGTTCCGTGCGATCACGGTCATCCCGGCCTCGGTCAGCCGCCGCGCCGCGAGCTCCTCGCCGTACCGCCCCAATGCCTGCTGTGCCACGCCCTTCGCGTTCATCGGGCACCACCTCCGCCCCCGACGATCCCGCGCTCCCGCCCACCCTGTGGATCTTGGTGGACAGCCCGGGCATTGTGGACAACCCCCTCACTCCTGAGGGGGAATCCGAAGCGGGACGCGCGCGGGCGGCGAAGGAGCGGGCGTCAGCTGCCCGGCAGCTCGAGATCGCTCTTGTTGAGCTCCTCGATGTTCACGTCCTTGAAGGTCAGCACCCGCACCTGCTTCACGAAGCGGGCCGGCCGGTACATGTCCCACACCCAGGCGTCGGCCATCGTGACCTCGAAGAACACCTCCCCCTGGACCGAGTGCACCTGCATCTCGTAGTCGTTCGTGAGGTAGAACCGGCGTTCGGTCTCGATCACGTACTTGAACAGCCCGACGACGTCGCGGTACTCGCGATAGAGCTTCAGCTCCATCTCGGTCTCGTACTTCTCGAGGTCCTCGGCGCTCATGGCATGTTCCCCTTCAGCCGTGCGTCCCCCTATTGTGCGCCAGGCCCGTGCGCCCCTAAACGATTTCCGGGGCCAGGACCACCGGCGCACCCGGAGGACCGTCGTCGAGCAGCGTACGGAGCAACTCGGCGAGTCTGGTCGGATACACCGTCTCACGGGCCGCGAGAAGTTCCTCGGAAGTCCACCACCTGGCACCGGTGACGCTGCGCCGCTCCAGCTCGGTGAGCCCGCCCGTCTCGGTCCGCGTCCGGGTGGTGCGGGCCAGGTAGTACCACTCGTCCTGCTCCCAGCGCCGCCCGTCGAACGGGAAGGAGCAGTACCGGTGCCACAGCACCGGCCCCAGTTCCACCTCCGTGATCCCGGTCTCCTCGGCGAGCTCCCGCAGCGCGGCCTGCTCCCGGGTCTCGTCGCCCTCCAGTCCGCCGCCCGGGGTGAACCACCAGTTCTCCGCCGGGTCGTCCGGTTCGAAGCCGTGCAGCAGCAGGATCCGGTCCGCGGGGTCCAGCAGGATCACGCGTGACACCTTGCGGGGGCCGCCCGCCGCGGCCGCGTCAGCGGACACCGGCCGGCTCCCGCCGCCGCCCGCGCCCCAGGACCCGCACGAGGGGCCCGTACGCGGCTCCCAGCACCACCAGGGCGGCTCCGGCCACCACCGCGGCCAGCTGGAGGCGCAGCGGCCCCGGCTTCGAGGTCCCGCCGGGCAGGGCGGCGTACGTGCCGGGCCGCTCCAGCATCGTCATGGAGGGCCAGGCGAGGGCGTCGACCCGGGCGCGGACCGCCGACCGGGCCACGGTGCCCTGGCCGGCCTCCTGGAGATGGGCCCGGGAGTCGAGCGAGGCGGACCGCCGGTCGCCCAGCAGGAAGAGGTTGCCCTCGGGCACGGTCACCTCGAACGGCGTGTCGGAGGCCACGCCCAGACCCGTGCCCGCAGCCCCGGCCGCGGGCTTGGTGTGCTCGATGTACGGTTCGTCGAGCTCCTTGCCGTTCACGGTGAGCCGGCCGCCCTGGCCGCAGCACTTCACGGTGTCGCCGCCGACGCCGACGACCCGCTTGACCATGGGCGAGTCACTCCACATGGCATCAGTGAACACGACCACGTCGCCGCGCCGCACCTGTCCGCCGTCGATCCGCTGGGCGAGCACCCGGTCGCCGGGCTTCACCGTCGGCATCATCGAGTCGGTCGGCACCGTGTAGGGCTGGTAGACGAACGCCCCCCACACGAAGCCGCCGAGGAAGAGCACAAAGCCGACGGCCACGGCGAGTCCCGACAGCACATGGCCGAGACCGCCGCGGCCGTCCTTGCCACCGCGTATTCCTTCAGTACCGCTTGCCTGCGTTCCGCCCATTGCAGCGCCCCCACACTTCCGGGATCGACGACCTGGGCGGCACCCTACCTGCCGGTAGTCCCGCTGGTCAGCCTCCGCCGGCGCCACATCACGACCGGAACCGCGCCGGCGAGGCCCAGTGCGGCCGGGCCGAGCCCGACGGGCCCCAGTCCGGCGGCCCCGAGACCCATGGCGGTCGCCTTGGTCTGGTTCCCGATGCCCGGCTGGTCGAAGGTGTCCGGGACGGGCAGCGTCGCCCAGCGGGTGATCGGCCACGCCACGACCACGGCCCGCCCGACGACCTTGTCGACCGGCACGAAGCCCTGGGTGGAGTCCTGCATGTGGTAGCGGGAGTCCTGGGAGTTCTGCCGGTGGTCGCCCATCACCCAGATCTTGCCCTTGGGCACGGTGATCGGGCCGAACGGGGCGTCGTCGCACGGGGTGTTGCCCGGGTAGATGTACGGCTCGTCCAGCGCCTTGCCGTTGACGATGACCGGTCCCCCCTTCTTGCACTCGACCGTGTCACCGCCGATGGCGATGGTCCGCTTGATCAGGTCCTTCTCGTCCGCGGACGGCATCAGACCGATCTTGCTGAGGATCTGCTGCGCGAAGTTGGGCTCCGGGGTGGGCTCCCCGGCCAGCCAGCTCGCGGGGTCGTGGAAGACCACGACCTCGCCGCGCTCGGGCTCCGAGCCGAACCACGGGGTCAGCTTGTCCACGAGCACCCGGTCGCCCCGCTGCAGGGTGTTCTGCATCGAGTCGGAGGGGATCGAGAACGCCTGTACCAGGAAGGTCTTGATCAGCAGGGCGAGCAGCAGGGCGATGCCCACGAGGAGCGGGAGCTCCTTCCAGAACGAGCGGTGCGGGCGCGCCTCGGCACCACCGTCCTCGGCCTCGCGCTCGGCATCGTCCGGCCGCTCCTCACCTTCGTCGCGTCCGGATCGCGCGCCTACCGCCACATCCCCCACATCCACTCCTCACTCGCAGATCGCCGCCCGTACCGGATCGGGCACGGGCCCTCCCCTCCCTTAACGAGCGGGAGTTCCCTAAGGCTCGGGAGACCGAGGACACACTATGCGAACGGTGGCCCACGACGGCGCCCACGGCGCCCGCGTCGCCCGCTCCGCGCCTGATCGGGGACCGTGCGGAAGGTCGCGGGCTGTTCCAGCTTGCGCCAGTGGTCGAACGGCCAGGCGATGACGACGGCCTGCCCCACGACCCCCTTCTCGTCGATGGTGCCGTCGAAGGCCTCGTCGAGGTGGAAGCGGGAGTCGGCCGAATTCGCCCGGTGGTCGCCCATGACGAAGAGCCGTCCCGGGGGCACCTGCACCTCGAACCGGATGTCGGAGGGGGCGTTGCCCGGGTTCACGTACGGCTCGTCGAGCGGCGCCCCGTTGACGGTGACCCGGCCCTGGGCGTCGCAGCACACGACGTGGTCGCCGCCGACGCCGATGACCCGCTTGATCAGGTCCTGTTCGTCGGCGGAGGGCAGCAGGCCGATGAAGGTCAGCGTCTCCTTGATCTGCTTGACGCCGACCGGGTCGGCGGCCGGGCGCGCGGTCTCTCCCTTGAGCCAGCCGCCCGGATCCTTGAACACGACGACGTCGCCGCGCTCGATCTTGGAGCCGAACCACGGGGTCAGCTTGTCGACCAGCACCCGGTCGCCGATCCGGATCGTCTGCTCCATGGACCCGGACGGGATGAAGAAGGCCTGTACGAGGAACGTTTTGAGGACGAGAGCTATGCACAGCGCCACGACGATCAGCAGCGGTACCTCGCCCACCCGGCGTGTTCGCCTGCGCCGTCGGACCCGGCGCGCCAGCCGGCGCCGCTCGGCCCGACCGCCCTCCGCCGCGACGGGTTGCGCCTTGGACGCTCGCCGGGACCCGGGCTCCCGCGCCGGCCCGGGCTCGGGGACCGTGGCGGGCTCGGGCTCCCACCGGGGCCCGGGCTCGGGGAACGCGGCGGGCTCGGGCTCCCACCGGGGCCCGGGGCCGCCCGGAGTCTCGGGCGCACGCCAGAATTCGGGCGCGCGCGGGGGCTGGGGCGCGCGCCTCGGCCCGGGTTCCGGATCCGGCTCCGGCTCGGGGACCCGCCCGCCTCTCTGGCGGCCCCGGCTACCCATGACCGCCGCCGGACGACGCGGTCGCCGTACCCCTGGCTGTCGGACCCCAGCGCGGGACCGGCCAGCCGATCCAGTCGGCCCGCCCGATCACCTTGTCCACCGGCACCATCCCCCCGCCCGGTTCCCCCAGATGGTCCCGGGAGTCCCGGGACTGGGAACGATGATCACCCATGACCCACAGGGTCCCCACGGGTACGACGATCCGGAAGGGCACCTTCGACGGCGTGTCGCCGGGATACAAGTACGGCTCCGGCACCGGCACCCCGTTCACCTTGATCCGCCCGCTGGCGTCGCAGCACACCACGTCGTCGCCGCCGATGCCCACGACACGCTTCACGAAATCGGTGTCGGACGGCTCGCCGATCCCGAGCGCGGAGACCGCGCCGTGCACCGCCTCGCCGATCGGATTCCCCTCGGCGCGCTCCGGCACGAAGGACCCCGTGCCGTCGAAGACCACCACGTCCCCGCGTTTCGGCCCGTCGCCGAAACGGTACGCCAGCTTGTTCACCAGCACCCGGTCCCCGACCTGGAGCGTCGGCTCCATCGACCGGCTGGGGATCAGGAAGGGCTGTACGACGAAATTGCTGATCAGCAGCAGGAAAGTGGTGCAGAGCACGCCGAGCACCCCGGCCCGCCGCCAGGTCAGGACGGCGCGCCAACCGGGAAGCGCGCGGCGCCTCCACAACGCAAAACGCGGCCGCCCCGCCCCCGTTTCGGGGGAGGAGTGGCCGCGCTGTGTGAGCTCTGCTTCGGTGTCCATCGGGAACGAGCCTATCCGGCCGCCCCCGGGACCCGGAGAGGAGATCAGCGGTCGCGCTTCTCCTTGATCTTCGCGGCCTTGCCGCGGAGCTCACGGAGGAAGTACAGCTTGGCGCGACGCACGTCACCGCGGGTGACGAGCTCGATCTTCTCGAAGATCGGGGAGTTCACCGGGAAGGTGCGCTCCACGCCGACGCTGAAGGAGACCTTGCGAACGGTGAAGGTCTCCGAGACGCCAGAGCCCTGGCGGCGGATGACAACACCCTTGAACTGCTGGATACGGGAGCGGCTGCCCTCGATGACGCGGACGTGCACGTTGATCGTGTCACCCGGGCGGAAGGCCGGGACGTCGGAGCGGATCGAGGCGGCGTTGACGCCATCGAGCAGGTGAGACATGTTCTTCGTCTGCTTTCTTCGCACGGCGCCACAGGCCGCCGGTGCGGGTTTCCGTAGAGAATTCGGGAGCCGGGTCACTCGGCGGACGACTGTCCCCCTGTGGCAGGGGCGTACGCGAGCACACAGCAGCCGCCTATTCTTCCACGGCCTCCGGCCTACGCCAAAATCGGCCGCCCTCGACCGGCCGCCAGCCCAGGATGCTCAGCATCTCGCGGTCCTTCTTGTCGAAGGCGGAGGCCTCGCAGCGCTCGATCAGGTCGGGGCGGTGCTGCGCGGTCCTGCGGAACGCCTCGTCCCGGCGCCAGCGGGCGATCTTCCCGTGGTGGCCGCTGAGCAGCACGTCGGGGATGCCCCGGCCACGCCACTCCGGGGGCTTCGTGTAGACCGGCCCCTCCAGCAGGTTGGCCATCTCGCCGGGCGCGAAGGAGTCGTCGCGGTGCGATTCGGCGTTGCCGAGGACTCCGGGCAGCAGCCGGGCCACGGCCTCGGTGATCACCAGGACGGCGGCCTCGCCGCCCGCCAGCACGTAGTCGCCGATGGAGACCTCGTACACCGGCATCCGCGTGGCGTACTCGTCCATGACCCGGCGGTCGATGCCCTCGTACCGGGCCGGGGTGAAGACGAGCCAGGGGCGCTCGGACAGCTCGACGGCGAGCTCCTGCGTGAACGGGCGGCCGCTGGGCGTCGGGACGACCATGACCGGCCCGTGCGCGCCGGACTCGTATCCGTCGGCCAGCGCCTCGTCGAGGGCCTCGCCCCACGGCTCGGTCTTCATCACCATGCCGGGACCGCCGCCGTACGGGGTGTCGTCGACGGTGTTGTGCCGGTCGTACGTCCAGTCCCGCAGGTCGTGGACGTGTACGTCGAGCTGGCCGCGGGCCCGCGCCTTGCCGACGAGGGAGACGTTCAGAGGCTCCAGGTACTCGGGGAAGATCGTGACGACGTCGAGCCGCATCAGGCGTCGTCCCCGGCCTCGGCGTCCCGCGTGGAGACGACCTCGGCGCGGTCGTCGATCAGCCCGGGCGGCGGCGTGATGACGCAGCGCTGCTCCTCCAGGTCGATCTCGGCGACGATCTCCTCGACGAACGGGATCATCACCTCGGAGCCGTCCGGCCGCTCGACGATGAAGAGGTCCTGCGAGGGCAGGTGCGAGATCTCGGTGATCCGGCCGATCTCGGTGCCGTCCTCCAGCACCACGTCCAGGTCCATGAGCTGGTGGTCGTAGTACTCGTCCTCCTCCTCCGGCAGCTCGGCCGGGTCCACCTCCGCGATGAGCAGCGTGTTGCGCAGCGCCTCGGCGGCGGTGCGGTCCTTGACGCCCTCGAAGCGGAGCAGCAGCCGGCCGCTGTGCACCCGGCCCGTCTCGATGGTCAGCGGGCCCGCCGACGCCGGTTCGGTGAGGAGCACGGCACCGGGCGAGAGCCGCAGTTCCGGCTCGTCGGTCCGCACCTCGACGGTGACCTCACCCTTGATCCCGTGGGCGCGGCCGATCCGCGCGACTACCAGCTGCACTCTCGTTCTCTCCTGTCCAGACGACGACGGGCCGGGGCGGGCACGTATGCCCTCCCCGGCCCGTGCCGGTGATTCAACTGCTCAGCGGACCTGGTCCACGTCGACGAGGTCGACGCGGATCCCGCGGCCGCCGATGGCGCCCACGACGGTACGCAGGGCACGTGCGGTGCGGCCGTTGCGGCCGATCACCTTCCCGAGGTCATCGGGGTGAACCCGGACCTCAAGCACCTGCCCGCGACGCAGGTTGCGCGAGGCGACCTGCACTTCGTCGGGGTTGTCCACAATGCCCTTTACGAGGTGCTCAAGAGCCTCCTCGAGCATGATCAGGCCTCGGTCGACTCGGCGGCGGCCTCAGCCTCGTCCGCCTTCTTGTCGGCCTTCTTGGCCTTCTGCGTGATGGCCTCGCCCTTGGTCTCGCCGATGCCCTCAAGGGCCTTGGCGAACTCGTCGAAGGAGCGACGCTTGCTCTCCTTCGTCTCCGGCTGGAGCAGCGGCGCGGGGGCCGGGAGGCCCTTGTGCGCCTGCCAGTCGCCGGTCAGCTTCAGGATGGCGAGCACAGCCTCGGTGGGCTGGGCGCCGACCGACAGCCAGTACTGCGCACGCTCGGCGTTGACCTCGATGCGCGACGGGTTGTAGGTCGGCTGGTAGATACCGATCTCCTCGATCGCGCGACCGTCCCGGCGGGTGCGGGCGTCGGCGACGACGATGCGGTAGTGCGGCTGGCGAATCTTGCCGAGGCGCTTGAGCTTGATCTTGACTGCCACTGGAGTGGTGTCTCCTGAACTTGACGTGGTTGGGCACATGAGATGCCACGTGGGGTTGCGGTACTCGGGTGCCCGATGGACGCGTCAGCCGGAGGAGAGAGGGGTCCTATGCGACTGTCGAGTACAGCTAGCCATTGTGCCACATGCCCGTGGCGCTTCTTGCGGGGAGCGGCGATCAGTGGCGCGCGGCCGCGCGCCACCGGGCCGCTCCCGCCCTGCGGAAGCACCCCGCCCGCCCATCGCCCCCGTACGGCCGTGGGGCCGCGGGCTCAGGAGGCGGCGGCCGAGATGGCGACCTCGGGGATGCGGAACGGCTTCATGCAGCCGCCGCAGACGATCGGGGCCTGGGCCAGCACGGAGGGGACCACCCGCACATTGCGCCCGCAGTCGCAGACCGCCTTGACGCGGACGCCGCCACCCGAGGAGCCGTGCCGGGCGGCCGGCCCGCGGAAGCTGCGCTTGGTGTCGGCGGTCGTGGCGGCCGTGTGCGCCTTCAGTGCGCGCTGGAGCCGCTCCATGGTGGGGCGGTAGCGCTTCTTCGCCTCGGGATTGAGCGAGACCAGCGAGAAGCCGCTGCTGGCGTGCGGCTCGTCGGAGTGGTCCAGCCCCATCTCCTCGGCGATCGCCAGGAATCTGCGGTTGTGGTAGCGGCCTGCCCGCGAGGTGTCACGCACTCCGCGGGCGGCGGCGATGCCGTGGACTGCCTCGTGCAGCAGTCGCTCGAAGGAGAGCTCGGCGCCGCAGGCGGACGAGGACTCTCCGATCAGGGACTCGGGCGCGGCAAGGTCAGGCAGCTCGGGGTGGTACCGCTGAATGTCGGCCCACGCCTGCGCCAGCTCTGCGGCGAGAACAGGTGGTGTCGTGCTCACGTCGTCACAACGAGCCGGGGTGCCCCGGTGTTCCGATTCCGGGCCATTCCAAATTTTTTGCACGTACCCGTCAGTTCAGTCTCATGCGTGCCGACGAGGACGGGTGCGCCGATCCCCGGAGGAGTCGGTACGTAACGACGACCGGCAAAGATCAGCCCCGGCGCGCGGCTCGTGCCGTGCGCCGGGGCTGATCGTCTGTCAGGCGGCGGCGATCAGTACGAGCGCGCGACGATGGCGAGCGTACCGGGGGCGTCGTCCGCCTCCGGCACCGAGCCGTCCTCGGCGATCAGGCAGCGCACGGACACGGCCTGCTCACCCAGCTTGGCCTCGCCCTCCGGGCCGAGGTCGGCCCACGGGATCCGCGCCCAGCCGCCGGCGACGGCGGCCTCGGCGGCCTCCTCGATGGTGGAGACGTCGGAGGTGCGGGCCAGGCGGCGCTCGCGGGACTCGCGCAGCAGCTGCGCCTGGTCCTCGTCGAGCACCTTGGGCAGCAGGTCGGCGAGCGCGTCGATCTGCACGGGCTCCTTGCCGCCCGGGATCCGGCGGGCCAGCATCGCGGTGCCGGCCTCCAGGTCGCGGGGGCCGATCTCCACACGGACCGGTACGCCCTTGAGCTCCCAGTCCACGGCGCGGCGGCCGAAGGGGGTGTCGACACGGTCGTCGACGTGCACGCGGATGCCGGCGGCCTTCAGCTGCGCGCCGAGCTCGCGGACCTTCGCGACGGCCTCGTCGCCCTTGATCGCCATGACGACGACCTGGACGTGCGCGAGGCGCGGCGGGACGCGGAGGCCGTTGTCGTCGCCGTGGGACATGATCAGACCGCCGACCATGCGGGTCGAGACGCCCCACGAGGTCTGCCAGACGAGCTCCTGCTTGCCTTCCTTCGACAGGTACTGGGTGTTGAAGGCCTTGGCGAAGTTGGTGCCGAGCTCGTGGCTCGTGCCCAGCTGGAGGGCCTTGCCGTCGCCCATCATGCCCTCAAGGGTGAGGGTGTTGATGGCGCCGGCGAAGCGCTCCTTGGCGGTCTTGCGGCCGAGCACGACGTCGATGCCGAGCACGTTCGTCATGAAGTCGCCGTACACGTCCGTGTGGATGCGGGCGGCGTAGTCGCGGGCGTCCTCGTACGTGGCGTGGGCGGTGTGGCCCTCCTGCCAGAGGAACTCACTCGTACGGAGGAACACGCGCGGGCGCATCTCCCAGCGGACGACGTTGGCCCACTGATTGATCAGCAGGGGCAGGTCGCGGTAGCTCTGGACCCACTTGGAGAAGTAGTCGTTGATGATCGTCTCGGAGGTGGGCCGGACCACGACCGGCTCTTCCAGCTCCTTGCCGCCGCCGTGCGTGACGACTGCGAGCTCGGGGGCGAAGCCCTCGACGTGCTCGGCCTCCCGCGTCAGGTACGACTGCGGGATGAACAGCGGGAAGTACGCGTTCTGGGCGCCCGCGTCCTTGATCCGCGCGTCCATCTCCTGCTGCATCCGCTCCCACAGGCCGTAGCCGTACGGCCGGATGACCATGGTGCCGCGTACCGGACCGTTGTCGGCCAGCTCGGCCTTGTTGATCAGATCCTGGTACCAGCGGGGGAAATCCTCCGCCTGGGGGGTGAGAACGGGTGCCTTTGCCATGGCGCGAATGGTACGGCGCCGGGCACTCGATGCGTGAATCGGGTGGCGCACTCCTCTGGACGCGGGGGCGAATGGGGAGTTCTCTGGCAACGGGGGCAAGGGGGCGAGAAGGAATCAGGAGCGCTCTTTCGATGACACCGACGCCGACGGCGACGCTCGTCGCCCGGGACTGGGCGGAGATCCAGGAACGGATGCTGGTACCGCTGTACGAAGCGGTCTACGACCGGCTGGAGGTCGGGCCGGGCGACCGGCTGCTCGGCCTGGACTGCGGGTCCGGGCTGGCCCTGCTGCTGGCCGCGGGGCGGGGCGCCGCCGCCACGGGCGTGGAGGCGGACCCGGCCCGGCGGGCGCTGGCGCGCGAACGGCTGCTGGAGGTGGTCCCCGCCCCGCCGGCCGGTGCGCGGCCGTACGACGTGCTGCTGGCCTTCTCGCCGTCCGCGGCGGCCCTGGGCGCCGCCCTGCCGGCGGTCCGGCGGGGCGGGGCGGTGGTGCTGGCCGACTGGGGCCCGGCGGAGCGGTGCACGGTGCCGGCGGTCCTGGGCGGCGGTCCCGCACCGCAGGACCTGGACGCGGCGGTGTCGGACGCCGGGCTGTGCCCCGACGGGTCGGGGCGGGTGTTCTGCCCCTTCGGGTACGCGGACGTGGACAGCGCGGTACGGGGACTGCTGTCGACGGGGCTGTACGAGTCCTCCTCCGATGCGGCGCAGGTCGAGAAGGAGCTCACGGAGGCGCTTCACCCGTACGAACGGCCGGACGGCACGGTCTGGCTGCCGAACATCTTCCGCTACGTGATCGCCCGCGTTCCGTGACCGCGCCCGGCGCCGGGGCTCCGGCCCCGGCCCCGGCCGGCCTCCCCCGCTACTTCGACAGGCGGGGGATTCCCGCGGCCTCGTACGCGGCCGGCTCGTCCAGGGTCTCGTTCGCCAGCAGGGCCTCGGTCAGGGCGTCGAGTTTCGGCCGGTGTTCGCGCAGCAGCCGGCAGGCCTCCACGTAGCACTCGTCGACGATCCGCCGCATCTCGTGGTCCACCGCGTCCAGCGTGGCGGGGGCCGCCAGGAGCCCGTACGGGCTCTGTGCGTCCGCCGGGATCGCGGTGAGGCGGCCGACGCGCTCGCTCATGCCCCAGCGGCCGACCATGCCGCGGGCCAGGTTGGTGACCTGTTCGAGATCGTTCTCCGCGCCCGTGGTGATGACGTCGAACACGACGTGCTCGGCGGCCATGCCGCCCAGCGCGCCGATGATGCGGCCGCGCAGATAGTCCTCCGTGTAGGAGTAGCGGTCCGCGTCCGGCGTCGAGAGGGTGACGCCGAGGGCCCGGCCGCGCGGCACGATCGTGATCTTGCGGACCGGGTCGGCGCCCGGCTGGAGCATGCCGAGCAGGGCGTGGCCGCTCTCGTGGTACGCCGTACGGCGGCGCTCCTCCTCCGGCATGACCAGCGAACGCGCCGCGCCCAGCTGGACCTTCTCCAGGGCGTCCATGAAGTCCGCCTGCGTGACCTGGCTCTGCTTGCGCTTCACGGCGAGGAGGGCGGCTTCGTTGGCCAGGTTGGCGAGGTCCGCGCCCGTCATGCCCGGGGTGGTGCGGGCCACCCGGCCGAGATCCGCGTCGGCGGCCAGGGGGATGTCCCGGGTGTGGATGCGCAGGATGGCCTCGCGTCCGGCCCGGTCCGGCGGGGAGACCGACACCGTACGGTCGAAGCGGCCGGGGCGGGTCAGCGCCGGGTCCAGGACGTCGGGCCGGTTGGTGGCGGCGATGACGATCACGCCTTCCGAGCCGGAGAATCCGTCCATCTCGGTCAGGATCTGGTTCAGGGTCTGTTCGCGCTCGTCGTGGCCGCCGAGGGCGGCGCCGCCGCCGCGCGCCCGGCCGATGGTGTCGATCTCGTCGATGAAGACGATCGAGGGGGCCACCTTGCGCGCCTCGGAGAAGAGCTCGCGGACCCGGGAGGCGCCCACGCCGACGATCATCTCGATGAACTCGGAGGCGGAGGCGGAGAAGAACGGCACCCCGGCCTCGCCCGCCACCGCCCGCGCCAGCAGGGTCTTGCCGGTGCCGGGCGGTCCGGCGAGCAGGACCCCGCCGGGCATCCGGGCGCCCAGGGCCCGGTACTGCTGCGGGTTCCCGAGGAAGTCCACGACGTCGTTGAGCTCGCCCTTGACCTCGTCGATGCCGGCCACGTCGGCGAAGGTGGTGCGCCTGCCGCCCTCCAGTTCCACGGGCTTGGGCGGTGCCTTGCGGCCCAGCACGCCGCCGGTGCCGCCCGTGCCCGCGCCCATGCGGCGGGCGATGAACACCCACAGGAGGACCAGCAGCAGCATCGGCGCCAGCGAGATCAGCAGATTGGCCAGGAAGCTGCGCTGCACGACGACCGGGGAGGCCGTGACGACGACGTTGTGCTTGCTGAGGTTGGCCCACAGCTGGTCGTCGGCGAAGGCCGGGCGCTGGGTGACGAACTTCGTGTAGTCGCCCTTGCCTCCGTCGGGCAGCGGCTGTTTGTTCCTCAGCTCGCCCTGGATGGCGTCGCCCTTGGAGTAGATCTTGGAGACGTTGCCGTCGGCGACCTGCCGGCTGAACTCCGTGTACGAGACCGTCGGCTCGTCGCCCTGGTTGAAGTACGACAGGACCGCATTGGCCAGCAGGAAGACGATCAGCGCGGTGAGGACCAGTCCGCGCCAGCCCCCGGGCATCCGCCTCCTGGGCGGCGGTGCGGGCGGCGCGCCCTCGGAGCGCCAAGGCGTGTCGGCGCGGTCGCGAGGCGGTACGGGGGTGGGGCTGGGCACAGGGCCTCCTTACTGCCGTCCTCGTGGCCGACCATAAGGGATGTAACGCACCATTGCCCCTGCGGAATGTGCGAGGCGTACGCAGAAGGGCCCCGGCCGGATCGCCCGGCCAGGGCCCTTCCCGATGCGACTGCGGTTGCTTCGCGGGTTACTTCATGAACTTCTTGAACTCGTCCGGAAGGTCGAAGTCCTGGCCGGACTGGCCACCGGCGGGAAGGCCGAACGGGCTGCCGGTGGCGGGCGCGGCGGTCTGCGGACCCTGCTCGCGCCGGGCGGCTGCTGCCGCCTCCTCTTCCTTGCGCTTCATCGGGTTGCCGCTCTTGCGCTTGCCCTTGGCCTGCTTGACCTGCTTCTTCTGCCGGCCGGGGCCGCCGCCCATCCCGGGGATGCCGGGCATGCCGGGCATCCCGCCGCCCTGGGCCATGCGGGACATCATCTTGCGGGCCTCGAAGAAGCGCTCGACCAGCGACTTGACGGCGCTGACCTCGGCACCGGAGCCCTTGGCGATACGGGCGCGGCGCGAACCGTTGATGATGTGCGGGTCGTGGCGCTCGGCCGGGGTCATCGACTTGATGATCGCGGCCATGCGGTCGACGTCGCGCTCGTCGATGTTGTTGATCTGGTCCTTGATCTGGCCCATGCCCGGGAGCATGCCGAGCAGCTTGGAGATGGAGCCCATCTTCCGGACCTGCTCCATCTGGGCCAGGAAGTCGTCGAGCGTGAACTCCTTCGGGCCCTTCGCCAGCTTGGCCGCCATCTTCTCGGCCTCGGCCTGGCTGAAGGTCTTCTCGGCCTGCTCGATGAGGGTGAGCATGTCACCCATGTCGAGGATCCGGCCCGCCATGCGGTCGGGGTGGAACGCGTCGAAGTCGTCGAGCTTCTCGCCGTTCGAGGCGAACATGATCTGCTTGCCGGTGACGTGCGCGATGGAGAGCGCGGCACCGCCCCGGGCGTCGCCGTCGAGCTTGGAGAGTACGACGCCGTCGAAGCCGACGCCGTCGCGGAAGGCCTCGGCGGTGTTGACCGCGTCCTGGCCGATCATGGCGTCGACGACGAACAGGATCTCGTCGGGGCTGACGGCGTCGCGGATGTCCGCGGCCTGCTGCATCAGCTCCTGGTCGATGCCGAGGCGGCCGGCGGTGTCGACGATGACGATGTCGTACTGCTTGGTGCGGGCGTACTCGATGGAGTCCTTGGCCACCTGCACCGGGTCGCCGACGCCGTTGCCGGGAGCGGGCGCGTAGACCGCGACACCGGCGCGCTCGGCGACGACGCTGAGCTGGTTGACGGCGTTGGGGCGCTGGAGGTCGCAGGCGACGAGGAGCGGCGCGTGGCCCTGGCCCTTGAGCCAGAGGCCGAGCTTTCCGGCGAGGGTGGTCTTACCGGCACCCTGGAGACCGGCGAGCATGATCACGGTCGGCGCGGTCTTGGCGAAGCGCAGGCGCCGGGTCTCGCCGCCGAGGATCGAGACGAGCTCGTCGTTGACGATCTTGAGGACCTGCTGGCCCGGGTTCAGGGCCTTGGAGACCTCGGCACCCAGCGCGCGCTGCTTGACGTTCGCGATGAAGGAACGGACGACCGGGAGCGCGACGTCGGCCTCAAGGAGGGCGATACGGATTTCCCGCGCCGCAGCGTCGATGTCCTGCTCGGAGAGGCGACCTTTGCCCCGGAGGGACTTGAAGGTCGCGCTGAGGCGGTCGGAAAGCGTATCGAACACGGTGGTCGCGATTCCTCGGGTCGGGGGCGTGTGGTCGCCCCCCAGGGTATCGGGCCGCGCCGGATGCTGAACCCGGCGGCCCGTCCCCGGCCCGGGAACCGGCCCGCCCCCGGTCCGGGGCCCGCCCGGGCGGGCCCGCCGCCCGGAGCGCTCCGCCACCCCGCCGGGCTCCCGCCGACGGTGCCGGGGCAGCGGCAGAACGCGAAGCCCCGTGGCCGCGGGCCGCAGCTGCGCGGGGCGGCCGGTCCCCTGCCCGCCCTTCCGCCGTTCCCCGGGGCGCCCGCCCGGACCCCCGCGGGTACGGCGCCGTGGTCGGGGGCCGGCCCCGAAAGCCCCGCGCCCGTGAACACAGGCGGGCGCCGAGGGCAGGGCTCCGCCGTCCCCTCCGCGGCGCGGCCCGCCGCTCGGGCGTTCCCGCTTCCGGAGGTGGCGGGGCCGCGCCCGAGAGGCTCCCGGGCCCGGCGGGGCGCCGAGGGGCCCCGGGTCAGTGGAGGGCGGCCTCCAAGGCGGTGGCCAGGGCCGAGGCCGCAGCCGGCGGCAGGGGCTTGCCGTCCGGGTCGACCACGTACAGGGAGTCCACCGCGTTGGCTCCGAGCGTGGAGACGTGCGCGCTGCGGACCCGCACCCCGGAGGACTCCAGCGCGCGGCCGATCCGGTGCAGCAGACCCACCGCGTCCGGGGCCCGTACCTCCAGGACCGTGGCCAGCGAGGACACCTCCGGGACCACCGTGACCCGGGGCGGCGGCGGGACCACCCCGCGCCGCCGCGGGTACGCCGCCTCGCGGTCCGCCAGCTTCGCCGGGACGTCCAGCGAGCCGTCCAGCGCCCGGACCAGGTCGGTGCGCAGCCGGGCCGCCTCCGGCAGCGAGCCGTACTCGGCGGCCACCCGCCACCGCAGGACCAGGACCTCGCCAGGCAGGTCCGGGAGCTCCACCGAACGCAGGTCCGCGGCCCTGACCGTGAGCCGGTGCAGGGCCAGCACGCCGGCCACCGCCGGAAGGACCCCCGGCTGGTCCGGGACCGCCACCACCAGTTCGGCCCCGACCGCGTCGTCCTCCTCCCGGCGCGCGTGCAGCGCCAGCACCGGCTCCCGGGTGCGCAGCGCCTCCACCGCGAGGCGTTCCTGCTCGGCCGTCGCGATGGCGAGCTCCGCCGCGACGGGCGGCGCGCCCCGCAGGACCGATGCCACCCTCGCCACCAGGTCCGCCACCAGCGAGCCCCGCCACGTGCTCCATGCCGCGGGCCCGGTGGCGAGGGCGTCCGCCTCGGTCAGCGCGTGCAGTATCTCCAGCGTGCCGAGCGACCCCAGGGCCTGCGCGACCGACCGGACCGTCGCCGGATCGTCCAGGTCCCGCCGGGTCGCGGTGTCGATCAGCAGCAGGTGGTGCCGTACGAGCACGCCCAGCACGGCGGCGTCCTCCGCCTCGAAGCCCACCCGTACGGCCACGTCGCGGGCGATCGTCTCGCCCGCCACCGAATGGTCCCCCGGCCAGCCCTTGCCGATGTCGTGGAGCAGGGCGGCCATCAGCAGCAGGTCCGGGCGGCTCACCCGGCGGGTCAGGGCCGAGGCGCGCACCGCCGTCTCCACCAAGTGCCGGTCCACCGTCCAGGTGTGCACGGGATTGCGCTGCGGACGGCACCGCACCCGTTCCCAGTCGGGCAGCAGCCTGGTGATCAGGCCCTCCGCCTCCAGGGCCTCCCAGACCGCCACCGTGGGCTCCCCCGCCCCCAGCAGGGTCAGCAGTTGCTCCCGCGCCTCCGCGGGCCACGGCACGGGCAGCGGCTTCGCCTGCGCCGCGAGCCGTCGTACGGCGTGCAGCGAGACGGGCAGCCCCGCCTGCGCGGCCGCGGCGCCGAAGCGGAGCGGCAGCACCGGGTCCCGGTCGGGCCGGGCGGCCAGGGCCAGGACGGCCTCGCCGTCGGACTCCACGACCCCTTCGGCGAGCGGCGCCCGCTCGGCCGCCGCGGCCCCCCGCGGCCCCAGCAGCCCGCGCAGCCTCGGCCGGGCCGCGCGGGCCCGCAGGACCCGGCCGACCTCCCGCCACGTCACGTCGCCGGCGTACGCGACGACCCGCGCGGCCTCGTACACCTCGCGCAGCAGCGCGTCCGCGTCGAGCAGGCCCAGCCGGTCCGCGACCTGGTCCTGTTCCTGGAGCGCGAGCCGGTCGGTCGCGCGCCCCGTCACCAGGTGCAGGGCGTCCCGCGCGTCCAGCAGCCGCTGCCGGGCCTCGACCAGCCCCTCGCGCGGGGCGTCGGCCAGCCAGGAAGCGGCGACGGCCCGCAGCGCGGTGACGTCGCGGAGTCCGCCGCGGGCCTCCTTGAGGTCGGGTTCCAGCAGGAAGCGGAGCTCCCCGGCCTGCTCGGCCCGCTCCCGGCACAGGGAGTGCAACTGCGGGAGCCGCTTGGCGGCCTGGTTGCGCCAGTCGGCCAGCACCGAGGTGCGCAGGCCGGCGAGCAGCCCGGCGTCGCCCGCGACGGGCCGGGCGTCCAGCAGCCCCAGGTGCACCTTGAGGTCCTCGGCGGCGGTCTTGCGGGCCTCGGCCGGGGTCCGCACCGAGTGGTCGAGGGCGACGCCCAGGTCCCACACGGGGTACCAGATCCGGTCGGCCAGCATGCCGAGCGCCCGTGGCTCCGCCTTGCCGTCGTGGAGCAGCAGCAGGTCGAGGTCACTGCGCGGGGAGAGTTCGGCGCGCCCGTAGCCGCCGACGGCCACGAGGGCGGCGCCCCGGACCCCGGTCTCCCGTACGGCCGTGGCGAACAGGCCGGTCAGCCAGTCGTCGGTCAGCCCGGCCAGCGCGGAACGCCGCGAAGGCCCGGACCGCGACTCCTCCTGGAGGAGTCGCAGCCGGGCCGCGGCGTACCCGCTGGGTCCCGAGCCGGACGGATCGTTCGAATCGCCCGTCATGGTCTGTTCGGCGCTCGTCACCCAGGAGCTCCCGTCGCCTAGAGCGCTTCTGCGCCGCGCTCGCCGGTGCGGACGCGGATGATCGCGTCCACGGGGACGCTCCACACCTTGCCGTCACCGATCTTCCCGGTGCGGGCGCCCTTGACCAGGACCTCCATCACCGATTCGGCGTCGTCGTCCTCGACGACCACCTCGATGCGGATCTTCGGTACGAGGTCCACGGTGTACTCGGCGCCCCGGTAGACCTCGGTGTGGCCGCGCTGGCGGCCGTACCCGCTGGCCTCGGAGACCGTGAGCCCCTGGACTCCGAACCGCTGGAGGGCGTCCTTGATCTCGTCCAGCCGGTGCGGCTTGACGATCGCGGTGATCAGCTTCATGCGTCAACCTTCTTGGTCGCGGCGGCAACGGGGACGGGTGTGGCGGTGCTCCGGGAGGAGGCTCCGCCGCCGGCTCCGCTGAAGTCGTAGGCAGTCTCGGCGTGCTCGACCTGGTCGATGCCGGAGACCTCGTCGTCCTCGGTGACCCGCATCCCGATCGTCTTGTCGAGGAGGAAGGCGAGGATCGCGGACACGACGAGAGAGTAGGCGAGGACCGAGAAGACCCCGACGGCCTGCTTGCCGAGCTGCTCCAGGCCGCCGCCGTAGAAGAGGCCGGCCGCGTCGGACTGGACCCCGCCGGTGGCGAAGAAGCCGACCAGCAGCGAGCCGATGACACCGCCGACGAGGTGGACGCCGACCACGTCGAGGGAGTCGTCGTAGCCGAACTTGTACTTGAGGCCGACGGCCATGGCGCACACGACACCGGCGATGGCGCCGATGGCGATCGCCCCGAGCGGGGAGCAGGAGCCGCCGGAGGGGGTGATGGCGACGAGGCCGGCGACCGCGCCGGAGGCGGCGCCGAGGGTGGTGAAGGAGCCGTGGCGCAGCTTCTCGTACGCGAGCCAGGCGAGCATGGCGGCGGCGGTGGCGACCTGCGTGTTGACGAACATGACGGCGCCCACGCCGTCGTCGTTGCCGAGCCAGGACCCGGCGTTGAAGCCGAACCAGCCGAACCAGAGCAGACCGGCGCCGAGCATCACGAGCGGGAGGCTGTGCGGGCGCATCGGGTCCTTCTTGAAGCCGACGCGCTTGCCGATGACGAGGATGACGCCGAGGGCGGCGGCGCCGGCGTTGATGTGGACGGCGGTGCCGCCCGCGAAGTCGATGACGCCGAGCTTGAAGAGCCAGCCGCCGGTGCCCCAGACCCAGTGGGCGACGGGGAAGTAGACGACGGTGACCCACAGGGCGCTGAACAGGGCCCATGCGCTGAACTTCACGCGGTCGGCGAGGGCACCGCTGATCAGGGCCGGGGTGATGACGGCGAACATCAGCTGGAAGACGGCGAAGACGTAGACCGGGATGGTGTACCCGTCCCACAGCTCGGTGATCCCGATGCCGCTGAGGCCGACGTAGTCGGAGGACCAGCCGATGACGCTGCCGGAGTCGGTGCCGAAGGCGAGGCTGAAGCCGTAGAGGACCCAGAGGATCGTGACGATCCCGAGGCTGATGAAGCTCATCATCAGCATGTTGAGGCTGCTCTTGACTCGGACCATGCCTCCGTAGAAGAAGGCGAGTCCCGGGGTCATCAGCATGACCAGGGCGGAGCAGATGAGCATGAACCCGGTGTTCGCGGCAGACAGCGTCGGGGCGTCTGCCGCGAGGGTCGTGATGGCTGATGCCATCGGCGTCTCCTCGTCGTCGGTACGTTCGCGTGCGGGCGATCGTGAAAACCTGAGCGGCGCAAGGCGTAAGGCCGGGGGGGGCGGGCCTGGGGGCTGGCCGGTTATTGACCCTGAGATTCGCGCAGGCCGGTTTCCGGCGGCGCCGCTCGGTGTTTCGCGCCGATGACGAAGGCGTCCGGGCTGTTACAGCACGATGAACACGGCAACCATCAATTGAGGAACCACGACGGTGGGCAACCGCCTCCGCGAGAGCGGCGCCGGTTTAGGCGCAGAAAGGGTGGGCCGGCCGCGGCAGTGACCCGGGTGACCTGGCCGGGGGAGCCTGATCGGGCTTCACGGGGTGACTGCCGCGGCCGGGGCTTCGGGGGCGGCCGCGCGGGCCGTCAGACGGCCTCGGCGGCCTCGGGGAGGCGGGATGCGAGGCGGTCGGTCAGCCGGACGACGTCGGCGACGTCGCCGTACTCGCGGGCGGCGGTGTCGACGGTCTTGCGGATCCGGGTGTTGACCCGTTCGGAGCGCACCTTTTCCGCCACCTTCAAGGCCTGGTCGACGAGGACGACGGCCTGCTCGGGCTCCCGCTGGAGCAGGTGCACGGTGGCCATGCCGATGAGGTTGAGGCTGTACGAGCGCAGGTGCTCCTCGTCCTTCCCGAAGAGCTCCACGGCCCGCTGCATCACGGGTTCGGCGAGGGAGGCGTACATGGGGCTGCGCCCGGCCACGTAGGCCAGATCGCGGTACGAGTGGGAGTTCTCGCCGTTGAGCTCGGCCTCGGAGAAGAAGCGGATCCAGTCGGGTTCGGGCTCGCCTCCGAAGCCGACGTCGGAGAAGGCGTCCTCGGCCATCCGGACGGCCCGCTTGCAGCGGCTGGGCTGGCCCATGTTGGCGTAGGCACGGGCCTCCATCGCATACAGCATGGCCTGGGTGCGCGGGCCGGCGCAGTCGCGGCTTCCGTACTGCGCGAGGTGGATGAGTTCCAGGGCGTCCTCGGGGCGGCCCAGGTGGATCATCTGGCGGCTCATGCTGGAGAGGATGTACGAGCCGAGGGGCTTGTCCCCGCCTTCCTTGGCGGCGTGCAGCGCCAGGACGAAGTACTTCTGCGCGGTCGGGTGCAGGCCGATGTCGTAGCTCATCCAGCCGGCCAGTTCGGCGAGTTCCGCGGCGACCTTGAAGAGCCGCCGCATGACGGGGGCCGGGTGGCTCTCCTGGAGCAGGTCGGTGACCTCGTGCAGCTGGCCCACGACGGCCTTGCGGCGCAGTCCGCCGCCGCACTGGGCGTCCCACTGGCGGAACATCACGGTGGTGGCTTCGAGGAGGCCGAGTTCCGGTTCGGAGAGCCGGGGCGGGCGGTGGCCGCTGAGGGCTCCGGGCGCCCCTGCCTCGCGGGGGCCCGGGTCGGCGGGGGGGACCGGGACGAGCCAGCGCTGCATGGGCTCGATGAGGGCGGGGCCGGCGGAGAGAGCGAGGGAGGTCCCGAGGAAGCCGCGGCGGGCCAGCATCAGGTCGCTGCGGGAGAACTCTCCGAGCAGTTCGACGGTCTGCGGGCCGGCCCAGGGCAGGTCGACGCCGGAGACGGAGGGCGTCTGGTGGGCGGTGCGCAGCCCGAGCTGCTCGATGGCGACGACGGAGCCGAACCGCTCGGAGAACAGCTCGGACAGGATCCGCGGGACGGGCTCGCGGGGCTGCTCGCCGTCGAGCCAGCGGCGCACCCGGGAGGTGTCCGTGCTGATGTGGTGGGCGCCCATCTGGCGGGCCCGCCGGTTGACCTGGCGGGCGAGCTCGCCCTTCGACCAGCCGCTGCGGACGAACCAGGAGGTCAGTTGCTCATTGCGGTCGGCAGAGCCCGGGACCTCCGGCTCCTCGCTCGTTCCGCTTGCGCCGTTGCCGCTCACTGGAACGCCCCCATCCACTCAGCCTTTTCACACGAAACCCTGGCTGGAGCGGCGAGCGCCGCCACGGACCTTCACAGATCCTCCACACGTTGCCTCCGGCATAACCACGGACGGCCCGCCTTCGGGGTTTGGTGCACTGAAAGTAATCCTACGATCACCCCTGCGGCGAGGCCGATTCCGGAAACGCCACCATTCGCCACCCCCTCGAATGAACAAGCCACCCGCCAGGCGCGATTCACTTGACACCGAGGCGAAAACGATTGGATGGACGGGAGTGCGCCAGGGGCGCGCGCGGCGAGGAGTGCGCCGGGCAGCCCCTCCGGGGCCGGACCCGCACCCGGCCCGCATCCCGTCCGGCCGACGTCGTAACCACCTGCGCGTCCGACCCGTTGGAGGGGGCATGGGCATGGGCTTCACGATCGGCGGCAGCCGCAGCACCAAGGAGTTCCGTTCCGGCTCACGGCGCCGCGGCCGGACGTCGGAGTGCACGGCGGTCGCGGAGTACACCGGACTGTGGGGCTGGGACGTGGTCCCCGGCGCCCGCGCCGCCGCCCCCGCCCGCGGCTGCTCCTGCGGTCTTACGCATTGCAGCGCGCCGGGGGCCCATCCGCTGCCCCTCGCTCCGACCGTCCCGGCGGGCGCCACCCTCGACGAGGTCACCGCGATCTGGGGCGAGTACCCGGGCGCTGCGGTCCTGCTCCCGGTGGGCCGCTCCTTCGACGCCATCGAGGTCTCGGAGGAGGCCGGGCGCCGCGCGCTGGTCCGCCTGGAGCGGATGGGCCTGCCGCTCGGGCCGGTCACCGCGACCCCGGACGGCCGGGCCCAGTTCTTCGTGGCGCCGGGAGCGGCCGCCGAGCTGCCGCAGCTGCTGTACCGGATGGGCTGGGACGACGCCGACCTCGACCTGCGCGCTCTGGGGCCCGGCACCTGCCTGACCGCCCCGCCCTCCGACCACGCGGGCCTCGGCCCGGTCGGCTGGCTGCGCCCGCCCGCACTCGATTCGGCGGGCGGTCCGCCGCAGGCCCGGCTGCTGCTGGGCACCCTCGCGTACATCTGCCACCGCCTGCGGCGCTGACGCCCGTACGCGTGCGCCCGTACGCACGGCAGCGCCCCCGCGTTCCGGCCGGATCGCGGGGGCGCTGCCGTGCGTACCGTCTGCGCTCAGTCGCCGATCAGAGCGTCCACGAACGCCTCCGGCTCGAACGGCGCGAGGTCGTCGGGGCCCTCACCGAGGCCGACGAGCTTGACCGGGACGCCGAGCTGGCGCTGGACGGCGACGACGATGCCGCCCTTGGCGGTGCCGTCCAGCTTGGTCAGCACGATGCCGGTGATGTCCACGACCTCGGCGAAGACGCGGGCCTGGGTCAGGCCGTTCTGCCCGGTGGTGGCGTCCAGGACCAGCAGGACCTCGTCGAGCGGGCCGTGCTTCTCGACGACGCGCTTGACCTTGCCGAGCTCGTCCATGAGGCCGGTCTTGGTGTGGAGGCGGCCGGCGGTGTCGATGAGCACCACGTCGGCGCCCTCGGCGATGCCCTCCTTGACCGCGTCGTAGGCGATCGAGGCCGGGTCGCCGCCCTCGGGGCCGCGCACGGTGCGGGCTCCGACCCTCTCGCCCCAGGTCTGGAGCTGGTCGGCGGCGGCGGCGCGGAAGGTGTCGGCCGCGCCGAGGACCACGGAGCGGCCGTCGGCGACGAGCACGCGGGCCAGCTTGCCGGTGGTGGTGGTCTTGCCGGTGCCGTTGACGCCGACGACCATCACGACGCCCGGGGTGTCGACGCCGCTCTCGGTCTTCACCGCGCGGTCGAAGTCGGTGCCGACCAGGGTCAGCAGTTCCTCCTTCAGCAGGGCGCGCAGGTCCGCCGGGGTGCGGGTGCCCAGCACCTTGACCCGCTCGCGGAGCCGGTCCACGAGCTCCTGCGTCGGCACGACACCGACGTCGGCGATCAGGAGGGTCTCTTCGATCTCCTCCCAGGTTTCCTCGTCGAGGTGCTCGCGAGAGAGCAGCGTGAGCAGCCCCTTGCCGAGCGAGTTCTGCGACCGGGCGAGCCGGGCGCGCAGCCGGATCAGGCGGCCGGCCGTGGGCTCGGGCACCTCGATCTCGGGGACGGCCGGCGCCTCGGGTTCGGCGACGGCGGGGGCCTCGGGAGCCGCAGCCTCCGCTTCGGGAAGGGCGACCTCCTCGATCGTGCGGCGGGGCTCTTCCGCCGTCTCTACGGCGTCCTCCCCCACCTGCGGTTCGGCAGGCGGGGCAGTGATGGTCGGCGTGCTGGGCGGCGCGGGCGGCAGCTGCTTCTTCTTGCGGCTGCCGACCACCAGCCCGCTGATCACGCCGACCGCGACCAGGGCGATGACTACGGCAAGGATGAGGATGTCCATAACGGTTTCAGTATGCGTGACCTCGTGGCGAGCCCTCGTTCTCCCGGCGGTGCCGCGCGCCTCAGTCGGCCGGGCCGGCCGTCGCGGCCCACCCGGTGGGCCGCGACAACCCCTGCTTTTGCCGGCGTCCCCAACGACCGCATCAGGCCGTACGGCACGATTTACGGTTTTCACAGCAAATCTACGATGATGGGTGGCTCCGCCCCTTGCCTCACCCCCGCCCCACGGAGTTGCCGCATGCCTGCCGAGCCCACCGACGGCGCGATGGAGACGTCGACGGAGACGTCGGTCGAGACCCGCGGTCTCGAACCCGTCCCGGACAGCGAGCGCAGCGGCCGGGTCCGTGAGCTCGTGCCCACCTGGGTCGCCGCCAACATCAGCGTGCTGCTGCTGACCATGGGCGCCGGTCTGGTGATCTTCAACAAGCTCAACATCTGGCAGGTGCTCGTCGTCGCGGTCGCCGCGCCCATCGTCTCGTACGGGATCGTCGGCCTGATCTCGATCGCCGGGAAGCGCGGCGGCGCCCCCGGCATGGCGCTCTCGCGCGCCGTGTTCGGCCAGCGCGGCAACCTCTTCCCCGGCACCTTGATCTGGGTCGCCCGCTGGGGCTGGGAGACCATCAACGCGGTGAGCGGCGCGTTCGCCGTGCTCACCGTGCTGGACCTGCTGTTCGGCGTGCGCAAGAGCACCCCACTGATCGCGGTCACCCTGCTGCTCTTCGTCGGCTGCACGTTCCTGGTGTCGGGGCTCGGCATCGGCGCGCTGCGCGTCTGCTCGACCTGGTCGACGTACCTCTTCGGCGCCTTCAGCGTGCTCGTGCTCGGCTATCTGGTCGTGGAGAGCGACTGGTCCGCCGTCTTCGCCAAGCCGGCCGGCCCGACGACGATGATGATCGCCGGCATCGGCACCATCGCCGCGGGCGGCATCAGCTGGGTCCCGTCCGGCCCGGACTTCACCCGCTACCTGCCGCGTACGGCCTCCGCCAAGGGCATGGTCGGCGCGACGATCGGCGGCGCCGCCGTCGTCGTGATCCCGATGGTGCTGATGGGCGCGGTCATGGCGGTGGGCACCCCGGACCTGGCCACGGCGCAGGACCCGGTCTCCTTCATCGGCAATCTGCTGCCCGCCTGGATCGCGGTCCCGTACCTGCTGATCGCGCTCGTCGGCATGCTGCTGATCAACTCGATGTCCATGTACTCGGCCGGCTTCACGGCGCAGACCCTCGGCATCAAGGTCCCGCGCGCGGCGGCCGTCAGCGTCAACGCCGCCATCAGCCTGGTCTTCGGCTTCCTGCTGATGGTGGTGGCGACCAGCTTCTTCGGCTCGTTCATCTCCTTCCTGACCCTCCTCGCCGTGGCCTTCTCCGCCTGGATCGGCGTCTTCGGCGTCGACATGCTGCGCCGGACCTCGTACGACGGCGCCGCGCTGCTGGACACCACGCGCACCAGCGCCTACTGGTACCGGGGCGGGTACGCCTGGCAGGCGATGACCGCCTGGGGCCTGGCCCTGGTCGTGGGGCTGCTCTTCACCGAGGTCGACTGGTTCGGCGGGCCGCTCGCCGACACCTGGATCGGGCGGAACGGCCTGGGCTGGGCGGCCGGGATCGTCACGTCCGGCGTGCTGTACGCCGTACTCCCGCGCAGCGCGCCCGCGGATCCTGCCGCGGCCCCGGCCCCGTCCGAGGAGCCCGTGCCCGCCGGATCCCTGTCCAACTGACGCCACGTCAGCTAACGTCCCCCTTCGCCCGCCCACCCAGCATCCGGCGAAGGGGGACTCCTCCATGCCCATCACCGTGGCCCGGTTCAATCTCGTCGACCCGCACGGCACCCCCGAGACCCTCTCCGCCCGCTACAAGGCCGCGCTGGAGATGGCGAGGTACGCGGACGACCGCGGGATCGACACCGTCCAGACGGAGGAGCACCACGGCACCGCCAACAACTGGCTGCCCTCGCCGTTCGCCTTCGCAGGGGCGGTCTTCGGCGCCACCCGCCGGATCGCGGTCACCGTCTCGGCGATCATCGGCCCGCTGTACGACCCGCTGAAGGCGGCCGAGGACATCGCGGTCCTCGACCTGCTGAGCGGCGGCCGCCTCGTCACGGTCGCGGGCATCGGCTACCGGCCCGAGGAGTACGAGCAGCACGGCGTCGAGTGGGGCCGGCGCGGCAGGCTCCAGGACGAACTGCTGGAGACCCTGCTGAAGGCATGGACCGGTGAGCCGTTCACGTTCCGCGGACGCACGGTACGGGTGACCCCGACGCCCTTCACGCAGCCGCACCCGCTGCTGCTGGTCGGCGGCAGCTCCCGGGCGGCGGCCCGGCGCGCGGCCCGGCTCGGGCTGCCGTTCTTCCCCAGCGCGCACCTGCCGGAGCTGGAGGCGTACTACCACGAGCAGCTCGCACAGCACGGGACGGAGGGCTTCTGCATGATGCCCGCGGCCGAGACCCCGCTGCTGCACATCGCACAGGACCCGGACCGGGTCTGGGCCGAGTACGGCGAGCACTTCCTGCACGAGGCGGGCACGTACGCGTCCTGGCAGTCGAAGGACATCCGCAGCGCCGTACGGTCGGCCGCGCGCTCGGTGGCGGAGCTGCGCGCGGAGGGCGTCTACCGGGTCCTGACCCCGGACGAGGCGGTGGCATACGCGACGGGCGCGGGCGAGGCGGGCAATCTGGTGCTGCACCCGCTGTGCGGCGGGATGCCGCTGGACGAGGGCTGGCGCAGCCTGCAGCTGCTGTGCGAACAGGTGCTGCCCCGGCTCGGGAAGTGAGCGGGGGCAGCACCTGTCACAAGAGGAGAAGGGGTGGTGGCGGGGGTGGTTACCCCATCTCCTCCAACGCCTTGCCCTTGGTCTCCGGCACCCACTTGAGGACGAACGGGATCGAGAGCACGGCGAAGACCGTGTAGATGACGTACGCGCCGGACAGGTTCCAGTCCGACAGCGTCGGGAACGTGACCGTGATGACCCAGTTGGCGATCCACTGGGCCGCGGCCGCGACGCCGAGCGCGGCGGCGCGGATGCGGTTCGGGAACATCTCGCCGAGCAGCACCCAGACGACCACGCCCCACGAGAGGGCGAAGAAGAGCACGAAGGAGTGCGCGGCGATCAGTGCGATCGTGCCCTGGGTGTCCGGCATGGTGATGTTGCCGCCGGTGCCCTCCGTGTAGGAGAAGGCCCAGGCGCAGAGGCCGAGGGAGATCGCCATGCCGGCCGAGCCGATGAGCGCCAGCGGCTTGCGGCCGATCCGGTCGACGAAGATCATCGCGATCACCGTGCCGATGATGTTGATGATCGACGTGGTGAAGGAGTAGAGGAACGAGCTGGTCGGGTCGATGCCGACGGACTGCCACAGCGAGGAGCTGTAGTAGAAGATCACGTTGATGCCGACGAGCTGCTGGAAGACGGACAGGCCGATGCCGATCCAGACGATGGGCAGGAAGCCGAAGCTGCCGCCGAGCAGGTCCTTGAAGGTGGACTTGTGCTCGGAGTGCATGGCGTCCTCGATCTCGGAGACGCGCGCCTCCAGGTCGACCTTCGATCCCTCGACCTCGGTGAGCACCTTCTTGGCCTCGTCGGTACGGCCGACCGAGATCAGGAAGCGGGGGGACTCCGGAATGACGAAGGACATCGCTCCGTAGAGCACGGCCGGGACGACCATGACGCCGAGCATCCACTGCCAGGCTTCGAGGCCGCCGATCGTGCCGCGCTGGTCGCCGTCGGCGAGGTTCAGGATCCCCCAGTTGACGAGCTGGGAGATGGCGATGCCGATGACGATCGCGGCCTGCTGGAACGAGGCGAGCCGGCCGCGGTAGGCGGCCGGGGACACCTCGGCGATGTAGGCGGGGCCGATGACGGAGGCCATGCCGATGCCGAAGCCGCCGATGACGCGCCAGACGGCGAGGTCCCAGAGGGCGAAGGGGAGGGCCGAGCCGATCGCGCTCGCCGTGAACAGGACGGCCGCGATCTGCATGCAGCGGATCCGGCCGATCCGGTCGGCGATGCGGCCGGCGGTGGCGGCGCCGAGCGCGCAGCCGATCAGCGCGGCGGCGATCACCTGGGCGAGTGCGGCCGACCCGATGTCGAACCGCTCGCGGATGGCGACGACGGCACCGTTGATGACCGAGCTGTCATAGCCGAAGAGAAAGCCGCCCATGGCAGCCGCCGCGGCGATGAAGATGACGTGCCCGAGGTGGTCGGGATGGGCGGCCCGGCCGCCGCCGCCCGGCACCGGCGCCTGCGCTGTGCTGCTGGTCAAGGTCTGCTCCTGCGGGTTCCCGGCTGCGGTGACGGGCTGGGTGGGGGTGATTCCTTCCAGTGGCGCACAGCAGAAGATCCGGCACCACCCGAAAGGAAGAGGCAGCGCAGCGAGCCTATGTGTTCAGTTCTTGAAGTCAATACCTGGGGAGAACTTCACTTGCCAGGGACTGTGGCAACCATCACCGAGGCGCAACATTCATTTCTTGAAAGAAGGGGCGGTGTCAGCGAAGTCGCTGGCTGATGACCTTCGACACGCCGTCGCCCTGCATGGAGACGCCGTACAGCGCGTCGGCGACCTCCATCGTCCGCTTCTGGTGCGTGATCACGATCAGCTGCGAGCTCTCCTGGAGCTCTTCCATGATCCGGATCAGCCGCTGCAGATTGGTGTCGTCGAGTGCGGCCTCGACCTCGTCCATCACGTAGAACGGGCTGGGCCTGGCCTTGAAGATGGACACCAGCAGAGCGACGGCGGTCAGCGACCGCTCGCCGCCGGAGAGCAGCGAGAGCCGCTTGACCTTCTTGCCCGGCGGCCGGGCCTCCACGTCCACGCCGGTGGTCAGCATGTTGTCGGGGTCGGTGAGGATCAGCCGGCCCTCACCTCCGGGGAACAGCCGGGAGAACACCCCCTCGAACTCCCGGGCCGTGTCCCGGTAGGCCTCGGCGAACACCTGCTGGACCCGCTCGTCGACCTCCTTCACGACCTGAAGGAGGTCGGCGCGGGTCTTGCGCAGGTCCTCCAGCTGCTCGCTGAGGAACCGGTGGCGCTCCTCCAGCGCCGCGAACTCCTCCAGCGCGAGCGGGTTGACCTTGCCTAGCTGCTGGTAGGCGCGCTCGGCCGCCTTGAGCCGCTTCTCCTGCTGCGCACGGACGAAAGGACCGGGCAGGTTGCGGGGGTGCTCCGGGTCGTCCGGGAGCTCCTCCCCCTCGGCGGGCAGGCTCGGCGGCACCGGCTGGTCCGGACCGTACTCGGCGACGAGACCGGCGGCCTCGATCCCGAACTCCTCCACCGCCCTTGCCTCCACCTGCTCGATGCGCAGCCGCTTCTCGGCGCCGAGCACCTCACCGCGGTGCACCGAGTCGGTGAGCTTGTCGAGCTCGCCCTTGAGGTCGCGGCCGCGGGTCCGGGCCTCGCCGAGCTCCCGCTCCCGCAGCCCCTTGTCGTGGTCGGCGGCGGCGCGCTCCTGCTCGGCCCGGCGCAGCGAGACCTCCAGGTGCACGAGCAGCTGCCGGGCCCCGTCGGCGACGGCGCGGGCCACCTCGGCCTCGTGGCGCAGCCGCGCCCGGCGCCGCTCGGCACGGGCCCGGGCCTCGCGCTCGGCGCGGGCCCCGCGGTCGAGCGCATCGGCCCGGCCGGCCAGGCCCTTGACCCGCTCCTCGTGGGTCCTGAGCTGGAGGCGGGCCTCCATCTCGGTCTGCCGGGCGTTGGCCCCGTCGGCGGCGAGCCGGTCCCGCACCGCACTGTCGGGCTCCTCCGCGCCACTCCCGACGGGGTCACTCTCCTCGGCAACGGCCAGCCGTTCGGCGCACTCCTCGACATCGGCCAGCGCCTGCTCCAGCGCGTCCTGGGCCTTGGCCGCCGCGGTGGCACTGCGCTCGGCCTCGCCGGCGGCCCCCTTGGCCTGTCCGGCGAGCCGCCCCAGCTGCTGCGCCACCCCGGCCCGGGCCTGCTCCCCGGCCCGGCGGCGCTCGCCGGTCTCCTCGACCCGCGCGGCGAGCTCCCGGCGCAGGGTCCGGGCGGCATCCCGGGCCGCGCCGAGCTCCGCGCACTGCCCGTCCAGGCGCGCCAGTTCGGCCGCCGCCTCGTCGACGGCGGCCTGCACCTCGATCAGGCTGGGGGCCCCGGCGGAGCCGCCGTGCGCGAAGTGCGCGCCGAGCACGTCCCCGTCGAGGGTCACGGCCACGATGCCGGGCCGTGCCCCGAGGAGCGCTTCTGCCTCGTCGAGGGTCCCGACGACGGCGTACTCCCGCAGCACCCACGCCACGGCCCGCACGACGGCGGCGTCCCCCTGCACGAGCCCTGCGGCAGCCACACCGTGCACGCCGGAGCCCGTCTCCACGAGCCCCGCGGAGACGGGGTCCGGGGCGGAGCCGTGGTCGGGCGGTGTCAGCCTCGCCGGCGATTGAGGCGCGGGGGCCGGGGCGGGGCCCTGGTTCCGGGAAGGGGCGGGGTGGGGGAAAGCTTCCTGCGGCCCGACCCCGTCGGCACCGGCCCGACCCGGGACCGGGCGCTCCGCCGAGGGGTCCGCCGGGTGCAGCGCATCCGCGCCGACGGCAGCCCGGACCGCCGGGGCGTCCGAGCCCGGCCCCGCGGCCTGGGCCGCCTGCGCCGGAAACAGTCGCCCCGGCGCCGGGGCGATCAGGAACGTGGCCCGGCCCGCGTCCGCATCCCGCAGATGCCGGATGGCCCCGGCCGCCGCCCCCGCCGACGCCACGGCCACCGCATCCGCCGCGGATCCCAGCGCCGCCGCCACCGCGACCTCGTACCCCGGGGTCACCGACAGCCGCTCCGCCGCCGGCCCCAGCAGCCCGGCCAGCCGCTCCCGCGCCGCGAGCAGCGCCCCGGTGCCGTCCTTCCTCCGCAGCCCGAGCGCCAGCGCGTCCCGCCGCGCCGACACCGCCGCCCGCGACTTCTCCGCGGCCGTCACCGCATCCCGCGCCCCCGCCGCCGCGGCCTCCGCCGCCGCGAGCTCCGCCCGCGCCGCCGCGTACTCCTCGTCCACGGCCGGGTCATCGAGCCCGCCGACCTCCTCGGCCAGCGCCTCGTACTCCGCCTGCGCGGCCCCGGCCCGGGCCTCGGCCTCGTCCCGCGCGGCCACCAGCCGGTCGATCTCCGCCTGCGCGGCGCCGGCCCGGGACCGGGCGGCGCCCAGCCGGCCCGTCAGCCGGGCCAGGCCCTCGCGCCGGTCGGCGATGGCCCGCGCGGCGTCCCGCAGCCGCCGTTCCTCCTCGGCCAGCGACCGCTCCAGCTCCGCCCGGTGCAGGGCGGTGTCCTCCAGCGCGCGCGAGGCCGCCTCCAGCGCGGCCGTCAGTTCCGCCTCCTGCTCGCGGATCCGCGCGGCCTCCCGCTCCATGTCTTCCGGATCGCGGCCCCGCCGCTCCTCCTCCGCCGGAGCCGAGGCCGACTTGACCCGCGCGTCGGCCAGGGACGCGGTCCCCCGTACCCGCTCGGCCAGCTGCGACAGCTCGTACCAGGTCTGTTGGGCCCGCTGGAGCCGCGGCGTCAACTGCCGCACCGTTTCCTCCAGCTCCGTCTCGCGCCGCAGCGCCTGCGCGAGCTGGGCCTCGGCCGCCTCCTTGCGCTCCTTCAGTGCCGCCTCGTCGGCGATCTCCGCGTCCAGCGCCCCCCGCAGCGTGACGAGGTCGTCGGCGAGCAGCCGCAGCCGGGCGTCGCGCAGGTCGGCCTGGATGACGGCCGCCCGCCGGGCCACCGCGGCCTGCCGCCCCAGCGGCTTCAGCTGGCGCCGGAGTTCGTCGCCCAGGTCCTGCACGCGCGCGAGGTTGGCCTGCATGGCGTCCAGCTTCCGCAGCGCCTTCTCTTTGCGCTTGCGGTGCTTGAGTACGCCGGCCGCCTCCTCGATGAAGGCGCGGCGGCCCATCGGATCGGCGTGCAGGACGGAGTCCAGCTGGCCCTGGCCGACGATGACGTGCATCTCGCGGCCGATGCCGGAGTCGGAGAGCAGCTCCTGGATGTCGAGCAGCCGGCAGGTGTCCCCGTTGATCTGGTACTCGCTGCTGCCGCCGCGGAACATGATCCGCGTGATGGTGACCTCGGCGTACTCGATCGGCAGGGCGCCGTCGGAGTTGTCGATGGTCAGCGAGACCTCGGCCCGCCCGAGCGGCGGCCGCCCGGTGGTGCCGGCGAAGATCACGTCTTCCATCTTGCCGCCGCGCAGGGACTTGGCGCCCTGTTCCCCCATGACCCAGGACAGCGCGTCCACCACGTTGGACTTGCCCGAGCCGTTCGGGCCCACGACGCACGTGATGCCGGGCTCGAAGCGCAGGGTGGTTGCAGAGGCGAAGGACTTGAAGCCACGCAGGGTCAGGGACTTGAGGTGCACGCCGCCGGACTCTACCTTTCGCGTTCGGTTTCGCCCATGAAGGTGCAGGGCGCAACCGACGTTAAAGGAATCGGCCCCCCACCTGGCCCAACGTGCTCGCACGCTGACGCGGCGGCCAAAGAAAGAAGGGACGCCGGAGCGTCCCTTGCAGATCGTGAGGGGCTTGAGTCGAGCGACGAGTTGAGCGCGAATCAGGTGAGCGCAGGCTCCGCCTGGGGTACGTCGATGTCGATGCGGTCCAGCAGCGAGTCTCCGTGCTGAGCGGCGGCCGCATTCAGCGCGTCATTTTCGGACTGAATCCGTACAAGCTCGGACTCAAGGTCCTGGACGCGCTGCTGAAGCCGTCGCATCTCGGCGAGGAGTCGCGGATCGGAACCGCCGACGTAACCGAGAAGCGCCTTTGCCATGATGGATGGTCCTCCACACTGAGTGACCGACCGAAGCGGTGTGGGTCGTGAGGGAATCGCACCCGCGGATGTCCGGCAGCGACTGTCAGTCACTGCGTTTACTACTGCCAGCACTGCCAAACAGCTCAGGTGCGCGGGGCTTCCAGCGTCTCACCAAAAAGTTTGACGGTCAACACGATCACGCCCCGTATCGGCGGGCAGCCCGGCCCTCTCGAATAACGTGGAGATCGTCCGCTACTCCGAGCCTTCCACGCTTCGCGCCCGGCGGCAACGCGTCGACGGCGAACGTGCAGATCCGGCCGGGTGCGGACCACGGGGACATGTGATCAGTACATGATCAGTCGATCGGTCACCGGATCGCGAACCCGTCGTAGCCACCGCGCGGTGTGCCCCAGATCTCTGTCACTCCGTCCACCCTCCCGGGCGTGTCGGCGGAGCGCAGCCAGTCGAGCAGCCGGTGGCAATTCTCACGTTGACCTTCGGCCACCACCTGCACTCGCCCGTCGTCGAGGTTGAGCGCGAACCCGATGACTCCGCCGATCTCCAGCGCATTGGCCCTGGTGAACCATCGGAAGCCCACTCCCTGTACACGGCCGCGCACCCACGCGGTCAGGCGGACGTCTTCATTCATGCGTGAACGCTAACCGGGTCAAGAGTTCCGCCCCACATCGCCCCCGCGCCCATTGCCGTACAGTCGCGCAGCAATGAACTCACCCATTTGGGTGCGTAAGGGATGATCTTGACCTGCAAGGAAGGTACGCCGCCAATGGGACGCCACCGACTCCACGCCACGCCGGCCGGCGGCGCCAAGCGCCGCGCCCTCGTGCGCACCGGCCTGCTGGGCGTCTCCGTGGCCGTGGTCCTCGGCACGGCGGCCGTGACCACCGGCACGGTTCCGGTCGGCACCGCCTTCCCCTACGTCGGCGTCAGTGCCGACGGTCCGGCCGCCGGGACGCAGGCCAGGGCCAAGGCCAAGGCCGAGACCAAGGCCTCGCCGAGCCCCGACAGCATCACCGACCGGCAGGGCGGCCTCGTCAACCTGTCCGGCCGCGCCTCCTCGGAGCCCGCCACGAGCAGCCCGTCGCCCTCGGCCTCCCCCTCACCGTCCACCTCGCCCTCCCCGTCGGCCGCACCGGCCTCCCCGATCCCCTCCGCCTCGCCCACCCCGTCCACCGCCGCCAGGAAACAGGCGAAGCCGGAGACGAAGCCGGAGACGAAGCCAGAGGTGAAGCCGGATACGAAACCGGAGGTGAAGCCGGATACGAAACCGGAGACGAAGCCGGTCCCCGTGCCGCCGAAGACCGCCGCCCCCAAGCCGCCGGCCCCTGCGCCCACGGCGGCCCCGAAGCCGGCTCCGGCACCCGCCGACGGGCACTCCGCGGAGGAGGCCGCCGTACTCGCCCTGGTCAACCAGGAGCGCGCGCAGGCCGGCTGCGGTCCGGTCCGGGCGAACCCGCCGCTCGCGGCACTGGCCGGGGCTTTCAGCAAGGACATGGCCACCCGCGGCTTCTTCGCCCACACGGACCCCGACGGGAACACCCCGTGGGACCGCGCCACCAAGGCGGGCCTCGGCGGGCTCGGCGGCGAGAACATAGCCCGCGGCCAGGGTGACGCCCAGTCGGTCATGAACGCCTGGATGAACAGCCCCGGCCACAAGGCGAACATCCTCAACTGCGAGTTCCGCACCCTGGGCGTCGGTGTGTACTTCGCCGCCGACGGCCCCTGGTGGACCCAGGACTTCGGCTTCTAGAGCACTAGCCATCGGAAAGCGCAGTCTTCTGGTAAGCGCTGTACGGAGTTAAGCTGGTCGGCATGGAGACAGAACTTCCGTTTGACGCCTTCGCGCGCGCGTGCCCGTCCCGGGAGACCCTGGAGCACGTCACGGGCCGCTGGGGCAGCCTCACGGTGGGCGCCCTGCGCGACGGCTCGTGCCGGTTCAACGAGCTGCGCCGCAAGGTCGACGGCGTGAGCGAGAAGATGCTCTCCCAGACCCTGCACGCACTGGAGCGCGACGGCATCGTCAACCGCGAGGCGCAGCCGACGAACCCGCCGCGCGTCGACTACGAGCTCACCCCGCTCGGCATCGAGGTCGCAGACCGGCTGATCGCGCTCATCCACTTCCTTGAGGGCAGCATGCCCCAGGTGCTGACGGCCCGCCAGTCCTACGACGCCGCGCGCGGCGGCCGCTGACAGCGCGGGCAGAAGTAGCTGGACCGGTTCATCCACGGGCGGCGACGCATCGGGGTCCCGCAGCGCCGGCAGGGCTCGTCCTCGCGCCCGTAGGCGTCGAGCGAACGGTCGAAGTAACCGGACTCGCCGTTCACGTTGACGTAGAGGCTGTCGAAGCTGGTGCCGCCCACTTCGAGGGCCGCGTTCATCACGTCCCGGACGTGGCCGAGGAGTTCCGCGCTCCGGGGGCGCGTCAGCGTGGCGGTGGGGCGCTCGTAGTGCAGTCTGGCCCGCCACAGCGCCTCGTCGGCGTAGATGTTGCCGACACCGCTGATCAGGGACTGGTCCAGCAGGGCCCGCTTGACGGTGGTCCGCTTGGCGCGCAGCGCCGCGTGGTAGGCGGCCTCGTCGAAGAGGGGGTCCAGCGGGTCCCGGGCGATGTGCGCGATCACGTCGGGCAGCCCGTCGGGAGTGTTCTCGTGGAGCGAGAGCCCGCCGAAGGTCCGCTGGTCGACGAAGCGGAGCTCGGTCCCGGCGGTGTCCCGGAACCGCACCCGGATGCGCAGGTGCTTCTCGTCGGGAGCCTCCTCGGGCTGCACGAGGAGCTGTCCGCTCATGCCGAGGTGCCCGAGCACGGAGAGGTCCCGCCCCTCCAGGGGCAGCCACAGGTACTTGCCGCGCCGCTGTGGGACGCCGATCGTCTCGCCGGTCAGCCGCGCCGCGAAATCGGCCCCGCCTGCGGGGTGGCGGCGTACCGCGCGCGGGTGCAGCACCTCGACGGCCTCGACCGTACGGCCGGCCACCCAGCGCTCCAAGCCCCGCCGTACGACTTCGACTTCGGGCAGCTCGGGCACGGTGATCCTCCGGACGGATGCAGTTCTGGGCGCTCCCGGCGAGCCTACCGGCCTCCCCCGCCGGGCCCGGAAACGGGTCCGCCCGCCCCTGCGCGGCAGGGGCGGGCGGAAGTTCCCGAAGGAAGGGTTCAGCCGTTCGGCGTCGGGCCGGCGGGTGTCGGCGACCCGCCGTCCTCGGCCGGGGCCGCGGCTTCCGCCGCGATCCGCTCGTCCGCCTTGGCGCGGATACCGCGCCATGCGGACTCCGCAGCCTGCTGTTCCGCTTCCTTCTTGCTGCGGCCGGTGCCGGTGCCGTACGAGACACCACCGACGCGGGCGGCAGCGGTGAAGGTCTTCTCGTGGTCCGGTCCGGTCTCGGTGACCAGGTATTCCGGTACGCCGAGGCCTTCGGCCGCCGTGAGCTCCTGGAGGCTGGTCTTCCAGTCCAGGCCGGCCCCGAGGTTCGAGGACTTCTCGATGAGCGGGTCGAAGAGCCGGTGCACCAGCTCCGAGGCCGCTTCGAGGCCCTGGTCGAGGTAGACCGCGCCGATCACCGCTTCAAGGGTGTCGGCGAGGATGGAGGCCTTGTCCCGGCCGCCCGTGCCCTCTTCGCCCCGGCCGAGCCGGATGAAGGAGCCGAGTTCGAGGCCGCGCCCGACCTCCGCCAGTGCGCGCGAGTTGACCACCGCGGCCCGCAGTTTGGCCAGCTGGCCTTCGGGCAGGTCGGGGTGGGTCGTGTACAGCGTGTCCGTGACCACCAGGCCGAGCACGGAGTCCCCGAGGAACTCCAGGCGCTCGTTGGTGGGCAGACCGCCGTTCTCGTACGCGTACGAGCGGTGGGTCAGTGCACGCACCAGAAGGGCGGACTCGAGTCGATACCCGAGCCGCCCTTCCAGAAGCGTGTGGGACGAGGCCGCGTTGTTACTGTCTGCCTGCTTCTCAGCGTTGGACAGCTCAGACATTGCGCCTCTCACCAGCCGCTCAGACCTCGAGGACCTGACGCTTGTTGTAGGTGCCGCAGCTCGGGCACGCAATGTGCTGGAGCTTCGGCTCCTGGCAACGCTCACACGAAACCAGGGTGGGGACCGCAGCCTTCCACTGCGACCGGCGGTGGCGCGTGTTGCTGCGCGACATCTTCCGCTTCGGAACAGCCACGGCTACTTCTCCTGCTTCTCGGCGGCGCTCTGAACGTCGTCAGATGCAGTGCCGCTCATGTTGTCCTTCTCGCCGTCCTGATCGGTCACGACGAGTTCCTGCAATGCCGCCCAACGGATGTCGACGGCATCATGGTGGTGGTCCGGGTCGTCGTTCAGGCTGAGCCCGCAATCGGGGCACAGTCCGAGACAGTCCTCCCGGCACACCGGCTGCATGGGCAGTGCGAGCACCACCACATCCCGCAGCACGGGTTCGAGGTCGAACAATCCGTCCTCAAGGAAGAGCGTGTCCTCGTCGTCCTCGGCGTCGTCGGCCGGCTCCGCCTTTGAGCGGGTCCGGTCGTCGGCGTCAGGGTACGAGAACATCTCCTGGAAGTCCGCCTTGAGCTCGCGCTCGACAGACTCCAGACACCTTACGCACTCCCCTACGGCCGATCCACGGGCGGTGCCTGTGACAAGCACCCCTTCCATGACCGACTCAAGGCGGAGGCTGAGCTTCAGCGGGGAGCCTTCCGGTACCCCGATGACGCCGGCGAGACCGAGGTCCGCCGGTGCCGCGATCTCACGGGACAGCCGCTGCATGGCACCAGGACGCCGACCCAGCTCGTGCGTGTCGAACACGAGGGGGTTGCGGTGGTCGAGGCGGGTGTTCAGGGCCGTTCCTGCTTTCACAGATCGCTGAAGATCAAGAATTCCGCCGCTTGTGGGCAGCATGGACCGCGGCGCATACGCGCGACCGAAGAGCCAGGATACCCGGCGCTTCGCTCTGAGCCCAATCCGGCCTCAGCGGCCCTGTTCGTACTGGCGCAGCTGATCCAGATTGATCATGCTCGTGTCGAAGAAGCTGGTCTCGTCGAGCGCGGGCTGCTGCGGCTGCTGCGGGGCCTGCGGCTGCTGCTGGTAGGCCGCGTAGGGGTCCGGCTGCTGGTCGTAGCCCATCGCCGCGTACGGATCCGGCTGCTGGACCTGCTGCTGGTAGGCGTACGGGTCCTGGTAGGAGTAGGCGTCCGGCTGCTGGGGCTGCTGGTAGCCGTACGGGGCGTACGCGGGCTCCTGCTGGGCCTGCGCCGGGATCGCAGGGGCCACGGGGGGCGCCGGCTCCGCCAGGCCCGCCAGGAAGTCCGCGTCGCTCGCCGAGCGGGCCTGCTGCCCGCCCGCGGCGTCCTGGGCCGCAATGTGCGCCCCGAGGTCGTCCGTGGGGACCCGGCCCAGCAGCTTCTGGCGGCCCCGGCCGACCGCCTCCAGGGTCTTGGAGAGCACCGCCTCGAAGGTCGCCAGCTTGGTGTCCACGTACGCGTCCGCCTGCTGCCGCTGCACGTCCGGGTCGTGGCTGCGCTCGGGCGCGTCCGCGTCCGGGTGCCCCTGGGCGTCCAGGCCCGGGCCGCGGCCCAGCAGCTTCTCGCGGCCGCGGTCGACCGATCCAATGGTCTTGGTGAGCACGACCTCGAAGTTCGCGAGCTTGCTGTCGACGTAGTCGTCGGCCTCGGCCCGGATCTCCTCGGCCTCCCTGCGGGCGTCCGCCAGGATCCGGTCCGCCTCGGCCTGGGAGCGGCGCGCGACCTCGGTGTCGGAGATCAGCGAACCGCGCTGGGCGTGCGCGGACTCGATGATCTGCTCCGCCTCGCGGCGGGCGTCCTCGACCATCTGCTCCCGGCCGCCGATGAGCTCCTGCGCCTGCGCGAGCGAGCCGGGCAGCGCCTGGCGCACCTCTTCGAGCTGGGCGAGCAGCTCGGCGCGGTTGATCACGCAGGAGGCCGACATGGGCATGGACCGGGCGCCGCCGACGGCCGCGACGATCTCGTCGAGCTTCTTCTGCACGTCCATGGGGGCTCGCACTCTCTCGGCCTCGGGCGGTTCCTGAGACGGACGGGACGACTGTACGGCCACCGGACGGGCCCCCGACACTGCCTGACGCCCTGCCAGGCGGTCAGCGGTTGCGCAGCCGCTCCAGGAGTGCCGCGTGGACGTGCGCAGGCAGCAGGTGGGCGACGTCGCCGCCCCAGGCCGCGACCTCCTTGACCAGCGAGGAGGACAGGAAGCTGTAGGTGGGGATGGTCGGGACGAACAGCGTCTCGACGCCCGACAGGCCCATGTTCATCTGGGCCATCTGGAGCTCGTAGTCGAAGTCGCTGACCGCGCGCAGGCCCTTGACGATGGCCGGGATGTCCCGCTGCTTGCAGAAGTCGACGAGCAGGCCGTGGAAGGCCTCGACCTGGATGTTGCCGTAGTCGGCCGTCGCCTCGCGGATCAGCTCGATCCGCTCCTCGACGGTGAACAGGCCCTGCTTCGACCGGTTGATCATCACGGCGACGTGCACGACGTCGTACAGCCGGGAGGCGCGTCCGATGATGTCGAGGTGTCCGTTGTGGATGGGATCGAAGGATCCCGGACAGACGGCGCGGCGCAACTTGGTCCCCTTGCTCTCCGGTGCGGTCATCATGAATCTTCGCTGGTGAAGGCGGCACGGCCGTACCAGAGGGTGCCTTCGCCGTACTTCCTGGAGCGGAGCGGCTCGAACCCCTCGGGCCACGGGAACGCACCGCTCCTCGTGCCGCGCTCCACGGTGACGAGCGCATCGTCCGTGAGCCAGCCATTGGCGCGGAGTGTGAGGAGGATCTCGCCAAGATCGCCGTGCTCGACGGCGTACGGCGGGTCCAGGAAGACCACGTCGTACGGGTCCCCGGCCGCCGCGGCCGCCACGATCTGCTCCGCCTTGCCCGCCCGGAACTCGGCGCCGGGCAGGCCCAGCGCCTTGATGTTGTCCCGGATCGCCTTGGCGGCCTTGGCCTCGGGCTCCACCAGCAGCGCGTGGGACGCGCCGCGGGAGAGGGCCTCCAGGCCGACGGCGCCGGAGCCGGCGTACAGGTCGAGCACGCGGGCCCCCTCGACGCCGTGCAGCGACTCCCAGGTCGAGAAGAGGCCTTCACGCATCCGGTCCGAGGTCGGCCGGGTGCCGGTGCCCGGGGGCACGGTCAGCCGTCGCCCGCCGGCGCTGCCGGCGATCACGCGGGTCATCTGGGGTCCTTCGGTACGACGGTGGGGCGGGGTTCCCGACGGGTACTGCCGGGTACTGCGGACTTCAACGATAGGTCGTACCGCCCCGGACAACCCAGGACGGTGCCGCTCAGCCCTTTTCCAGGTACTGCTCCCGCTCGGTGTCCAGCAGGGCTTCCAGCGCGCTCCTCAGCCCCGGCAGCTGCTCCAGCCCGGGGTCGGCGGCGACCACGCGGGCGGCCTCCTCGCGGGCCTGGGCGATGACCTCCTCGTCCTCGATGACCGCGAGCATCCGCAGCGAGGAGCGCACGCCCGACTGGGCCTGGCCCAGCACATCGCCCTCGCGGCGCTGTTCGAGGTCGATCCGGGAGAGCTCGAAGCCGTCCAGGGTGGCGGCGACGGCGGCCAGCCGGGCCCGGGCGGGGCTCGCCTCGTGCATCTCGCTGACCAGCAGGCACAGCCCCGGCGCGGAGCCCCGGCCGACGCGGCCGCGCAGCTGGTGGAGCTGGGAGACGCCGAACCGGTCCGCGTCCATGATCACCATGACCGTGGAGTTCGGGACGTTCACGCCGACCTCGATGACGGTGGTGGCGACCAGCACCTTGACCTCTCCCGCGGCGAAGCGGCGCATGACGTCGTCCTTGTCGGCCGGGTCCATCCGGCCGTGCAGCACCTCCACCGACAGCCCGGCGAGCGGACCGCGCACGAGCTGCTCGGCGATCTCCAGGACGGCCAGCGGCGGCCGGTTCTCGCTGTCGTCCTCGGCGGACTTCTTCTTCGGATCGTCCTCGCCGTCACCGATGCGCGGACACACCACGTACGCCTGGTGCCCGCTCTCGGCCTCCTCCCGCACCCGCTCCCAGGCCCGGGTCAGGAAGTGCGGCTTGTCCTTGGCCGGTACGACGTGGGTGGCGATCGGGGAGCGGCCGGCGGGCAGCTGGTCGAGGACGGAGGTCTCCAGGTCCCCGAAGACGGTCATCGCGACCGTGCGCGGGATCGGGGTCGCGGTCATCACCAGCAGGTGCGGGGGCTGCTTGCCCTTGGACCGCAGCGCGTCGCGCTGCTCCACTCCGAAGCGGTGCTGTTCGTCGACCACGACCAGGCCGAGGTCGTGGAACTGCACCTTGTCCTCGATGAGCGCGTGCGTGCCGATCACGAGGCCGGCCTCGCCGGTGACCAGGTCGAGCAGGGCCTGGCGCCGCGCCGGCATCCCCATGGAGCCGGTGAGCAGCACGACCTTGGTGCCCTGGTCGGAGCCGCCGAGCATTCCCGCCTCGGCGAGCTCGCCCATCATCTCGGTGATGGAGCGGTGGTGCTGCTGGGCGAGCACCTCGGTGGGGGCGAGCATGGCGGCCTGCCCGCCGCAGTCCACGACGGCGAGCATGGCCCGCAGCGCGACCAGGGTCTTGCCGGAGCCGACCTCGCCCTGGAGGAGGCGGTGCATGGGGTGTTCGGTGGCCAGGTCGTCGAAGATCTCCTTCGAGACGGTCTGCTGGCCTTCGGTGAGGGTGAAGGGGAGCTTGGCGTCGAAGGCGTCGAGCAGGCCGCCGGGAGCGGGGCGGCGCGGGACGGCCGGGAGCTGGGAGTCGGCGTGCCGGCGGCGGGCCAGGGCGACCTGGAGGACGAAGGCCTCGTCCCACTTCAGCCGCTGCCGCGCGTCCTCGATGTCGGCCTTGGTGCCCGGCCGGTGGATCTTCAGCAGGGCCTCGGGGAGCGGGACCAGTCCGCGGCCCTCGCGCAGTGCGTCCGGCAGCGGGTCCACGGCCTCCCGGGCGCTGGGCAGCACCGCGTCCACGCACTTGGCGATCTTCCAGGACTCCAGCTTCGCGCAGGCCGGGTAGATCGGGATGAGCTGGTTGGCGAACGCGGCGGCCGCGTCCCGGTCGGAGGCCTCCGCGCCGAGCGGCTCGTACGCGGGGTGGGAGAGCTGCAGCTTGCGGTTGAACATGCCGACCTTGCCCGCGAACATGGCGCGGGTTCCCGGCAGCAGTTCCTTGTGCGGCTTGTGGACGCCCGCCCCGAAGAAGACCAGCTGGAGGCGGCCGCTGCCGTCGGTGATGGTCACTTCCAGGCGCTTGCCGCGGCTCCCGTTGAAGGTCAGGATCCGGGCGTCGGCGACCTGGGCGACGACCGTCACGTGCTCGTCGATCTGGTCGGCGAGACCGTCCAGCGAGGTCAGCTCGCCGCGCTCGGCGTACCGCCGGGGGTAGTGGTGGAGCAGGTCCAGGGCCGTGTGCAGGCCGAGCTGCTCGGCCAGCACCTTGGCGGTGGCGGGGCCGAGCGTCTTCTTGAGGTCTTCGTCGAGCGCGGGCACGTGTTCATTGCACACCATCGCGCTGACAAGCCGGCTATTCGACCCCGATGAGGAGGGGCGCGGCGTACCGCCCGCCGCGGTAGGTGACCGTGTCCACCGCCAGGTGCCCCTGCTGTACGTACGCCTGCAGCTGCTCGGCGAGGGCGTCGGGCACCTCCGGTCCCAGGACCAGGGTGACGAGTTCGCCGCCGGAGCCCAGCATCCGCTTCAGGACCGCCTCGGCGGTCTCGGTGAGACCGGAGCCGATGACGGCGACGTCGCCGTCGATGAGCCCGAGCACGTCCCCGGCCTGGCAGATGCCGGCGGAGGTGAACGACTGCCGCTCGGCGACGGCGAGCTCCCCGTAGCGGGTGGCGCCGGCGGCCGCGGTCATGGCGACCACGTCCTCGTCGAAGCTGCCGTCTGGGTCGTGCACGGCGAGGGCGGCCAGGCCCTGGACCGCGGACCGGGTGGGGATCACGGCCACCCGTACGCCGTCGGCGCGGGCCCGTTCCGCCGCGGCGGCCGCGGCGGCACGCTGGTCGGCGCCGCCGGGCAGCAGCACCACCTCGCGGGCGTGTGCGCGCCGGATGGCGTCGGCGAGTCCGGCGGCGTCCGGGACCTCTCCGGGGCGGGCGAGCACGGTGGTCGCGCCCGCCTCCCCGCACAGCGCGGCCAGCCCCTCGCCCGGGACCACGGCGACGACGGCCCGCTGGACGCGCTCCCCGCGCGCCCGGCGCCGCTCGTCGCCGAAGTGCGTGATGCGGATCCGGTACGGCCGGCCGGCGATCACCCCGGCCTCCACGGCGGCACCGGGGTCGTCGACGTGGACGTGGACGTTCCACAGTCCGTCGCCGCCTACCACGACCAGGGAGTCCCCGAGCCCGTCGAGGCGCTCGCGCAGCTCCGCCACGGCCGGTTCGGCGGCCTCCAGCAGGTAGATCACCTCGTACCCGGGCCCGCCCTGTTCCTCGGCGTCGCAGGGCTGCGGCGGCAGGGGTACGGGGACGGCCCGGCCGCGGACCGCCTCGGCGGCGGGCTCCTGGCCGGAGAGCGCCTGCCACAGGGCCCCGAGTACGGCGACGAGCCCGCAGCCCCCGGCGTCGACCACCCCGGCCCGGCCCAGCTCGGCCAGCTGCCCCGGGGTGTCGGCCAGGGCCGCGCGGGCCCCGTCGTAGGCGGCGCGGGCCACGTCCGCGGCGGTGCCGGCGGGGCCGGCGGCCGCCTCGCCGGCCCGTGCCGCCGCGGCGGCGACGGTGAGCATGGTGCCCTCCACCGGGTGCGCGACCGCCTGGTAGGCCTCCTCGGCGGCCCGGGTCAGCGCCTGGGCCAGCAGCCGGCCCGGCCCGCGGCCCCCGGGCTCGTCGCCGAGGACGTCGGCCACCCCGCGCAGCAGCTGGGCCAGGATCGTCCCGGAGTTGCCCCGGGCGCCTATGAGGGCGCCGTGCGCGTAGGCCCGTACGGCCTGGGGCAGGGAGGGGGCCACGGCGCCGGAGGCCGGACCGGCCGCTGTGGCCTCGCTCACGTCCGCGGGCGCCCCGAGGGCCTCGGCCAGTGCGCGGTCCGCCGATTCGGCGGTCAGGTAGAGGTTGGTGCCGGTGTCCGCGTCCGCAACCGGGTAGACGTTGATCGCGTCGATGTCCTCGCGGGCCCGGCCCAGTGCGGCCACGGCCAGCGAGCTCCAGGTGCGCACCGCTTCGGCGTCGAGCTCGTCGGCGGGCTGCGGCTGCGGCTCGTGCGGCACCGGGCGTTCCTCCTTGTGCGGGCCAGGGTTCACCGCAGGGTAACGAAGGACTGCCGGACGTCCGGGACCGCGGGCGGGGGCGGGGGCAGCCATGGTAGTTTTCTTGGACGGGAGCAGTCGTTGTATGCTGCTCCGGTTGCCCGATGAGAGTCGGGCCATTCCCCCGGCAAACCACTTCAGATATCTGATTCCGGTGCGCCGGATTTCACTGTAAGTGCATCTGAAGTCTTTGGAGTGACCTGTGGCTGCCAACTGCGACGTTTGCGCCAAGGGGCCGAGCTTCGGCAACAACATCTCCCACTCGCACCGCCGCACCTCGCGTCGCTGGAACCCGAACATCCAGCGCGTCCGTGCCGTGGTCAGTGGGACGCCGAAGCGCCTCAACGTCTGCACCTCGTGCATCAAGGCCGGCAAGGTCTCGCGCTGACGCCACCCGTCGTAGCGCAGCCCTTTCCGGTTGCCAAGAAGGCCGGTCCACCTCGTGGACCGGCCTTTTGCCTTGTCCGGTCCACCGGACACGAAGACCACCGCGTCACGCGACGCGGTGGTCTTCTGCCGTTGTGCCGCCCTCAGCGGTGCCACTGCCAGGCGTGGTCCACCGGGCCGATGCCGCCGCCGAGCGCGAAGCCGGCCGCGATGGCGCCGGTCACGTACTCCTTGGCCTCCATGACGGCCTGCGGCACGTCCTGCCCCTTGGCGAGTCCGGCGGCTATCGCACTGGCCAGGGTGCAGCCGGTGCCGTGGGTGTGCCGGTTGTCGTGCCGCGGGGCCCGCAGCCAGAGCTGCGTGTCGCCGTCGGTCAGCAGGTCGGCGGCCTCGTTCCCGTGGGCGGCCAGGTGCCCGCCCTTGATCAGCGCCCACTCGGGCCCGTACGACAGCACGGCGTCGGCGGCCCGCCGCATGTCGTCCTCGCTCTCCACCACCACGCCCGTGAGCTGTGCCACCTCGTCCAGGTTCGGGGTGGCCACGGTCGCCCGGGGCAGCAGCTCCTTGCGTACGGCGTCCAGCGCCGCGGCGGCGAGCAGCGCGTCCCCGTGCTTGGAGACCCCGACCGGGTCCACGACGGCCGGGGCGGAGGTGCCGGCCAGCAGTTCGGCCACGGTCTCCACCAGCGCGGTGGAGGACAGCATCCCGGTCTTGACCGCCTGGACGCCGATGTCGTCCACGACGGCCCGGTACTGGGCCTTCACGGCCTCGGCGGGCAGTTCCCAGACTCCCTGCACCCCGAGGGAGTTCTGCGCGGTCACCGCGGTCACCACGCTCATCCCGTGCACGCCGAGCGCCAGCATGGTCTTCAGGTCGGCCTGGATCCCGGCGCCACCACCGGAGTCGGATCCGGCGACGGTCAGGCACAGCGCCGGCGCGTCGGTCATCTGGAGGTCTCCTCGGTGGACGGGTCGGAACCGAAGTGGTCCCAGCCGCCGGTGCTCGTCCAGGGCGCGCCGTCCACGGTCACCTGGGGCAGCGCGGACCGGTTCAGCACCTCCCCGATGACCTTCCACCGGGCCGGCAGTTTCACATCGGGCGGGAAGGTCGCCACGATGGCGTGATCTTCCCCTCCGGTGAGCACCCACTGCAAGGGGTCGACCCCGACGGCCTGCCCGATGTCGTGCATCTGGGTCGGGATGTCGACGGCCGCCGAGCGCAGGTCGATGCGGACCTTGCTGGCTTCCGCGATGTGCCCGAGGTCGGCGATCAGGCCGTCGCTGACGTCGGTCATGGCGGTGGCGCCGAGCCCGGCGGCCGCGGGGCCCGCGTGGTACGGGGGCTCGGGGCGCCGGTGTGCCTCGACGAAGGCCCGCGGGGAGCGGAAGCCGCGCGAGAGCACTGCGAATCCGGCCGCGGACCAGCCCAGCCAGCCCGTGACGGCCACGACGTCGCCGGGCTGGGCGCCCGAGCGCAGCACGGGCTCGTGGTTGCGCAGGTCACCGAGGGCGGTGATGGCCACGGTGATGATGTCCCCGCGGACGACGTCGCCGCCGACCACGGCCGCTCCGGCGACCTGGCACTCGTCGCGCAGCCCGTCCATCAGCTCGGTGGGCCAGGTGACCGGCAGCTCGGCGGGCACGACGAGGCCGAGCAGCAGCGCGGTCGGCACCGCGCCCATGGCGGCGATGTCGGCGAGGTTCTGCGCGGCGGCCTTGCGGCCGACGTCGTACGCCGTGGACCAGTCGCGCCGGAAGTGCCTGCCCTCAAGCAGGATGTCGGTGCTCGCCACGACCCGCCGGTCGGGGGCCGACACGACCGCGGCGTCGTCGCCCGGTCCGAGCCGGACCGCCGGGGTGGTGGTGAGCCGTGAGGTGAGCTCCCGAATGAGCCCGAACTCCCCCAGCTCGCCCACAGTGCCCTTCATCGCTGTGCCCCTTCTTGCCCAGTCCGCTTGCGGTCGCGAGCCGTCACAGCTCTGGGTACCGTCAACAGATACGTCAACTTCTGCTCTCCGTACGCCCCGCTGTGCGTGGCGCCGTGCCCCCGGGTCTCCCCGAGGTGCTCGGCAACGCGGTACCGTGGCGTCCCTTCTTCCCCGGGCCCACCCGAATCCCTGGGCCCATCCGAAGGTTAGGGGAATCGATCCTCGTGGCCGCCCTGGAGGTTCCGTGGTACAGGCGTACATCCTTATCCAGACCGAGGTGGGCAAGGCGTCGTTCGTCGCCGAGTCCATCAGCCAGATCGCGGGGGTGATCCAGGCCGAGGACGTGACGGGCCCGTACGACGTGATCGTCCGCGCCCAGGCCGACACCGTGGACGAGCTCGGCCGCCTGGTCGTCGCCAAGGTCCAGCAGGTGGAGGGCATCACCCGCACCCTTACCTGCCCGGTGGTCCATCTGTAGCCCCCGTCTACTCTTGGCCGGTGATGTCACTCCACCGCCGGCCCGTCCGTGTGCCCGCACTGCCCGTCCTGGCCGCCGTACTGGCCCTCGCGGGCTGTACCCCGGGTGACTCCGAGGCCCGGGTCGACCCGCCGCCCACGCCGCCCGCCGACGTCGCGGGGTTCTGTGCAGCACTGCACAAGGAACTCCCGGAGACGGTGGCCGGCCTGGCGCGGGCCGAAACCCGGCCGGAGTCGGATCTGACCGCCGCGTGGGGCGGCTCGGCGATCGTACTGCGGTGCGGTATTCCCAAGCCCCCCGAGATGGCGGACGTGAAGGAGGGGGGCGTGGAGGTCAACGGCGTCCGGTGGCTGCTGAAGAAGCTCCCCGACAGCACTGGCGGGGGGTACCGTTTCATCACCGGCTTGCGGCTCGCGTACACGGAGGTCCGGGTCGACAAGGAGCATGCCACGGATGCCGGGATGCTGGTGGGGCTGTCCGCCGTCGTGGCCAAGACCGTCCCCGAGGGGATCGCGTCGTATTGACGGCCCGATGGCCCGACGGCCCCCGCCCCCTTTTCGCACCGACCGCCCGCCGGGATTCCCGGCGGGCGGTCGGCGTTGGGCGCTGCGGCTGCGGGTCAGCGCAGCCCGGTGGAGCGGGTCAGGGCCGCCTGGATCAGGCGGTCCACCAGCTCCGGGTACTCGACGCCCGACTCCTGCCACATGCGCGGGTACATGGAGATCGGCGTGAAGCCCGGCATGGTGTTGATCTCGTTGATGACGAAGGTGCCGTCCTCGGTGAGGAAGAAGTCGGCCCGCACCAGGCCCTCGCAGGACGCGGCGTCGAACGCCTCGATCGCGAGGCGCTGCACCTCGGCGGTCTGCTCCGGGGTGAGCGGAGCGGGCACCATTCCGGAGGCGGAGTCGATGTACTTCGCCTCGAAGTCGTAGAAGTCGTGGCTGGAGACCGGCGGGATCTCGGCGGGCACGCTCGCGCGCGGCCCGTCCTCGAACTCCAGCACCCCGCACTCGATCTCGCGGCCGCGCAGCAGCGCCTCCACGATGATCTTCGGGTCGTGGCGCCGGGCCTCGCGGATCGCCTCGTCCAGGCCGGAGGCGTCGTCGACCTTGGTGATGCCGATGGAGGAGCCGGCCCGGGCGGGCTTGACGAAGAGCGGCCAGCCGTGCTCGCCGGCGAAGTCCAGGATCCGGCCGCGGGCGGCGTCCCGGTCGGCCTCCCACTCGCGGGGGCGGATGGTCACGTACGGGCCGACGGGGAGGCCGAAGGACGTGAAGACCCGCTTCATGTACTCCTTGTCCTGTCCGACGGCCGAGGCGAGGACGCCCGAGCCTACGTAGGGGATGCCGGAGAGCTCCAGGAGCCCCTGAAGGGTGCCGTCCTCGCCGTACGGGCCGTGCAGCATGGGGAAGACCACGTCGACCTCGCCCAGGGCCTTGGGGACCGCTCCCGGCTCGGTGTAGACGACCTCGCGGTTGGCCGGGTCGACGGGCAGCACCACGGCGCCGTCCTCGGAGTCCGCAAGCTCCTCGACGCTCGGCAGCCTGCGGTCGGCGATGGCCATCCGCTCGGGCTCGTCGGCGGTCAGCGCCCACCGGCCGTCCGTGGTGATGCCGATGGGCAGCACCTCGTACTTGGACCGGTCGATGGAGCGCAGTACGGCGCCCGCGGTGACGACCGAGATGGCGTGTTCCGAGCTGCGGCCGCCGAACACGACGGCCACGCGGGGCTTGCGGCCCTGCTGCTCAGGGGTCTGGGGGAGGTTCTCGCTGCTCATATCGCCACGACGATACCCGCTCGGACGTCCGGAAAGGAGTCAGCGGCGTTCCGGTTTGGCGCTGCGCCCCATCAGTTCCTTCAGCGCGACCAGCGGCGGCTTGCCGTGGTGGACGATCTCGACGACGGTGTCGGTGATCGGCATGTCCACTCCGTGGCGGCGGGCCAGATCGGCCACCGACTGGCAGGACTTGACGCCTTCGGCGGTCTGCTTGGTGACCGCGATGGTCTCCTCCAGGGTCATTCCGCGCCCGAGGTTGGTGCCGAAGGTGTGGTTCCGGGAGAGCGGCGAGGAGCAGGTGGCGACGAGGTCGCCGAGGCCCGCGAGGCCGGAGAAGGTGAGCGGGTCGGCGCCCATCGCCAGGCCCAGCCGGGTCGCTTCGGCGAGGCCCCGGGTGATGAGCGAGCCCTTGGTGTTGTCGCCCAGGCCCATGCCGTCGGCGATGCCGACGGCGAGGCCGATGACGTTCTTGACGGCGCCGCCCAGCTCGCAGCCGATGACGTCGGTGCTCGTGTACGGGCGGAAGTACGGGGTGTGGCAAGCCGCCTGGAGGCGCTGCGCGACGGCCTCGTCGGAGCAGGCGACGACGGCGGCGGCCGGCTGCCGGGCGGCGATCTCACGGGCCAGGTTGGGGCCGGTGACGACCGCGACGCGCTCGGCGGGGACCTTGGCCACCTCCTCGATGACCTCGCTCATCCGCTTGGCGGTGCCGAGTTCGATGCCCTTCATCAGGGAGACGAGCACGGCGTCGGCGGGGAGCAGCGGGGCCCAGTCGGCGAGGTTGCCGCGCAGGGTCTGCGAGGGGATGGCGAGGACCGCGAAATCGGCGCCGCGGGCGGCCTCGGCCGCGTCGGTGGTGGCGTGCATGTTCGCCGGGAGTTCGACGCCCGGGAAGTAGTCCGGGTTCGTCCGCCCGGTGTTGATGGCGTCGACCACCTCGCGGCGGCGGCCCCACAGGGTCACCTCGCAGCCTGCGTCGGCGAGCACCATGCCGAAGGCCGTGCCCCAGGAGCCGGTTCCGAAGACGGCTGCCTTCACGGGACGTGTCACTTCTGGTCCTCCCCCGCGGCCTTGCGCCGCTGTTCCGCCCTGGCCTTGCGATGGTCGTACAGCTGCTCCGGGGCCTTCTCGCCGCGCAGCTCCTCCAGCAACGCGGTGATGGCCGCCATGATGGTCTCGGTGGCCTCCTTGAGTACGTCGGGGGTGGGTTCCCGGTCGTAGAACTCGGAGAGGTCGACGGGAGGTCCGGCGAGCACCTGGAGGGTCTTGCGCGGGAACAGCCTGACCTTGTCCTCCTTGGCGTAGGGCGGCATCGCCAGATTCGCGCCCCACTGGGCCACCGGAATGACGGGTGCCCTGGTCATCAGCGCCACCCGCGCGGCGCCGGTCTTGCCGGCCATCGGCCACATGTCCGGATCGCGGGTGAGGGTGCCCTCCGGATAAAAGGCCACGCATTCGCCGCTCTCGATCGCGTCCACGGCGGCCCGGAATGCGTCCAGGGCGTTGGTGGTCTCGCGGTAGACCGGGATCTGGCCGGATCCGTGCAGGATCGCGCCGACAATGGGGACCTTGAAGAGGGCCGCCTTCGCGAGCAGACGGGGCACCCGGCCGGTGTTGTACTGGAAGTGCGCGTAGGAGAGCGGGTCCAGATACGAGTTGTGATTGACGGCCGTGATAAACCCGCCCTCGGCCGGAATGTGATCCATTCCCCGCCAGTCCCGCTTGAAGAGCACCACCAGCGGCGGTTTTGCGATGACCGCCGCCAGGCGGTACCAGAAGCCGATTCTGCGGCGGGACACTCGGACACCTTTCCTCTAGAACGGGTGCGCGGGGTTGCCTCCCGGCGGCGGCCGGGGAGCTTGGGCACCTCGTCGGCCGGACAAGTGTGGCCCCAGGTCCGGTCTCTGTCGAGAACACCGTACGCCCCGCCCGGAGCACCGGGCCTCCGGGTCCGCCGGGCAGAGGCGACAATGGGCCGACGCATGACCCGGCCATGACCCGGCCGCGGTCCACGCAGGTGCGGCCGTGCACCGGAGGGAAGGGGTGCGCCACGAACGCGGTCTGGAGTCTGGTGGTCCCGCTGAAACCCCTGGCGGTGGCCAAGAGCCGTCTCGCGTCGGCCGTGGGCGCGTCCTGTCCCGGGCTCGCGCTGGCGTTCGCCCAGGACACCGTGGCAGCGGCGCTGGCCTGCACGGCAGTGGCGGATGTGGTGGTCGTCACGGACGACGCGGAGGCCGGCGCGGAACTGGCGCGGCTGGGGGCGCGGATCGTGCCGGACACCCCGGCCGCCGGGCTCAACGCGGCGCTGGCCCACGGGGCGCGGGAGGTGCGCGCGGCCCGGCCGGGGGCGGCGGTGGCCGCGATGAACGCGGATCTGCCCGCGCTGCGCCCGCCGGAATTGCTACGCGTGCTCGAAGCCGCGTCCGCATTTCCCCGGGCATTTCTCGCGGATGCGGCGCAAATCGGTACGACTCTGCTTTCCGCCTCTCCGGGCGTGGAATTGGCACCCTCGTTCGGGGGCCCGTCGCGGGCCCGGCATTCCGCCTCGGGAGCTGCGGAAATAGTCCTCGCGGACGTCGAGAGCGTGCGCCGGGACGTGGACACGGTCGCGGATCTGCGGACGGCCCTCGCCCTCGGGGTGGGCCGCCACACGGCCCGATACAGTTCCCGTATGCAGGCGACCGCGTACACGTACGACTCCCAGACCCGCAGCGGCAGCGTGCTGCTGGACGACGGCACCCCGGTGCCCTTCGAGGCCCCGGCCTTCGACGCGGGCGGCCTGCGGCTGCTGCGCCCCGGACAGCGGGTCCGGATCGAGACGGACGGCGAGGGGCCGGCGCTGCGGATCACCCTGATCACCCTGCAGACCTTCTGAGTCTCCGCCCCACGGCCGCGCCAACCTGCTGACCTGCCGACCTGCACGAACAGCGCGAACAGCACCGCGGGCCGGCTTCCCCCTGCTGGGGAAGCCGGCCCGGCGTGTGTGACTCGTGGCCCTACTTCTTGCGGGCCGTGGTCTTCTTCGCGGTGGTCTTGCGCGCCGTGGCCTTCTTGGCGGGCGCCGTGGTCTTCGCGGTGGCCTTCTTGGCCGCCGGAGCCGTCTTCTTGGCAGCGGCGGTGGTCTTCTTGGCCGCCGCCGTGGTCTTCTTCGCCGCGGCGGTGGTCTTCTTGGCCGCTGCGGTGGTCTTCTTCGCCGCGGCGGTCTTGGCGACCACCTTCTTGGCGGTGGCGACCTTCTTGGCGGTGGTCTTCTTGGCGACCGCGGTCTTCGCCGCCGCCTTCTTGGCGGTGGTGGCCTTCTTGGCCACGGCCTTCTTGACCGTCGCGGAAGCGCCGCCGGAGAGGCTGCCCTTGGGCGCCTTCTTCACCGACACCTCGCCGCCCTTGGGCAGCTTCTTGGTGCCGGCGACCAGGTCCTTGAAGCCCTGGCCCGCGCGGAAGCGGGGAACCGAGGTCTTCTTGACCCGGACGCGCTCACCCGTCTGCGGGTTGCGGGCGTAGCGGGCCGGGCGGTCGACCTTCTCGAACGAGCCGAAGCCCGTGACCGACACCCGGTCGCCCGCGACCACAGCGCGGACCATCGCGTCCAGTACCGCGTCGACGGCGTCGGCGGCCTGCTGGCGGCCGCCCAGCTTGTCGGCAATCGCTTCTACGAGCTGCGCCTTGTTCACGTCTTCCCCTTCGGAGACTTCGCCAGAACGAATGTGTTCAAGCTTATTTCGCACGTTAGGCGGATATATACCGCAAATCAAACACGAAACGGGCTAATCACCCTAGTGCCGCAACGGTGTAGGTCGTTACGGAGTTCCTTCGCATCAGTCGCCTTCAGGGAATCGACCCTCGTCGAGGTCCTTCATCAACCTGTCCAGGCGCCTTGCCGCATCGGCGAGATCATGCTTCGCCGCGGCCGTGACGACCAACAGCTTCCGGGACAGCGCCATCCTTACGCCCTCCGGGACTTGCAGCGTGCGCACCCTTGTGTGTGCTTCTTTCAACCGGTCCGCGACGAGTGCGTAGAGCTCAAGTTGACTGTCGCGTTCCATGCACAGATTGTGCCATCTGGGGCGAGTTGTCGCCTCACGGGGCCTCAACACACGGCTGTGCCCCCCGCCGGAGGGCGGGGGGCACAGTGTTGTCGATGTGATCACCCGAGGGCGAATAAGCGCTGATCAGGCAGGAATCAGGCCTGAATCGTGCGCGGCTTGTAGCTCGGGCGGGCGCTTTCGTACGTGGCGATGTCCGCTTCGTTCTGAAGGGTGAGCGAGATGTCGTCCAGACCCTCCAGCAGACGCCAGCGGGCGTTGTCGTCGAGTTCGAACTCCGCCTCGATTCCCGCCGCGCGGACCCGGCGGGCGACCAGGTCGACCGTGATCTCGGCGGTCGGGTCGGCCTCGGTCAGCTCCCACAGCCGGTCGACCGTCTCCTGCGGCAGGACCACCGTCAGCAGACCGTTCTTCAGCGAGTTGCCGCGGAAGATGTCGGCGAAGCGGGAGGAGATGACCGTCTTGAACCCGAAGTTCTGCAGGGCCCAGACGGCGTGCTCGCGCGAGGAACCGGTGCCGAAGTCGGGACCCGCGACCAGCACGGTCGCCCCCTGGCGCTCCGGGCGGTTCGTGACGAACTCGGGGTCCTTGCGCCAGGCCTCGAAGAGCCCGTCCTCGAACCCGTCGCGGGTGATCTTCTTCAGCCAGTGGGCCGGGATGATCTGGTCGGTGTCGACGTTGCTGCGGCGCAGCGGGACGGCCCGGCCGGTGTGGGTGGTGAAGGCTTCCATGGTTATCGGACTCCGGCGGTCGCGTTGGCGTCGGACAGGTCGGCGGGCGAGGCCAGGTGGCCCAGCACCGCGGTGGCGGCGGCCACCTGCGGGGAGACGAGGTGGGTGCGCCCTCCCTTGCCCTGCCGGCCCTCGAAGTTGCGGTTGGAGGTGGACGCGGAGCGCTCACCGGGCGCCAGTTGGTCGGGGTTCATGCCCAGGCACATCGAGCAGCCCGCGTGCCGCCATTCGGCGCCCGCCTCCTTGAAGACCTTGTCCAGGCCCTCTTCCACGGCCTGGAGGGCGACCCGGACGGAGCCCGGGACGACCAGCATCCGTACGCCCTCGGCGATTTTGCGGCCCTCGACGATGCCGGCGACGGCACGCAGGTCCTCGATGCGGCCGTTGGTGCACGAACCTACGAAGACGGTGTCGACCTTGATGTCGCGCAGCGGCTGCCCGGCGGTCAACCCCATGTATTCCAGGGCCTTTTCGGCGGCCAGGCGCTCCGAAGCGTCCTCGTACGAAGCCGGGTCGGGGACGTTGGCCGACAGCGGTGCGCCCTGGCCCGGGTTGGTGCCCCAGGTGACGAACGGCGACAGCGAGGCACCGTCGATGACGACCTCGGCGTCGAAGACCGCGTCGTCGTCGGTGCGCAGGGTCTGCCAGTACGCGACCGCCGCGTCCCAGTCCGCGCCCTGCGGGGCGTGGTCGCGGCCCTGGAGGTAGTCGAAGGTGGTCCGGTCGGGGGCGATCATGCCCGCGCGGGCACCGGCCTCGATCGACATGTTGCAGATGGTCATGCGCGCTTCCATCGAGAGCTTCTCGATGGCCTCGCCGCGGTATTCCAGGATGTAGCCCTGGCCGCCGCCGGTGCCGATCTTGGCGATGATCGCCAGGATCAGGTCCTTGGCGGTGACGCCCTCGGCCAGCTCGCCGGTGACGGTGATGGCCATCGTCTTCGGGCGGGCCAGCGGCAGCGTCTGGGTGGCCAGTACGTGCTCGACCTGGCTGGTGCCGATGCCGAAGGCCAGTGCGCCGAAGGCGCCGTGCGTGGAGGTGTGGGAGTCACCGCAGACCACGGTGGTGCCCGGCTGGGTCAGGCCCAGCTGCGGTCCCACGACGTGGACGACGCCCTGCTCGACATCGCCCAGGGAGTGCAGGCGCACACCGAACTCGGCGCAGTTCGCCCGCAGCGTCTCCAGCTGGGCGCGGGAGACCGGGTCCGCGATGGGCTTGTCGATGTCGAGGGTGGGGGTGTTGTGGTCCTCGGTGGCGATGGTGAGGTCGAGCCGCCTGACCTTGCGGCCGGCCTGCCGCAGGCCTTCGAAGGCCTGGGGGCTGGTCACCTCGTGCAGCAGGTGCAGATCAATGAAGAGGAGGTCGGGCTCGCCCTCGGCTCGCCGGACGACATGGTCGTCCCAGACCTTCTCCGCGAGTGTCCTACCCATCGCTTTCCCTCCGGCCGGCCGGTTGTGCCGGCGCTTTGTAGAGATCTGGTGCGCCTGATCGCCCGTACCCCACGTACCGGACGACGGCTCGGACCCAGTGGTTCGTGGACCCGCACATACAGACTCGCTGGTTCTTGGAAAAATTGAACTTGCGTTTCACAGTGTGAGACGCGAATATCGTTTCATGGACAACTCTAGCGGCGTCGGCGTTCTCGACAAGGCAGCTCTGGTACTGAGCGCACTGGAGTCCGGTCCGGCCACCCTCGCCGGGCTGGTCGCGGCGACAGGGCTCGCACGACCCACGGCACATCGCCTGGCCGTGGCACTGGAACACCACCGGATGGTGGCGAGGGACATGCAGGGCCGGTTCATCCTCGGACCGCGGCTGGCGGAGCTCGCCGCCGCGGCCGGCGAGGACCGCCTGCTGGCCACGGCGGGACCGGTACTCACCCACCTCCGTGACGTGACGGGCGAGAGCGCGCAGCTCTACCGGCGTCAGGGCGACATGCGCATCTGCGTGGCGGCCGCGGAGCGGCTGTCGGGCCTGCGGGACACCGTCCCGGTGGGCTCCACGCTCCCCATGAAGGCGGGCTCGGCCGCGCAGATCCTGATGGCCTGGGAGGAGCCCGAGCGGCTCCACCGCGGGCTGCAGGGCGCGCGCTTCACGGCGACGGCCCTGTCGGGCGTACGGCGCCGCGGCTGGGCGCAGTCGATCGGCGAGCGGGAGCCCGGTGTGGCGTCCGTCTCGGCGCCGGTGCGCGGGCCGTCGAACCGTGTGGTGGCGGCCGTGTCGGTCTCCGGGCCGATCGAGCGCCTGACCCGCCACCCGGGCCGGATGCACGCCCAGGCCGTCATCGACGCGGCCGCCCGCCTGACGGAGGCCCTGCGCCGCTCCGGCTGACTTGCCGGCCTTTCCCCCACTCCCCCGGGCCCGGGGGCGCGTACGACGCCGCACACGTCCGAACACGCGCCTCCGGGCCCGCACTTGTGCCGGGGCGGAGTGTGCACGGGAACAGCGAAGAGGCCCTCCGCGACGAACGCGGAGGGCCTCTTCTGTGCGTACCCCCGACCGGATTCGAACCGGCGCTACCGCCTTGAGAGGGCGGCGTGCTAGGCCGCTACACAACGGGGGCTTGCTTTGTACTGCGCTGGGCTACCAGGACTCGAACCTAGAACAAAGGAACCAGAAACCTTCGTGTTGCCAATTACACCATAGCCCAATGTGGTCTATACCAGACCAGTACCCCCGACCGGATTCGAACCGGCGCTACCGCCTTGAGAGGGCGGCGTGCTAGGCCGCTACACAACGGGGGCCCTAGCGATCCTGCATCAAGACGTCCGGGAGCTACCCAATGGAGACCTTGCGGGAAGGATCTGTACCCCCGACCGGATTCGAACCGGCGCTACCGCCTTGAGAGGGCGGCGTGCTAGGCCGCTACACAACGGGGGCAAAGCACTGCGTTACTGCTGCACTGCGCTGGGGTACCAGGACTCGAACCTAGAATAAGGGAACCAGAAACCCTCGTGTTGCCAATTACACTATACCCCACCGAAAGTCAAGCCCTTGGGGGGATTTTCTTTCGAGTGGCGCCTCCGTCCGGCCTTTCGGCCCGCTCCGGCGGCGCAGAAAGAACATTACCGGATGCCTGACCGTGCTCCAAAACGGGTATCCGCTGACAGCAGCTCCGGGAGCTGGGCGAGCCCGGCGATCCGGTGCACGCCGTCCGGTCCGGGCCCGCGTCCGCCCTCCCGGTCGAGCCAGACCGCCGTGAGCCCGGCGTCCCGGGCGCCCCGCGCGTCGATCTCGGGCTGGTCCCCCACGTACGCCACTTCGCCGGGCGGCAGGCCCAGCGCCTCGCAGCCGGCCAGGAAGGCCCCGGCCTCGGGCTTGCTGACGCCCAGCTCCACCGCGCAGAGCAGCACCTCGAAACGGTCGCGCAGGCCGAGGCTGCGCAGCTTGGGATCCTGGTTGACGGCCGAGGAGTTGGAGAGCACCCCGTGCCGGTGGGTGGCCGCCAGGGCGTCGAGGGCGGGCACCACGTCCGGGAAGACCTCCCAGGCCGTCTTGTAGTGGTCGACGTACCGCTCGAACCAGTCGTCGGCGTCGGCGTCGTCCATCGCCGGTGCGCCGAGGAAGTCCCGCACCCGGTCGCGGCGCTGCTCCTGGAATCCCGTCTCGCCGGCCGCGAAGCGGTCCCAGTGGCGGGTGGTCGCCTCCCGCCACCGGGCCAGGGCCTCCGTGGGCGTGCCGAAGCGCTCTGCGACGCCCTCCTCCGCCAGCAGCCGCGCGAGGCCCGCGGTGTCCGCCCCGGTGTAGTCGAACAGGGTGTCGTCGATGTCCCAGAGCACGGCGCGGATCGGCATACGGCCGAGGCTACGCTGCTCCCCCGTCCTGCGGCGGCACGACGAAGAAGTCCGTCACGAAGCAGGTGATCTCCCCGTCGGCGTCGCGGCCCACCCAGGTCGGGTACGAGCCGTCGCCCCAGCCCGAGGAGAAGGCCACGAGGTCGTGGCCGTCCTCGCCCTCGACGCGGTAGGCGCCGGCGGCGTGGCCCGCCCCTTCGAAGGCGTCCCACAGCGGCCCCTCGTCGCCCTCGCAGTCGGGGAAGGACTCGTCGGCGGCAGCGTCGTAGAAGCAGCCCGTGCCGGCGTCGACGCCATAGCCGAAGTACTCGTCGTCGCCGAGCCCGGACGGGTCCTGCCCGTCCCGCAGGGCGAGCTCCCAGGAGGCGGTCGGGGTCTCACGGATCACCAGGCGGGCGGCAGCGACCCTGCGGTGCCCCTCGCCGGGCGCGGGCTCGGGCTCGCCGGGCTGGGTGAGGGTGGCCATGGCGGCCTCCACCCGGTAGCGGCCGGGCTCCACCTGCGCGGTGAAGGACGAAGGGTCGCCTCCGCCGAGGTAGACGAAGGGGTCGCAGGCCACGACCCGGCCGGTGGGCAGCCACAGGGAGCCCCCGTCGGCCACCGAGAGGGTGCCGTTCGGCCCGTCCTCGTACGAGAAGGTGGCACCCGGGGTGAAGTACCCGGCGAGGTCGGGGGCAGTCATCGGCATGGCAGGGCCTTTCGCACGGCATGAGGAGCTGTTCGATCTTCGAACGTGGACGACCATAGCGGCGGCCCCCGACAACGCCGCAGGGGGCGGCGGCCGGAGGTTCCGGCCGCCGCCCCCTGCGGTGGGGGCTCCTCCCAGCGGTGGCCGGGGGAGTACGGGTGGCTAGGCGGCGAGCTTCGCCAGGGTCGCATCGATGCGCGCCAGCGAGCGCTCCTTGCCCAGGATCTGCAGGGACTCGAAGAGCGGCAGGCCGACGGTGCGGCCGGTGACGGCCACACGGACCGGGGCCTGGGCCTTGCCCAGCTTGAGGCCGTGGGCCTCCCCGGCGGTCAGGACGGCGTGCTTGAGGGACTCCGGGTCGCTCCAGTCGGCCGTGTCCAGGTTGGCCCGGGCGGTGGTCAGCAGGGCCGCGGGCTCGCCCTTCATCGCCTTGTCCCAGGACGCCTGGTCCTCGACCGGCTCCTTGCGGAACAGGAAGTCGACGTTCGCGGTGATGTCCGACAGGACGGTCACGCGGGTCTGGGCGTACGGCGCGATGGCCGCCCAGGCCTCGGCGTCGAAGTCCTCCGGCTCCCAGTTGGCGTGCGGGGCCTGCAGCCACGGGGTGCAGGCGTCCGCGAAGGCCTTCGGGTCGAGCAGCCGGATGTGGTCGGCGTTGATCGACTCGGCCTTCTTGATGTCGAAGCGCGCCGGGTTGGCGTTGACGTCCGGGATGTCGAACTTCGCCACCATCTCCTCGATCGAGAAGATGTCCTGGTCCTTGGAGAAGGACCAGCCGAGGAGCGAGAGGTAGTTCAGCAGGCCCTCGGGGAGGAAGCCGCGCTCGCGGTACAGGTTGAGCGAGCTCTCCGGGTCGCGCTTGGAGAGCTTCTTGTTGCCCTCGCCCATGACGTACGGCAGGTGGCCGAACTCCGGGACGCCCTTGGCGATGCCCAGCTCGATCAGCGCCTTGTACAGGGCGATCTGGCGCGGGGTGGAGGACAGCAGGTCCTCGCCGCGGAGCACGTGGGTGATCTCCATCAGCGCGTCGTCGACCGGGTTGACGAGCGTGTACAGCGGCGCGCCGTTGGCCCGCAGGATGCCGAAGTCCGGCACGTTCTCCGGGGTGAAGGTGAGCTCGCCGCGGACCAGGTCGGTGAAGGTGATCGGCTCGTCGGGCATCCGGAAGCGGACGATCGAGGGGCGGTGCTCGCCCTGGTACGCCTCCAGCTGCACGGTGGTGAGCTCGCGGCAGTGTCCGTCGTAGCCGGAGGGCTTGCCGGCGGCGCGGGCGGCGGCGCGGCGCGCGTCGAGCTCCTCGGTGGTGCAGTAGCAGTCGTACGCGTAGCCGCCGTCCTTGAGCTTCTTGGCGACGTCCGCGTAGATGTCCATGCGCTGCGACTGGCGGTACGGGGCGTGCGGGCCGCCGGCCTCGGGGCCCTCGTCCCAGGTGAAGCCGAGCCAGCGCAGCGAGTCGAGCAGCTGGTCGTACGACTCCTCGGAGTCGCGCGCCGCGTCGGTGTCCTCGATGCGGAAGACGAACGTACCGCCGTGGTGGCGGGCGAACGCCCAGTTGAAGAGGGCGGTCCGGACCAGGCCCACGTGGGGGTTGCCGGTCGGGGAGGGACAGAAACGTACGCGGACGTTCGCGTTAGCCACGCTTGATCACCTTGTTGGTGAGAGTGCCGATGCCTTCGATGGTGACGGCGACCTCGTCGCCGACGTTGAGGGGGCCGACTCCGGCCGGGGTCCCCGTGAGGATGACGTCGCCCGGGAGCAGCGTCATGGCCTCGGTGATGTGGACGATGAGGTCCTCGATGGAGCGGACCATGTCGCTGGTGCGGCCGAGCTGGCGCTGTTCGCCGTTGACGGTGCACTGGATGGTCAGGTCGCGCGGGTCGAGGTCGGTCTCGATCCAGGGGCCGAGGGGGCAGGAGCTGTCGAAGCCCTTGGCCCGGGCCCACTGCTTCTCGCGCTGCTGGACATCGCGCGCGGTGACGTCGTTGGCGCACGTGTAGCCGAGGATCACGTCCTTGACGCGCTCCTTCGGAACCTCGCGGCACATGCGGCCGATGACCACGGCGAGCTCCGCCTCGTGGTGGAGGTCCTGGGAGAAGGAGGGGTACGTGATCGGGTCGCCCGGGCCGACCACCGAGGTGGAGGGCTTGAAGAAGGTGATGGGGGCGTCCGGGACCTGGTTTCCGAGCTCTGCCGCGTGCTCCGCGTAGTTGCGGCCGATGGCCACGACCTTGTTCGGGAGCACGGGCGGCAGCAGCCGGACCTTGCTCAGCGGGACCTTCGTGCCCGAAAGCTCGAAGTCCGCGAACGGGATGCCCTTGATGATGTCGAGGACGAGCTCACCCTCGGCGCCGGGGGCAGTGCTGCCCTCGACCGCGCCGAACGCGACATTGCCGTCGATGGAGAACCTGGCGATGCGCACGTGTTGCGTCTGCCCCTCTGTTTCCGCTGGCTGGAGTCTGCGTCCCCAGGCTAACGCGGTGGGCAGCGGGGCTTCGCGCTCCTTTGGCCGAGTGCCTACTGCGTGGCGGCCACCGGCGCGTCCATGAGGATCGTGCGGCGGGGGTTCGCGGTCTGGGAGGGCAGCTCGACGGCGTGCTCCGGAGCCTCGGTCGCCTGCAGCTCCTCGGCGTCCTTGAGGTGCGCGAGGGTGGTGCGGCGGGGGTTGGCTATGTTGCGGAACATCATCGTCGTCTTCATCGGTGTCTCGGGCCCTCGGCTCGGTTGTCGTGTGGGGGTTGTCGGATCCGTCAACCCTGTAAAGGGCAAGGCTAAACATCCGACTCCCCGGCTCAGCCGGGAAGTAATGGCCACGACTGTGTGAGTTTGCTCACCCGCGACCCGACAATACAGACATAGCGGACGGTCAATTATGGGCGGCAAAAGGGGCATTACGCCACTGAATCAGCCATTCCGCTCCTGATCATCTCGACTGGGACACCTTGCCAGCCGCCGCGTTTGGATGGCGTAAGTCCGATTCACACCGAAACGCGACCCACAGTGCGTAGCGCAACCGTCACGAAACGTCACCAACTCGTCGGGCCGACACGCGCACCTTGTTGGAGATCCGCCACTGTGCTGGAATTCGCGGGACCGCCGCGGGAACAGCCGGCGCGCAGGTGGCGCGACACAGCGCCGCGCGCGGCGGTATGGAGAGGGAGACGCGCCGGTCACCGACGACCACCATGGGGCCGAAATGCCCCACGACTCGACACCGTCCCACCGGTCGCCCGGCGGGACGCCTGGTCCAGAGGTTGCGACGCTAGTGCAGGGACGATTCAAGAGGGATGGCAGCGCTGCGGCGGAGCAGGAGCCGCGCGGCGGGACCGACCGTGGCTCCTCGCCCCAGCACGCCCAGAACCGCGGGCCGGCTGCCGAAGGCAAAGGCCCCGACGCCTCCACCACCACCACGGTGAAGTCGAAGGCGCGCCTCAGGCCCCGGGGCAAGACGAAGAGCGAAGAGCCGGCCGACAAGGACGCGGCGATACCGAAGGCCCCCAGCGGGCCCGGTTCGCGCCTCGCCATGCACAACTGGCGCATCAGCACGCGACTCGTGTCGCTGCTGACCCTGCCGGTCGTCGCCGCCACCACGCTCGGTGGCTTCCGTATCAACGACTCGCTCAACGACATCGCACAGCTGGAGCACATGCAGCTGCTGACGACGATGACCCGGCAGGCCACCAACCTGGCCGCCATGCTCCAGGAGGAGCGGGACAAGTCGGCCGGCCCGATGTCGATCACCAAGGACGGCAAGGCCAACAGCCTCGTCCAGGGTGTCCGCGACCAGACCGACGCCGCCGCCAAGGCCTTCGCCTCCGCGACCGACAAGGTCGACAGCGCGGAGGACAAGGACGAGACCCTCAAGTCGATCCGCAACAACATCCTGCAGATCGGCCGCCAGCTCACCGGCATCGAGGACATCCGCAAGAAGGCGTACGTCAACGGCGCGCAGCAGACCGTCACCGAGTACAACGCGCTCATCGTCTCGCTGCTCTCGCTCTCCCAGGACATGGCCCAGGCCACCTCCAGCCCGGAGATGATCAAGCGTACGCGCGCCCTGGCGGCCTTCTCCTCCGCCAAGGAGTACGCCTCGATCCAGCGCGCCGTCATCGCGGCCTCGCTCCCCGAGAGCGGCGACCACGCGGGCAACCTCTCCGAGAACGACCGCCTGTACGCCCTCTCCGCGCTCCGCGGCGAGAGCCAGGCCAAGAAGACCTTCGAACTCGTTTACCAGGGCAAGCCCGAGGAACTCCTCGCGGCGCTCGGCGACGGCAACACGGAGATCGGCAGCGCCGACCACTACGCCCGCCGCGTCCTGAGCACCCAGGGACAGTTCGTCAAGGAGAAGAACCGGTCCTGGATGGACTGGTACGACGCGGACGACACCAAGCTCCAGGCCATGAAGGTCATCGAGCTCACCCTGCTCGAAGACATGGAGCAGAAGGCCCGCGAGCTCAAGAACTCCTCGCAGCAGGACGCCATCATCAACGGTGCCCTGATCCTGCTCGTCCTCGGCGTCTCCCTCGTAGGTGCCTTCGTCATGGCGCGGTCGATGATCCGCTCGCTGCGCCGCCTCCAGGACACCGCGACCCGGGTCGCCCAGGACCGACTGCCCGAGCTCGTCAAGCAGCTGTCCGAGTCCGACCCGCAGGACGTGGACACGTCCGTGGAGTCGGTCGGCCTGCACACCCGCGACGAGATCGGCCAGGTGGCCGCGGCCTTCGACGACGTGCACCGCGAGGCCGTCCGCCTCGCCGCCGAGCAGGCCCTCCTCCGGGGCAACGTCAACGCGATGTTCACCAACCTCTCGCGCCGCTCCCAGGGCCTCATCCAGCGTCAGCTCTCGCTCATCTCCGAACTGGAGTCGCGCGAGGCAGACCCGGACCAGCTCTCCTCGCTCTTCAAGCTCGACCACCTCGCGACCCGAATGCGCCGTAACGGCGAAAACCTCCTCGTCCTCGCGGGCGAGGAGCCGGGCCGCCGGTGGACCCGCCCCGTCCCGCTCGTCGACGTGCTCCGTGCCGCCGCGTCCGAGGTGGAGCAGTACGAGCGCATCGAACTCGCGTCGGTGCCCGGCACCGACGTCGCCGGCCGCGTCGTCAACGACCTCGTGCACCTCCTCGCCGAGCTGCTGGAGAACGCCACCTCGTTCTCCTCCCCGCAGACCAAGGTCAAGGTCACCGGTCACGCGCTGCCCGACGGCCGCGTGCTCGTCGAGATCCACGACACCGGTATCGGCCTCTCCCCCGAGGACCTCGCCGCGATCAACGAGCGGCTCGCGTCGCCGCCGACCGTGGACGTCTCCGTCTCCCGCCGCATGGGCCTGTTCGTGGTCGGCCGCCTGTCCCTGCGACACGGCATCCGCATCCAGCTGCGCCCGTCCGACTCGGGTGGTACGACGGCCCTCGTCATGCTGCCGGTGGACGTCGCCCAGGGCGGCAAGAAGCCGGGTCCGATGCCGGGCCAGGGCGGTCCCGGCGGTGCCGGCTCCGGCGGCCAGCAGGGCATGCCGGGTGCTCCCGCGCAGGGTTCCGTCCCGGGCGGCGGCGCACGCCAGCCCGTGGGCGCCGGCCCGCAGCGCGGTCAGGTCTCCGGCGGCCAGCGCGCCGCGCTCCCGGGACGCGACGGCGGTCCCGGTGCGCGTCCGCAGGGCGGTCCCGGCCAGCGTCCGCAGGGCGGTCCGGGCATGCCCGGCGCCGCGACCGGCCAGGGCCAGGGCGCCTTCGGCGGCGGTGCTCCGCTGCCGCACCGCGGTCCGTCCCGTCCGACGCCCGCGCCCACGGCCTCCGGCCAGGCGGGATTCCCGCAGGGCAACGGCTTCGAGCGGCCGCAGCAGCCGTCCGCCCCCACGGGCCCGGTCCCCTCGGTCCAGGCGCCCGCAGCGCCGGCTCCGCGAGGCTCCCGGCCGCAGCTGCCGCCGCGCGGCGGCGCCCCGCGTCCGGAGCTCCCGGGTACCGGCGGTGCCCCCGCCGGGATGCCGCAGACCACCAGCTGGGGCGCCGACCAGGCGCGCCACGGCGGTCAGGAGGTCCCGCGCGGACACGACGAGCTCTCGGGCCCGGCTTCGACGGCCGAGTTCCCCCGTCCGGACTTCAACGCCCCGCAGCCGCCGGCCGGCAACAGCACCACCGGCCAGTTCGAGCGTCCGGACCTGCGCGGTCCGGCGGCGGACCCGTCCACCACGGGCCAGTTCGCCCGCCCGGACTTCCAGGCCCCGCGGCCCGGTGGTCCCGGTGTCGGCGGATTCGCCCAGGCGCAGCCGCAGGCCCCGCAGCTGCCGCAGGCCCCCCAGCCGGAGGCACTGCCGCCGGCCCCGAGCCTCGGCAACGAGCGCAGTCCGATCTTCGACACGCTGGAGTCGAACTGGTTCCACCAGGAGGGCCAGCAGGCCCCCGGTCAGGCACCGGCCACGGCGGTACCCCAGCAGGACCAGCAGCCGCAGCAGTTCGCCCCGGCCCAGGCTCCGGCTCCGGCTCCCCGGCAGCGCCCGCAGCAGCCGCTGCCGCAGCGCGGCCAGGAGCCCGCGGCCGAGCCCGCCCAGGCGGCGACCGGCGGCTCGCCGACCGTCAGCTGGCGTTCCTCGCCGAACGACGAGCTGATGCGGCAGGCCGAGCGCGTGCGCCAGCCCGCCGCCGGCGGCATCACCACCTCGGGGCTGCCCCGCCGAGTACCGCGGGCGAACCTCGTGGCCGGCACCGCGCAGCAGCAGGCCGACGCACAGTCGGGTCCGCAGGTCTCGCGCGCACCGGACGACGTCCGCGGCCGTCTGACCAACCTCCGACGGGGTATCCAGCAGGGCCGTCAGGCCGGCAACAACGGCCCGGCGACCGGCAGTTACCACATCGACCCCACTTACCAGCAGGAGCGTTAGTTGAGTTCGATGAGCCAGGCGGCACAGAACCTGAACTGGTTGATCACCAACTTCGTGGACAACACCCCCGGGGTGTCCCACACGGTGGTGGTCTCCGCCGACGGCCTCCTTCTGGCGATGTCCGAAGGTTTTCCGCGCGACCGCGCCGATCAGCTGGCGGCCGTGGCCTCCGGTCTGACGTCGCTGACCGCGGGAGCCTCCCGCATCTTCGAGGGTGGCGCCGTCAATCAGACCGTGGTCGAGATGGACCGGGGATTCCTCTTCCTCATGTCCGTCTCGGACGGATCCTCACTGGCCGTACTCGCGCACCCCGAGTGCGACATCGGCCTCGTCGGCTACGAGATGGCCCTCCTCGTGGACCGCGCCGGCAGTGTCCTCACCCCGGACCTGCGCGCGGAGCTGCAGGGAAGCCTGCTCATCTGACGCCGTATCTCCCGGCCGGACGGTACTTCCGGCCGGGGGACCGGGACATCAGACCCGGAACCCAGTACACCCGCCAGGCCGTCATACCGTCCCCCCACCGGCCGCCCCGTCAGACGGCACGCTGACCACTGCTGTCCAGCCCGGAGGATCAATGACCCCGCCCCCCGCCTATCCCGATGCGTACGGCGATTCGTCGTACTCGGAAGGCGACCAGCCGCTCGTTCGCCCGTACGCGATGACCGGCGGCCGGACCCGGCCCCGCTACCAGCTCGCCATCGAGGCGCTGGTGAGCACCACGGCCGATCCGATGCACCTGTCCGGCCTGCTTCCCGAGCACCAGCGCATCTGCACGCTGTGCCGCGAGGTCAAGTCGGTCGCGGAGGTCTCCGCACTGCTGTCGATGCCGCTCGGTGTCGCCCGGATCCTCGTCGCCGACCTGGCCGAGGCCGGAATGGTGGCCATCCACCAGCCGGGCAATGGAGAGGCCGGCGGCACGCCGGATGTAACGCTGCTCGAAAGGGTGCTCAGTGGACTTCGCAAGCTCTAATGGCGGAACCGCCCGCTCCACCACCTCCGCGAAGATCGTGGTGGCGGGCGGGTTCGGCGTGGGCAAGACCACGTTCGTCGGGGCCGTCTCGGAGATCAATCCGCTGCGCACCGAAGCCGTCATGACGTCCGCGTCCGCCGGCATCGACGATCTGACCCACACCGGGGACAAGACGACCACGACGGTCGCCATGGACTTCGGCCGCATCACCCTGGACCAGGACCTGATCCTGTACCTCTTCGGTACTCCCGGTCAGGACCGCTTCTGGTTCATGTGGGACGACCTCGTCCGCGGCGCCATCGGCGCGATCGTGCTGGTCGACACCCGCCGGCTGGCGGACTGCTTCCCCGCGGTGGACTACTTCGAGAACAGCGGGCTGCCGTTCGTCGTGGCCCTCAATGGCTTCGAGGGACACCAGCCGTACACCCCCGAAGAGGTCCGCGAGGCCCTGCAGATCGGCCCGGACGCTCCGATCATCACCACGGACGCCCGCCACCGGGCGGACGCCAAGAGCGCGCTCATCACGCTGGTCGAGCACGCCCTCATGGCCCGACTCAAGTAACACGATCCGGCTGACGCGGCTCAAGAGGCACCACTCAAGTACCACTGGTTCTTCACAACGTGAGAGGGCGGGCTGTGTCATAGGACACGGCTCGCCCTCTCGGTTCATAACGTTTCGACAGTGAATTGTTGCCAGTCGGACACACGGTGCGGTCGGGTGGTATCGCTGCGCTCACAACTGGCTCCATTTTTGGCGTGGCTCGCTCTTTATGTCCGATTTATGCGGCACGTAAGACTTCGGGAATGGCTGATTCCAACTGTTTGGAACAGGACCGTTAACCGTGCTGGAATTCAACTAACTAGCTGGTAGCACCGCCGAGAGGTTGTTGGTCGAGTGAGGCGAAGCAACTCGAGCCCCGCGGATGAACCCGCGCGCGGCAACTTCACCCCGCCGCAGCGCGCGGCCGCGTCGTCTGTCGACGTACCCGTCGACCCACCGGCGAAGATCGGCAGCACCAGCAGGTTCTCGCCCCGCAACTGGCGTGTGCCGACCCGTCTGAACGCCATCCTGCTCGTGCCCGTCCTCGTCGGACTGGTCATGGGCGGCTTCCAGGTGAAGGGCTCGGTCGACACCTGGAACGAGGCCAAGGACGCCGAGAAGACCGCCCGCATCGTCCAGGCGGCGGCCGAATACGGCCAGGCCCTCCTCAACGAGCGCGACCTCACGGCCGAACCGCTCCTCAAGGGCGACCAGAACAACGAGAACGTCACCAAGTTCCGCCAGGCCACCGACGCGGCCAAGGACAAGTTCGCCCGGGCCGCCAAGGACCTCCCCTCGAACCAGGGTCTGGAGCGGCGCCTGGAGCTCTTCCGCCAGGAGGAACCCAAGCTCGCCGCCGTCCGGCAGACGGCCTACACCGCGCAGGAGACGGCGAAGAAGAACCCGCCCAGCGCGTTCGGCCCGATCCCGACCGAAGAGGGGTACGTGCTGGTCCAGCACTACCTCATGACGTTCTCCAACGAACTCGGCCTGGGCACCGGCAACGTCACCAGCTACGGCCGCATGGTCTACGCGGTCGAGCTGGCCAAGGCCGCCAATTCGCTCCAGCGCTCGGTCGGCACCCATCTCCTGGTCCGCCCGAACGAGAACGAAGAGGTCCGCAAGGCCCAGCTCGTCGCCTTCTCCTCGTACGCCTACCTCGAAGACATCGCCATCGGCGAGTACGTCGCGGCCGGTACCGAGGGCGACGTGGACCGCCTCAAGGAGGTCATGGGCAAGAAGTCCCAGGAGGGTGCCGCCAAGCTCGCCGCCGCCAAGCAGCAGGCCGAGCAGGCCGGCACCGTCTTCAAGTCCCCGCCCCTGGGGCCCGACCGCTCCGCGCTCACCGGCATGACCGAGGCGATAGCCGGCGGCGAGAACAAGACCAAGCTCGCCGCGGGCGGCACCACGCCCCAGGCCTGGCAGGCCGCGGCCACCGCCAAGTTCGAGGGCTACGCCGAGATCGAGAAGGAACTCCTCGACAAGGCCGTCACCGACTCCGTCGCGGTCTCCGACTCGGCCCGCAACGACGCCATCTGGACCGGCGCCATCGTGGTCGTCGCCCTGCTCGCCGCCTTCATCCTGGCCGGCATGATGGCCCGCCAGATGAGCCGCTCGATGCGCCGGCTGCGTTCCGCCGCCTTCGACGTCGCCGAGCAGCGCCTGCCGATGCTCGTCGACCAGCTCTCGCGCACCGACCCGGGCAAGGTCGACACCCGTGTCGCGCCGATCCCGATCAACTCCCAGGACGAGATCGGCGAGGTCGCCCGCGCCTTCGACCAGGTCCACCGGGAAGCGGTCCGGCTCGCCGCCGAGCAGGCCCTCCTGCGAGGGAACGTCAACGCGATCTTCACGAACCTCTCCATACGCAACCAGTCGCTGATCGAGGGCCAGCTGACCCTCATCACCGACCTGGAGAACAACGAGGCCGACCCGGACCAGCTGGAGAACCTCTTCCGCCTGGACCACCTGGCCACCCGCATGCGCCGCAACGGCGAGAACCTCCTCATCCTCGCGGGCGAGGAGCCGGGCCGCCGCTGGGACCAGCCGGTCCCCCTCGTCGACGTCCTGCGCGCCGCCTCCTCCGAGGTGGAGCAGTACGAGCGAATCGAGCTCTCGGGCGTCTCCGAGGCCGAGATCCACGGCCAGGCCGTGACCGACCTCGTGCACCTGCTCGCCGAGCTCCTGGAGAACGCCACGACGTTCTCCTCCCCGCAGACCAAGGTCCGCGTCAACGCCACACGTCTGCCCGACGGGCGCGTCATGGTCGAGATCCACGACAAGGGCATCGGCCTCACCGCCGAGGACTTCGCGGACATCAACCACAAGCTGGCCAACCCGCCGACCGTGGACGCCGCGATCTCCCAGCGCATGGGTCTCTTCGTGGTCGGCCGGCTGGCGGACCGCCACAGCATCCGCGTCCAGCTGCGCCCCTCGGGCGAGGCCGCCGGCACCACGTCGCTGGTCATGCTCCCCGACGCGATCACCCACGGTGGTGGCGGCGAGGGGATCCCGGACGACGACTTCACCGTCTCGTCGATGATCCCCCAGCAGCAGACGCAGCAGAGCGCCCCCCTGCGCACGGCTGCGGAACTCGGCTTCGACGACTCCCGCTACGAGTCCAGAGGCGCCGACGGCGAGGGCTCCGGCCTGGACCCGGTCGGCCGCTCGCTGGGCCAGCAGGAGCGCCGCGCCGCGCTCGAAGCCCAGGTGGGCTACGGTCAGGAGCAGCAGGGCGAGTACTCCGAGCAGGAGTATGCGGAACCGCAGCCCGAGCACGGGTACCAGCAGTACCAGGACTACGAGCAGCAGCCCGAACAGGCTTACGACACCTCGTACGACTCCCAGCAGGCCCACGGGGCCCAGCAGGGCTACGAGGCGTACCCGCAGCAGGACTACGCCTATCCGGAAGCCGGCTACCAGGATCGGCAGCAGGACGCCCAGGCGTACGACGGCGGCTACGCGTCCCAGTCCCCGCAGGCAGAGTGGCCCGAGCAGAACACGTACTCCGGCGGCTACCAGCAGGGCTACGGGAACGAATCGGAACCCCAGTCCGCTCCCGAACCCGCTTCGGAGCGCGTAGGCTTCGACCGTCCGGGCGCCGCTGCCGACACCGGCCACGAAGTGACCGGAGCGGGCCTGCCGCGCCGCGGCAGCCAGCAGCAGTGGCAGCCGGCGCAGAAAGAAGCGGAGTCCACCGGATCCCTCTTCGAGCAGCGGCCGCAGCGACAGCAGCAGCCCGCCGCCCCGGAGCGGGACGAGGAAGGCAGCAACGCCTGGCGCTCGAACAACGACGAGCGCTGGCAGCAGGCCGCCAAACTCCGCGAGCCGAAGGCGGGCGGGGTCACCCCGTCCGGTCTCCCTCGGCGCGTGCCCAAGGCCAACCTGGTCGAGGGCGCGGCGGAGACGACCCCGCAGGGCGGCCCCCAGGTCTCCCGCGCACCGGAGGACGTCCGCGGCAGGTTGAGCAACCTGCGGCGCGGTGTCCAGCAGGGACGCAGCGCGGGTTCTGAGCAGTCAAGTAACAGCTATGACCAGGAGCGTTAGTGTGAGCCCGATGAGCCAGGCGGCACAGAACCTGAACTGGTTGATCACCAACTTCGTGGACAACACCCCCGGGGTGTCCCACACGGTGGTGGTCTCCGCCGACGGCCTTCTTCTGGCGATGTCCGACGGATTCCCGCGCGACCGCGCCGATCAGCTGGCGGCCGTGGCCTCCGGTCTGACGTCGCTGACCGCAGGAGCCTCCCGCATCTTCGAGGGTGGCGCCGTCAACCAGACGGTGGTCGAGATGGACCGGGGATTCCTCTTCCTCATGTCCGTCTCGGACGGATCGTCGCTCGCGGTGCTCGCGCACCCCGAGTGTGACATCGGCCTCGTGGGCTACGAGATGGCCCTCCTCGTGGACCGAGCAGGCAGTGTCCTCACGCCGGAACTGCGTTCGGAGCTGCAGGGAAGTCTTCTCAACTAGCAAACAGGCAGTGCGTTTCGCGTCATCGCACCATAGGGTGCGGTGGCGCGGTTCCACAGGGAGTACTGCGTTCTTGGAGTCGGAGGAGGAGACGTGACAACACCCGGAGGACATCCTTATGGCGGCGCGCAGCAGCCGCAGGGTGGGCAGCACGACCAGAACCGCTTCAACTTCCCCTCCGCTCCCAGCCGGCCCGTGCCGGAGCAGAACCCCTACCAGCAGCCGTACGGCCAGTCCCAGCAGGCCCAGCCGCCTCACCGGCCCTCGCAGCAGCCCCTCCGGGGCTCGCAGCCACAGGCCCCCAAGGCGCACAACCCGCTGGTGCGCCCGTACGCGATGACCGGCGGCCGTACCCGGCCGCGCTACCAGCTCGCCATCGAGGCGCTGGTCAGTACCACGGCCGATCCCGCTCGTCTGCAAGGGCAGTTGCCCGAGCACCAGCGCATCTGCCGTCTGTGCCAGGAGATCAAATCCGTCGCGGAGATCTCGGCACTTCTCTCCATTCCTCTTGGTGTCGCCCGTATCCTCGTCGCCGACCTGGCGGAGGCGGGCCTTGTCGCCATTCACCAGCCCGGCGGCGACGAGTCTGCCGGCGGCCAGCCAGATGTGACACTGCTCGAAAGGGTGCTCAGTGGACTTCGCAAGCTCTAACGGCGGAGCGGCTCGCTCCACCACCTCCGCGAAGATCGTGGTGGCGGGCGGCTTCGGCGTGGGCAAGACCACGTTCGTCGGCGCGGTCTCCGAGATCAACCCGCTGCGCACCGAAGCCGTCATGACGTCCGCGTCCGCCGGCATCGACGATCTGACCCACACCGGGGACAAGACGACCACGACGGTCGCCATGGACTTCGGCCGCATCACCCTGGACCAGGACCTGATCCTGTACCTCTTCGGTACTCCCGGTCAGGACCGCTTCTGGTTCATGTGGGACGACCTCGTCCGCGGCGCCATCGGCGCGGTGGTCCTCGTCGACACCCGGCGCCTGGCGGACTGCTTCCCCGCGGTCGACTACTTCGAGAACAGCGGCCTGCCGTTCGTCATCGCCCTCAACGGGTTCGACGGGCACCAGCCGTACACCCCCGAAGAGGTCCGCGAGGCCCTGCAGATCGGCCCGGACGCCCCGATCATCACCACGGACGCCCGCCACCGCGCGGACGCCAAGAGCGCGCTCATCACGCTCGTCGAGCACGCCCTCATGGCCCGACTGCGGTAGGCGCCGGAGGCAGCCCCTGCCTGAACGCCGAAAGCCGGGACCCGTCGCGGGTCCCGGCTTTCGGCGTTCAGGCTTTCCGGTGTTCCGGTGTTCCTGCATCCGGCGTCGCGGCGTTCCGGCGTTCCGGCGTTCCGGGCGCGCGCTGCCGTGCGCTCACGGCCGGCGCCGAACGGCCGACGGCCGCCCGTCAGGCCGGGACCAGGCCCCCCAAGGGGTCAAGGTCCCGACCGGCGGGCGGCCGTCGGTGGGAGCAGGTGGTGTCAGCCCTGCCAGCTGTGCGCGGTGCGGAAGCCGGGCGTGCGCTCCAGGCGGCGCCAGCCGGCCTGCGAGCCGATGCGGTGCACCGGGCGTCCCTCGGGGGTGGCCGCGGCGCGGGCCAGCAGGATCGCGGTGATCGCGGCCAGCTCCTCGGGGGCGGCGTTGCCCTTCTCGACGCGCAGCAGGGTGTCGGCGGTCTTGGCCATGAGTGGCAGGTCTCCTTCGCTCTTTACTGCGGCGGGTTGCCGTGCTTGCGGGACGGCAGATCGGCGTGCTTGCTGCGGAGCATCGCGAGGGCGCTGATCAGGGTTTCGCGGGTCTCCGCCGGGTCGATGACGTCGTCCACGAGACCGC
>NZ_JBEORW010000016.1:0-158181 GCF_040302565.1 Streptomyces sp. NPDC097981
AAGAACCGGTCAACCAACGGCTCCACAATGGCCTTCGAACGCAGAAACAACGGCTCCTCAGCCATCTGCTCCCCACCTCTCTTCGAGATCCAACGTCACATATCGCCCCGGGAGTGCGAATGCCAACTCACCGCTGGCGGAACGCTGGACCACGGAGACGACAAAGGAAGTGCAGAGGTTAGACGGTCTCGCACACCTCACTCCACAGCGCACCCAAGCGCTCGGTCAGCACTATGACGCGGGTTGCCGCATTCGATCAATAGTGTCCGGGAGCCCGTGAACTGAACACCCCGGATTGACTTCTTTAGGTCGGGCGCCGCTCAACTGCGGCAGCGCATCAGTTGAACACAGAAGGGGCTGCCGGTATGCACTGACTTCACGTAAAAATCACTCGAAAAGTCGGACGGCTCTCGCCGCTTCATCCAGAAATGAGGTATCGCCCCGGTGACTGACACAGAAGAGTCCGGCGTGCGCTACGAGAAGAAGGGCCACATCGCCTACGTCACACTCGATCGGCCCGCAGTGCTCAACGCGATGAATCTGCGCATGCACGAGGAACTGGCCCGGGTCTGGGACGACGTCGAGGCGGACGACGACATACGGGTCGCCGTACTGACCGGCGCCGGCGACCGGTCCTTCTCCGTCGGACAGGACCTGCGCGAACGCTCCCGTCTCGACGGGCAGGGAGTCCCTCCGTCGACGTTCGGCAGTCGCGGTCAGCCGGGGTGGCCGCGGCTGACCGAGCGGTTCGGCCTGTCCAAACCGGTTGTCGCCCGGGTGAACGGCTACGCCCTCGGCGGGGGCTTCGAACTCGCCCTCGCCTGTGACCTCATCATCGCCTCCGACCAGTCGGTCTTCGCACTGCCCGAGGCGACCCTGGGGCTGGTGCCTGGTGCCGGAGGGGCCTTCAGACTCGCACGACAGGTACCTCTGAAGATCGCCATGGGCTATCTGCTGACCGGCCGCCGGATGAGTGCAGACGTGGCGCTGCGCCTGGGGCTGGTCAATGAGGTCGTGCCTGCCGAGGAGTTGGATGACGCGGTCACCGCATGGACCGATGCGCTGCTCTGCAGCGCTCCCCTGGCCGTGCGTGCCATCAAGGAGGCCGTGATGCGCTCTGTCGACATGCCCCTGGAGGAAGCGTTCGTCACCCCCTTCCCTTGGGAGCAGCAGCGAAGGCACAGCGCGGATGCCGTCGAGGGCCCGCGCGCCTTCGCGGAGGGGCGTGAACCCGTGTGGCGGGGGCGCTGACGGAAGGTACCCGACACCTCACGCGCTGACCGCGCCGCGGGACGGCCCCCGGGGACGGGCCACGGGTTCCCCTCAGGAGCGCCGTGGGGCCGCCGCGGCGACGGGCAGCCTCCGGCAGCTCGTCCGCCTGGCCCTCCAGTTCGGCATGGCGGTGTCCATGGTGACCTCGGCCCGCTCGGGAGGCTGAGGTCACCGCCCTCGCGGAGGTCGGTCACCTTCTGACCAGCGTGACCGTCTCCGCCGACTCGCAGGACGCGATGACACTCGGCCGCACCACCCGAAGCGCGGCCTCGGCCGTCGCGACGCTAGATGCCGTCGACACCCCCTCGAAGGCCCTGCACCTCACTACTGGGAGGTGGACGACGAGGAAGCCGCGCAGCTCGCCGACCTCGTAGCGGGAACGGGGACCGACGTTCAGCTCAGCCCCGCGCTCCTCTCCGAAAGCGCCCTGCGCCGGGACAGCCGATCGGTCCAGGACTCGCTGGTCCAGAGAGCGCACGACACGGACTCGACCAGTACTTCCGCCTGTCCAACGGATACCGCTCCTACCTCGACAACCTGCGGCAGCTGCAGCTGTCCAAAGAGGAGAGCCACCCCTGTCGGTCGGCCACCCTCTGCATGTCGGCTGACGGCGAGGTGCGGCACTGCCCCTACGGAGCATCCGAGGTCAGTGTCCATGCCCCCCACGTACCGAGATCCGAGCCTTCCTCGACGCGCCGGCCACGGATCGCACTGTACCCGACTGCGCCGCCATCTGCCGTCCTGCGTCCCGCGACTGCGCGGCAGCCTGACCTTGGGGGTCCACGTGCAACTGCTTCGGGGTGTGCATCTCCGTGCAGCCGTTCTGCACGGCGTACTCGCGCAGCCCCTGCTCCAGGGTCGTCTGCGCGGCGAACACCATCTGTGCGGTGGCCCGCTTGCGTACGTCGAGGAAGCGCCAGTCGAGCCCGTGCTCGGGGCTGAGGTGCTCGTCGATCGGAAGCGGTCTCTCCGCCCGGTTCAGCACCTCGATCGTCTCGGGGACGATCTCCAGGCCACCCACGTTGACCTGGGCCGCCTCTACGGCGCGTCCGGTGATCCGGACGGCGGACTCGGGGGTAAGCGATTCGATGACGGCTCCGAGCGGGCCGCCGTCGCGCTTGTGGGTAACCTGGGCCATGCCGGAGTGGTCCCGCAGGATGACGAACTGCATCTTGCGTTGAAGCCGGAGCGCGTTCACCCAGCCGGAGACGGTGACGGTCTAGGTGTGTTGGCCAGCCTGGACCCGTACGCCGGGGCCGGGGCGAGCACCTCGGTCGTCCCGGCCCGGTCACGAGCACCCTCGTGCCAGAGCCGCGGGTGGTGCGACCGGACCAGGAGTCGCTGCGGGTGCTGATGATGTGCGACCACCGCCGGCTCACCCCGGCGCTGCATCAGGGGGCAGACCGAGGGTTTCGCGACGGACGTCGTCCAGGACTCTGTCACCGGCCTGTCCCGGGCCCGGGGACCAGCGTCGCAAGGAAGTGTTCGACGTCGGGGCGGCCGAGGACTACCTGATGATACCGATCGGCTTCCTCGAGCGGATGGCCCGGCTGCAGACCCTCATCCGGCGCAAGCACCGCCAGCCCCGGGTGTACTCACCGCCGGAGGGCTGATGCTCGATCCGTTCCGGCGGACGGTCGAGCGTGACGGCATCGCTCTGCGCCTGACCCCGCGCGAGTTCACCCTGCTGCACTCCCTATCCGCCACCGCGACAGCGTGCTGAGCAAACGCCAGACCCTCAAGGACGTCTGGGAGGCGGACTGGCGGGGGCGCTCGGACATCGTCGAGCTCTACATCAGCTGCTGCCGGGGTACCGGTCGTCGAGCTGAGCGCCGGGACGGATTTCGGTGATTTCCGGAGTAGCTGTTCAACTGCGGCCGTCGACGTCCCGGAGCCGGTCGGCTAGCGTAGCGAATCGCCGATCCATCAGGAAAAGCTGCTTTCCCACTGCTGGACGGCACGTTTGAAGGTTCACTTGTCGTGCGAGGGGGCACCAATGAGAATCCGCAAATCCATTTCCGCAGTGGCCGTCGTGGCGACAGCTGCCGTCGGCATGGTCACCGCAGTCAGCGGCCCGGCCCAGGCCGCCTGGGAGCCGCCGTTCAGGAAATGCACGTCATTCGATCAGAATGGATTCAAGGGCGACGTCTGTGTGGACCGGGTCGGCTGGGGACCACAAGAATTCATCGGCCTGGGCCACATCCAGCAATTCCCCAGCAACTGCGCCAAATTCCGGGTCGACGTCGTTGACCCCGATGGCACGGCGGTGCGTTCCGTGAACAACATCCCCTGCGCCACCGGGGAGGTTGGTATCGCTCGCTATCTCGCCGAACTGCACGTTAACGGCAGGGCGTATGCCCGCCTGGTCGGCTTCGACAGCGCAGGAAACACGCTGCTGTCGGTCAACTCTGAGATCATCATCTCCCCGTACGACAACCACTGAGGGGCTAGTTAGCGCGACCTGGGTGGACTCGATCAGCCCAACATCGCCCTTGCCGATCCGCAGCCGCAGCCGCAGCCGCAGAGCCTCCCGTAGATGGGCGCGCGCCGCCCCCAGATCGCCGCCTAGATTCCCAAAACGGCTGGAGCAAGCGCTGTCGGCTTCGCGGCACCGGAGAGCGGTGTTACTGGGCCGGCGTCCCTCCGGGGCTATCACTCCGTGCAGGAATTCGGAAATCACGGATTCTCCGCATCATGGAAGGGCACCGCCACCCTTCTGACCATCGCGACGAGAGGAGGACACCTACCGCTTCAGCACCAGTACGTTCTCAGCCCGCCGCCGTCGACCGGACATGCTCGCTGGCGTTCTCAGGCAGCCTCGTAGCTCATCCGGAGCAACGGCTCAGCGCGGCTCAGATCGGCCTCCGTCCAAAGGCGGACCTCGACATCGCCGGTGCCGTGGTGACCGATCTGGCTGACATCCCGGGTGAAGCCCCCAACAAGGTCTACGTCTTTGGGATCAAGGCGGAGCGTAACCACGACCTCCTGTTGGTGGGCGTGACTGACGCATGCGAAGTTTCGCAGCCGCCGGTACGCGCGGTACTGCTTGCGATCAACGCTGCTCACATCGTCACCCAGCCCCTGGAGCAACTCGTCGAGCGCGCTGCGCAGCCCGGCGACGGGGCCCTCACGCATGCCGACCGACGCGCTCGGTCGGCGGCGACGCTGCTCGCTGCGCTCCTGTGCCCCAGCTGTCGCTTTGGCCACCGGTTCGAGGGCGAGCAGACCTGTACCGAAGTAGCTGTAACGGACGAGGTCGATGGTGCGTCGGATCTCGCGCACGGCGTGGAGGTCGTAGCGGGTGTAGTCCTCTGCGACGCAGATCAGCCGAGGGCTACTCCACAGCACCTGGGAAGCGATCTAAGCCCCGAGACGCTCGCGGACCAACTGCTGGAACTCGGCCCGGTGGTCGGTGAGCCACGCCAGGTAGAACAACCCCTGGGTGATCACGCCGGCGTCGCGGCCTCGCTTGTACTCGACCACGACCGGTGAGCCGTCCTCGTCCAGGCCCAGCGAGTCGATCCGGCCTCGATGAACCGATCCGGTGCTGTACTCGCTGGCCAGGAAGCGAACCCCCAGCATGGCCTCCATGTTCGCCTCGACCACGTCCTGCAGGTGCCGCTCCACCTCCGCAGGGCGTGCGGCGATCTCCACCGCGCTCCCCCCGGCCACATCAAGCAGCCTCAGCCCCCAACACCCCCATAGCTCGTCTTCCCAGGCCTTAACCGTGAGGGAGCCCGGATTGTTTCCGGCGAAGCCAGCGGGGTTGGAAGGTCTTGGAAGAGTGGCACGCCCGATACCTCCGGGGCCGCACCCGCGACGCGTACTGAAAGTGACGGAGTAGGGGTTGCGCTACGAGCTGCTTCGGTTCCCCTGCTCACCCGCCGGACAGAGCAGGCACCTGGCAGGCGCCCACTCCGGCGAGCTTCAGCGCGATCACGAGGTGGGCTGTCGACCGCACGGCGCAGTCCGCCCACCGAGCCCCTCGGGCCCGGTGGTCCGAGACCGGCGAGCTGCCCCTCACTTCACCTGACACCTCGTCAAAATGAGCGTCACAAGCGTCATTTCAGCGTCAAGATATCGCCCGTAACGCCTACAGTGCACATAATGCGCACCGACAAAACCGCAGGTCAGACGCCTTCCCCCGCCGGTTCAAGGATCGCCACGCACTCCACGTGGTGGGTCATCGGGAAGAGGTCGAAGACGCGGAGGGTGCGGGGCTTGTAGCCGGCCTCGCGGAAGTAGCCCAGGTCGCGGGCCAGGGCCGCCGGGTCGCAGGCCACGTACGCGATGCGGCGGGCGGAGAGGCCTGCCACGTGGCGGACCGTCTGCTTGCCCGCGCCCGCGCGCGGGGGGTCCAGGACGACCAGGTCGCATTCGGTGATCCCGGTCTTCGGGAGGACCGTCTCGACCTTGCCCTGCTCGATGCGGACCCGGGGGAAGTCCGCCAGGTTGTGGCGGGCGTCCTCGACCGCGCGCTTCGTCGACTCGATGCCGAGCACCGCGCCCGTCTCGCCCAGGCGTTCCGCCAGGGCGCCCGCGAAGATGCCGACGCCGCAGTAGAGGTCGAGCGCCATCTCGCCCTTGCGCGGCATCAGGCCCTGCATGACGGCCTTGATCAGGGTGTCGGCGGCCTGCGGGTGGACCTGCCAGAAGCCGCCCATGCCGACGCGGTACGTACGGCCGTCCGCGCGCTCGCGGACGAAGGGGCGGCCGTGGACGCGGTGGACACCGCCGTCCTTCTCCTCGACGCGCAGGACGGAGACCGGCTTGTCGAGTTCCACGAGGGGGAGGCGACCGCCGGGACGGGGGGTCAGGACGACCTGGCGGTCGTTCGAGCCGGAGGCGGCGATCGCCTCGACCGTGGCCATCTGGGGCCAGTCCTGCTTCTCGATGCCGAGTTCCGAGACGCCCGGGGCCGCGATCATGCAGTGGTCGATCAGCTCCACGGAGTGCGAGCGGTGCTTGCGCAGGCCCGCTCGGCCGTCCTCGTCGATCGCGTACTGGACCCGGGTGCGCCACTGCGGGACCTGGCCCGCGGGCAGCTTGTCGCCCTCGGCCGGCATGACCGTGCCGTCCCAGCCGGCCTCCTCCGGGGTGAGGCCGGCGAGCCGCAGCAGCTGCTCGGCGACGACCTCGCCCTTGAGCCGGCGCTGGGCGCCCGGCTTGGCGTGCTGCCAGTCGCAGCCGCCGCACTTGCCGGGGCCGGCGTAGGGGCACGGGGCCTCGACGCGGTCCTTGGAGGCGGTCAGGACGGTGATCGCGTCGGCGCGCAGGAAGCGGGAGTCCGACTCGCCCTCCGTCACGCGAGCGATCACCTTCTCCCCCGGGAGGGCGTGGCGGACGAAGAGGACGCGGCCGTCCGCGGTGCGGGCGATGCAGTGGCCGCCGTGCGCGACGGGGCCGACCTCGACCTCGTACTGCTCCCCGACCAAGGACTGCTTCTCGTTCTGCTCGGTCATGGTGGGGAGACTCCAAAACATAAATGGGAACGGCCGGACGACCGACCCACCAGTTTACGTGGATCTCGTCCGGCCGTTCGCCACACCGGCCGCGGCGCTACTTCGCCGCGCGGTCCTTCGGGCGCTGGGTGTCCACCGGTCCGCGGCGCACCGCGCCCGGGGGGTTCCACTCCTGCCGCTTCTTCGCCCGCCGCTTCGCGAGCTCCGAGGACTCCAGCTGGTACGGCACCGAGGTGACCATCACGCCGGGCGTGAACAGCAGGCGGCCCTTGAGCCGCAGGGCGCTCTGGTTGTGCAGCAGGTGTTCGTACCAGCGGCCGACGACGTACTCGGGGATGTACACGCTGACGGCGTCGCGCGGGTTCTCGCTGCGCAGGCCCTTCACGTACTCGACGACCGGGCGGGTGATCTCACGGTACGGGGAGTCGAGGATCTTGAGCGGTACGTTGATCCCGCGCCGCTCCCACTCCTCCTTCAGCGCCTTGGTCTCGGCCGAGTCGACGCTGATGCTGAGCGCTTCCAGGGTGTCCGAGCGGGTCAGCTTGGCGAAGGCCAGGGCGCGCAGCGTGGGCTTGTGCACCTTGGAGACCAGGACGATGGAGTGGACCCGGGAGGGCCGCACGCTGTCGTCGCTGGGGCCCTCGTCCGCGGCGATCTCGGTCGCGACACGGTCGTAGTGCTTCCGGATCGCCGTCATGGTGCCGTAGAAGATCAGCATGCCCATGAGGGCGACCCAGGCGCCGTGCGTGAACTTGGTGGCCAGGACGACGACCAGGACCAGCCCCGTGAAGATCGCGCCGAAGGTGTTGATCGCCCGCGAGCGGTGCATCCGGCGCCGCGCGGCCAGGTCCTTCTCGGTCCGCAGGTGGCGGTTCCAGTGCCGGACCATGCCGATCTGGCTGAGCGTGAAGGAGACGAACACGCCGACGATGTAGAGCTGGATCAGCTTGGTGGAGTCGGCGTCGTAGATCCACACGAGCAGCATGGCCGCGCCCGCGAGCAGCACGATGCCGTTCGAGAAGGCCAGCCGGTCACCGCGGGTGTGCAGCTGGCGCGGCAGGTAGCGGTCCTGGGCGAGGATCGAGCCGAGCAGCGGGAAGCCGTTGTACGCGGTGTTGGCGGCCAGGAACAGGACGAGCGCGGTGGCGGTCGCCAGGACGATGAACAGGAAGCTGCCGTTGCCGAAGACGGCCTCGGCCACCTGGGAGATCACCGGGTGCTGGACGAAGCCGGGTCCGACGGGGACGCCGTTGTCCAGCAGGTTCGTCGTGGGCGATTCGGCCATCTTCACGTCGGTGGCCATGGCCAGGCCGATGATCCCGCAGAACATGGTGACCGCCAGGGCGCCCATCAGGGCGAGGGTGCTGGCGGCGTTCTTGCTCTTGGGCTTGCGGAAGGCGGGCACGCCGTTGCTGATCGCCTCGACGCCGGTCAGGGCGGCACATCCGGAGGAGAAGGCCCGCAGCAGCAGGAAGACCAGCGCGAAGCCGGCCAGCCCCTCGTGCTCGGCCTTGATCTCCAGGTGGGCCGTCGGGGCCTCCATGGTGTCGCCGGCGACGAGGCCGCGCCATGCACCCCAGGCGATCATCACGAAGACGGCGCCGACGAACACGTACGTCGGAATGGCGAAGAGTTTCCCGGATTCCTTCACGCCGCGCAGATTCATCAGCGTGAGCAGCAGAATCATGATCATCGCCGAGAGCACCTTGTGCTCGATCACGAAATCGACGGCGGAGCCGAGATTCTCGACTCCGGACGAGATCGACACGGCGACGGTCAGGACGTAGTCGACGAGCAGGGCGCTCGCGACGGTGAGTCCGGCCTTCGGCCCGAGATTGGTGTTCGCGACCTCGTAGTCGCCGCCGCCGCTGGGGTACGCGTGGACGTTCTGGCGGTAGGAGGCGACCACGGTGAACATCAGCACGACGACCGCGACGGCGATCCAGGGGCTGAAGTGGTACGCCGACACACCCGCGATCGACAGGACCAGCAGGACCTCGCCGGGGGCGTATGCCACCGAGGAGAGCGGGTCGGAAGCGAAGACAGGAAGGGCGATCCGCTTGGGGAGCAGCGTTTCCCCGAGGCGGTCGCTGCGCAGCGCCCGGCCGATCAGGATCCGTTTGGGCACGTCGGTCAGTTTGGACACGCAGAGGATCGTATGCGTTCGAAATCCGGCTGACGAACCCCCTGCCGGTATTCAAGGGCAATGAGCCGCCGTGTGCGCTGCAAACGTCACACACGGGACCGCCCGTGTGTAGCTTGGGCCATGGTCTGAGACCCTGTGAAGCCAGAGCATGCAATGAGGCTGGAAACCAGCGAGCGCTGACAGCCGGAAGGACGGCCGTGCACATCGTCATTATGGGCTGCGGAAGAGTGGGCTCCGCCCTCGCGCAGACCTTGGAACAGCAGGGGCATACGGTCGCTGTCATCGACCAGGACCCCACCGCATTCCGCCGGCTGGGAGCCGGATTCGGCGGCCGCCGCGTCACCGGGGTCGGCTTCGACCAGGACACGCTGCGCGAGGCCGGTATCGAGGAAGCGGGCGCCTTCGCCGCGGTCAGCAGTGGTGACAATTCCAACATCATCGCTGCCCGCGTGGCCCGCGAGATGTTCGGTGTCGAGAACGTCGCCGCCCGCATCTACGACCCCAGGCGCGCCGAGGTCTACCAGCGCCTGGGCATCCCCACCGTGGCCACCGTGCGGTGGACCGCCGACCAGATGCTGCGCCGGCTGCTGCCCTCCGGGGCCGAGCCGCTGTGGCGCGACCCGAGCGGCGGTGTCCAGCTCGCCGAGGTGCACACCTCCGCCGCCTGGATCGGGCACAAGGTCAGCAAGCTGCAGGAGGAGACCGGCGTCCGCGTGGCCTTCCTCACCCGGCTGGGCGAGGCCATGCTGCCGACGTCCCAGACGGTGCTGCAGGAGGGCGACCTCGTCCACGTGATGATGCGCACGGACGAGATCGACAAGGTCGAGGCGGCGCTCGCCGAGGGCCCCGAGGAGGCACACGCATGAGGGTCGCGATCGCCGGAGCCGGCGCGGTGGGCCGTTCCATCGCGGGCGAGCTGCTGGAGAACGGGCACGAGGTGCTGCTCGTCGACAAGGCGCCGACCGCCATCTCGGTGGAGCGCGTGCCGCAGGCCGAGTGGCTGCTGGCCGACGCCTGCGAGATCACCTCGCTGGACGAGGCCGCGCTCCAGCGCTGCAACGTCGTCATCGCCGCGACCGGCGACGACAAGGTCAACCTGGTCGTCTCCCTCCTGGCCAAGACCGAATACGGGGTCCCCCGGGTCGTGGCCCGGGTGAACAACCCGAAGAACGAGTGGCTCTTCAACGAGTCCTGGGGCGTCGACGTCGCGGTCTCCACGCCTCGTCTGATGTCGGCCCTCGTCGAGGAGGCCGTCAGCGTCGGCGACCTGGTGCGGCTGCTCCGCTTCAGCCACGGCGACGCCAACCTCGTCGAGCTGACCCTGCCCGCCGACTCCTCGGTCGCCGGAACGCAGATCAGCGAGATCGCCTGGCCCGAGGACACCTCGCTGGTCACGATCATCCGCGGCAACCGGGTCCTCACCCCGCATGCGGAGGAGACGCTGGAGCCGGGCGACGAGCTGCTCTTCGTGGCCGCCCAGGCCCGTGAGGAGCAGCTGGAGGAGCTCCTCCAGGCCCGTCGCTGACGGCACGCGGCGAAGCGGCACGCAGTAAACGACACGACGAAGGGGCGGGCCGACCGGCAGGGTCGGCCCGCCCCTTCGTCGTGTCGTGTCATCCAACGGCGAACGGGCTCAGGCCCGGGGCTCCCGGGCGGCAGCGGCCTTGCGGGCCTTCTCCGCGGCCTCCTCGGCCTCCCACTCCGCGATCACGTCGATCGGCGGCGGCGCCTTCGCCAGGAACACCCACGTGAAGTACACCGCCAGCACCATCGGCGGCAGCTTCAGCGCGATCAGCACCCAGCCCAGCTGCGTCGCGTCCCCCCACCAGTACAGCGGGAAGAGGATCGCGTACTTCGCCAGGAAGACGATCCCCCAGGCCAGGCTCGCCTTGGTGTACGCCTTCTTCCGTCCGGGGTTGCGCGTCCGCCAGGACAGGTTCTCCTTGAACACCGGCCCCAGGATCACGCCCAGCAGCGGGAACCCCACCAGCGCGGACAGCGTGAAGGCCACGCCCAGCCCGGCGCCGTAGATCATGCCGGGCAGGTAGAAGCCCTTGGCGGTGCCGGTGAAGAGGGCGAAGGCCACGCCGACGCCCACGCCGAAGACCCCGCTGAAGGCGTGCTTCACGGTGTCCTTGCGCAGCAGCCGCACGATCACGAGCAGCACGGCAACCGCGCCCGCCGCGATCGCGGACATCTTCACGTCCTTGTTGACCGTGTAGATCATCACGAAGAGCAGCCCGGGGAGCATCGTCTCCACGGTGCCCCGGATGCCCCCGAAGGCGTCGAAGAGCGCCGCCTGGGTCACGGCTTTCTGGTCCGCGGACGGCTCGCCCGCGGGGTCCGGGGTGATCGGTTTGTCGAGTGACGTCACCGGTTAGTGCTCCTGTCCGAGCGGTCGGAGTTCGTACTTCGGATTGAAGAGGACCCGGCGGCCGTGGCTCATCGCGATCCGCCCGGAGGCGATCATGCGCCGGCCCGGTTCGATTCCCACGATCGAGCGACGCCCGAGCCAGACCACGTCCAGCGCCGCCGAGCCGTCGAAGAGCTCGGCCTCCAGGGCGGGCACCCCGGCGCGGGGCCGAAGGGTGACGGTACGCAGGGTTCCCGTCACCCTGACTATCTGGCGGTCCTGGGAGTCGCAGATCCGCGTGCACCCCGCGGCTTCTGCGTCCTCCTGCAGTTCCGCCGAATGCAGCTCCTCCTGCGAGGTGGACAGCCGCTCTATCATCCGCCGGAACCGGCCCGCCGACCTGACCGGCTTGACGGACTTCTCGGGACGCGGTTCAGCACTCATACAGGAAGCGTACCGGCGCCCCGACTACCTCTCGAAGCGGTATCCCATACCCGGTTCCGTGATGAAGTGCCGCGGGTGCGAGGGATCCGCCTCCAGTTTGCGCCGCAGCTGCGCCATGTAGACCCGCAGGTAGTTCGTCTCGGTGCCGTACGAGGGACCCCAGACCTCCTGGAGCAACTGCTTCTGGCCGACCAGCTTGCCCCCGTTGCGGACCAGCACCTCCAGCAGGTGCCACTCGGTGGGGGTGAGCCGTACGTCGCGCCCCTCGCGCACGGCCTTCTTGGCGGCCAGGTCCACCGTGAAGCCGTCGGTCTCCACGATCACCTCGTCCTCGCCGGCACCCGCGGCCGGCTCGGCCCGGCGGACGGCGGCGCGCAGCCGCGCCAGGAGCTCGTCCATACCGAAGGGCTTGGTGACGTAGTCGTCGGCCCCGGCGTCCAGCGCCTCGACCTTCTCGTCGGAGCTGTGCCGGGCCGAGAGGACCAGGATCGGCACGCGGGTCCAGCCGCGCAGGCCCTTGATGACCTCGACGCCGTCCATGTCGGGCAGGCCCAGGTCGAGGACGACCACGTCGGGGTGGCGGGCGGCCGCGAGCTCCAGGGCGCCGGCCCCGTCCGCCGCGGCGTCGACCTCGTACTTGCGCGCCTTGAGGTTGATCACGAGGGCTCGGACGATCTGCGGCTCGTCGTCCACCACGAGCACCCGGGTCATTGGGGTCCTGCTTTCTGTCGTATCGGGTCGAGATCGATGGTGCCGTCGGCGACGCCGAGGGCACCGGGGGCGCCGGCAGCGGCGGCGGGTCCGTCGCCGTCCGGCGCGGCGTGTGCCGGTCCGCTGTCGCCCGCCACGGCGCACAGGGTCAGCACCATGGTCAGTCCGCCGCCCGGGGTGTCCTCGGCCGCCAGTGTGCCGTCCATGGCCTCGGCGAAACCCCGGGCCACCGCGAGCCCGAGGCCGACCCCGGCGCCGCGCGGGGCGTCCCCGTGCCGCTGGAAGGGCGCGAAGATCCGGTCCTTGGCCACGTCGGGCACCCCGGGCCCGCGGTCCACGACCCGCACCTCGACCCGGTCGCCGAGGAAGCTGGCCGCCACCAGCACCGGCTCCCCGGGCGGGCTGTACTTGACCGCGTTCTCCACCACGTTCGCCACGGTCCGCTCCAGCAGCCCCGGGTCCACCGCGACCATCGGCAGCGTCTCCGGAACGTCCAGCACCACGCTGTCCTCCGGTACGCCGCCCAGTGCCATCGGGACCACCTCGTCGAGGTCGATCTCCCGGATCAGCGGGATCACGGTGCCAGTCTGGAGCCGGGACATGTCGAGCAGGTTGCCCACCAGGTGGTCGAGCCGGTCGGCGCCGTCCTCGATGCCTTCGAGGAGCTCGGCCCGGTCCTCCTCGGACCAGTCCACGTCGTCGGAGCGCAGGGACGACACCGACGCCTTGATGGAGGCCAGCGGCGTACGGAGGTCATGGCTGACGGCGGCCAGCAGCGCGGTCCGGATCCGGTTGCCCTCGGCCAGCCGGCGGGCTTCCTCGGCCTGCCCGACCAGCCGCTGCCGGTCCAGGACCACGGCGGCCTGCGCGGCGAAGGCGCCGAGTACCCGGCGGTCCTCGGCGGGCAGCACCCGGCCGGACAGGGCCAGCGCCATGTGGTCGCCGATCGGCATGTCCACGTCCGCATCCTCGGGCTGGCCGACCGGGCTCGGGCCGACGCTGCCGGCCGGCTTCCAGGGCTCGACGTCGCCCGCGCGCTCCAGCAGGGCCACGGACTCCATGGCGAAGGTCTCGCGGACCCGCTCCAGCAGCGCGTCCAGCGTGGTCTCGCCGCGCAGCACGCTGCCGGCGAGGAAGGAGAGTATCTCGGACTCGGCGCGCAGCCGGGCGGCCTGGTGGGTGCGCCGGGCGGCCAGGTCCACCACGGAGGCCACGGCGACCGCCACCCCGAAGAAGACGGCGATGGCCACGATGTTCTTCGGGTCGGAGATGGTGAACCGGTGCACCGGCGGGGCGAAGTAGTAGTTCAGCAGCAGCGATCCGAAGGCAGCCGAGGCGAGCGCCGGGTAGAGCCCGCCCAGCAGCGCGGCGGCCACGGTCAGCGAGAGGAACAGCAGCATCTCGTTGGCCAGGCCCGGATCGGCGTTCACGTGCGTGAGCAGCACGGCCAGCAGTGCGGGGAGCACCGTCCCGACGATCCAGCCGGCGATGATCCGGGGCCGTCCGAGCCGGGCCGCCGAGCGGACCACGGGCAGGCCGCGGCCCCGGGCGACCTCCTCGTGGGTGACGATGTGCACGTCGAGGTCGGGCCCCGAGTCGCGGGCGACGGTCGCGCCGACGCCGGGGCCGAAGACGTACTGCCAGGCCTTGCGGCGGCTGGAGCCGAGCACGATCTGCGTGGCGTTGACCCCGCGGGCGAATGCGAGCAGGGCCTCGGGGATGACGTCGCCGATCACATGGTGAAACGTTCCGCCGAGGTCCTCGACCAACGCCCGCTGGACCGCGAGCTCCTTCGGCGAGGCCGAGGTCAGCCCGTCGCTGCGGGCGATGTAGACGGCCAGGATCTCGCTGCCGGAGCCCTTGGCGGCCATCCGGGCGGCGCGGCGGATGAGCGTACGGCCCTCGGGGCCGCCCGTGATCCCGACGACGATCCGCTCGCGGGCCTGCCAGGTCGAGCGGATGCCGTGCTCGCCCCGGTACTGCTGAAGGTACTCGTCGGCGCGGTCGGCCACCCACAGCAGCGCCAGCTCGCGCAGGGCGGTGAGGTTTCCGGGACGGAAGTAGTTGGACAGGGCCGCGTCGACCTTGTCGGGCCGGTAGACGTTCCCGTGCGCCATCCGCCGGCGCAGCGCCTGGGGGGACATGTCGACGAGCTCGATCTGGTCGGCCCGCCGCACCGCCTCGTCCGGCACGGTCTCCCGTTGGCGCACACCGGTGATGGACTCCACCACGTCGCCGAGCGACTCCAGGTGCTGGATGTTCACGGTGGACACGACGTCGATGCCCGCCCGCAGCAGCTCCTCCACGTCCTGCCAGCGCTTCGCGTTGCGCGAGCCCGGCACGTTCGTGTGCGCGAGCTCGTCCACGAGTGCGACGGCGGGCCGGCGCGCCAGTACGGCGTCCACGTCCATCTCGGTGAAAGCGGCACCCCGGTGGGAGAGCTCCTTGCGCGGCACCTGTTCGAGCCCGTGCAGCATCACCTCGGTGCGCGGCCGCCCGTAGTGCTCGACGAAGCCGACGACGCAGTCGCCGCCCCGCTCCACCCGGCGGTGGCCCTCGGAGAGCATCGCGTACGTCTTGCCCACACCGGGTGCCGCGCCGAGGTAGATCCGAAGCTTGCCGCGTCCCATGCGCTCATTCTCCGGGACGTTTGCGGCGATCACGTACCTTTTGCAGCCGGTCCGTCCATCCCTGACGGATCCCTGACACCCGCACGTACGGCCGCGGGCCGTACCCCCGAAGGAGTACGGCCCGCGGCCGGAAACGTCCGTCTACAGGATCCGCCGTGGTCAGCGGATCTCGGTGATCGTCGGGCCCTGCTCCAGCTGGCCCATGCCGCCGGAGAAGCGGGAGCCCTCCTGGTCGTCGGTCTGCACGCCGTCCGGCACCATCTGGGCGTCGTTCGGCAGCTTCAGCACGATCGGGTCGCGCGGAGCCATCGGGCCGTCGCCGCGCACGATGACGGTCTCCCGGAAGATCTGCTCCAGCACGCCCGCCGACTCGGGGCGCACCGCGCCCTGGCCGGAGATGACGCCGCGCAGGAACCAGCGCGGGCCGTCGACGCCGACGAAGCGGACCAGCTGGGCGCCGGTCTGGCCGTCGGGCATCGGTACGGGCACCTGGGCGCGCAGCTCCCAGCCCAGCGGACCCTCGACCTCGTCGATGATGCCGCCCTGCTGGGTGATGCCCGTGGCGATCTCCTCGCGGACCTCGCCCCAGATGCCTTCCTTCTTGGGCGCCGCGAAGGCCTGCAGCTGCACGGCGCTGTCGCCGAGGACGACCGTCGCGGCGACGATCGCGTCACCGGCGACCTCGACGCGCAGCTCCATGCCCTCGACACCCGGTACGAGAATGCCGCCCAGGTCGACGCGGCCGTCCTCGGGTGCACCGAGCACCTCGGAGACGTCCCAGGGGCCGTCGGGCCGCGGGGCCGGCGGCAGGTTCACCCTGCGGGGCGCGGAGTCGGCCTCCTCGCCGCCGTTCTGCTCATCGGCAGCCACGCCGTCCACGACCTGCTCGGCCGCGCCGCCGTCCTTGGCGGAGTCGTTCTTCTTGCGACGTCCGAACACGTCACTGTCCTTCCCGGTCGGATACGACCGAAGCGTAGCCATTCCCACCCTGCTGACCAGCGCCGTTTCCGGCCACGGCCGCATGACCGCCGGTGGAGCCGAAACCCCCCTCGGCCCGGGCCGAGCCGGGAAGTTCCGCCACCTCGTGGAAGCGCACCTTCTCGACCCGCTGGACAACCAGCTGGGCAATGCGGTCGAAGCGCTCGAACCGGACGCTCTCGCGCGGGTCGAGATTGACCACGATCACCTTGATCTCCCCACGGTACCCGGCATCCACCGTCCCCGGGGCATTCACGAGCGCGAGCCCGCAGCGCGCGGCCAGGCCCGAGCGCGGGTGCACGAACGCCGCGTACCCGTCGGGCAGGGCGATGGACACCCCCGTGGGCAGTACCGCGCGCTCGCCGGGCTCCAGCTCGGCCGCCTCGGTGGTCACCAGGTCGCAGCCGGCGTCGCCGGGATGGCCGTACGCGGGAAGGGGCACCTCGGGGTCGACGCGCTTGATCAGCACGTCGACGGGTGCGTGGTTGGGGTTGGACAGAGCCATCAGGGGTTCACCTCGAAGGCGCGTGCGCGCCTGACCTGGTCCGGGTCGGACATCGCCGCCCGGATCTCCTCGGGCCGACCGTTGTCGATGAAGTGGTCGACCTTCACCTCGATGAAGAGCGCGTCCGCGCGCACGGCGACGGGGCCGTCGGGCCCGCCCGTCCGGCCGACCGCGGTGGAGTAGATCTTGCGCCCGGCGACGGCGGTCACCTCGGCCTCCAGGTACAGCACGGTGTCCACGGGCACCGGCCGTACGAAGTCCGTCTCCAGCCGTCCGGTCACCGCGATGACGCGCAGCAGCCAGTTCAGGGAGCCCAGCGTCTCGTCGAGCGCGGTGGCGAGTACGCCGCCGTGGGCGAGACCGGGAGCACCCTGGTGGGCGGGCCTGACGGTGAACTCGGCCGTGACGCGCACACCTTCGCCCGCGCGGGCCTCCAGGTGGAGTCCGTGGGGCTGGCCCTCACCGCAGCCGAAGCAGTGCTCGTAGTGCGCACCGAGCAGCTCGCCGGGTGCCGGGGCGTCGGGGTGCCTGACCGGTGCGGCGGCATCGGCCGGGGGCGTCAACGCTGTGTTTCGTCCACTCACAGGCGCAGACCTTACCCGCGCCGCTACCCGCCGGTCGCCTCGTGGCAGGCTTGACACCATGCAGCTCTCCCCCGCGCACCACGACGAACGTCTGACCGCCCCCCGCTCCTGGTGGGCCATCGCCGCGCTCATCGGCCTCGCGTGCGCGCTGATGCTGCTGCCGCTGGGCACGCTGCCGCTGCTGGCCGGGCTGGTCGGGGGCACCGCGCTGGCGGGGATGCTGGTGAGTTCGTACGGCTCCGCCCGTGTGCGCGTGGTGAACGGCGCGCTGGCGGCCGGCGACGCCCGGATCCCGGTGACGGCCCTGGGCGAGCCCGAGGTGCTGGACCCGGAGGAGGCGCGCGCCTGGCGCACGTACAAGGCGGACACCCGCGCCTTCATGCTGCTGCGCAGCTACGTCCCGACGGCGGTGCGCATCCCGGTCACCGATCCCGAGGACCCGACCCCGTACGTCTACGTCTCCACCCGCGAGCCGCAGGCCCTGGTCTCGGCGATCCGGTCGGCCAAGGGCTGACGGGCCGCGGGCCGGGCGTCCCGGCGTCAGGGGCGGGCGAGGAGCAGGCGCGGGCCGGGCGCAGGGGGTGTCAGGCCGGGGGCCGGTCGCCGGCCGGCGCTTCGAGGGCGGCCCCGATGGCCTCGGGAAGGGGCTCGGAGGGCTGTTCAAGGCGCGGAAGCTGCGGCAGCGAGTCCCAGGCCACGGCCCGGCTCCGCAGGTCGGCACGGACCTTCTCGGCGAGTTTGCGGGTGTCGCGGTGGTTCATGACCGCGCCGACGGCCGCGCCCACCATGAACGGCAGCAGGTTCGGCAGGTTGCGGAACGTCCGCTTCACGATCTGCTGGCGCAGTTCGCGCTTCATCTGGCCACCGAGCGCGACGTTCAGCGTCGTCGGCTTCGTCAGGTCCACCCCGCGCTCCTCCGTCCACGCGGTCAGGTAGGCGAGGCTGCGCTCCTTGAGGTTCCCGGACGGCCGCAGACCGTAGACCTCGTGGAGCTCCGCGATGAGCTTCAGCTCGATGGCGGCGACCCCGGTGATCTCCGCGGCCAGTTCGGCGGGCATCGCGGGCGGCACCGGCAGCATGGCCGCGGCTCCGATGCCCGCGCCCACCGTGGAGGTGCCGTACGAGGCGCCCGCGATCAGCTTGTCGGCGAGCTGATCGGGACCGAGGCCCGGGAACTGCGCGCGCAGGGTCGCGAGGTCCCGAACCGGAACGCGCGGTGCGTTCTCGATGATGCGGTCCGCGATGTGCAGGACGGCGGCCCTGGCATGTTCGCCGCCCTTGCGCACACCGCTCGTTACGGCTTGCAGCCGACGGGTCCCGGACCTGCGCCGGGCCGCCTCGTCGGGCTCCGCGGCCGACGGCGCCGCCGTGGCGGCGCCGGAGGACACGGCGGGTACGCCGGGGGCCCCTGGGCCCGTTTCCGGGTCCGTGGCCCCCGCCTGCGCCTCCGCCGGATCACCGGCTTTTCGAAAGCGCCGCTTCCGAAACGGTGTCGAGCCGGTCACGGCCGACACCTCTCAGTCGCAGTCGCGGCAGATCGGCTGGCCGTTCTTCTCCCGTGCCAGCTGGCTGCGGTGGTGCACCAGGAAGCAGCTCATGCAGGTGAACTCATCGGCCTGCTTGGGCAGCACCCGGACGGCCAGCTCCTCGTTGGAGAGGTCCGCACCGGGGAGCTCCATGCCCTCCGCCGCGTCGAAGTCGTCGACGTCGACGTTCGAGGACGACTTCTCGTTGCGCCGGGCCTTCAGCTCTTCGATGCTGTCGTTGTCGACGTCGTCGTCAGTCTTGCGCGGGGTGTCGTAGTCCGTTGCCATTGTTCGCTCTCCCCCTCTGGGATTTAGCGGTGTCTCAGCGCACGTAACGCGCGAGAGGCCGGACTTGTGCCCGACCTGAGGCGGAGATTTTGCCTCACATCAAGGTCTGTTACTCAATCGACACCCAGCCGCACGCCTGAAGAAGCGATTGACTGGGATGACGACCGGGACCGTACACGGTCCGGGGCCCGTCTTGCACAAACGCCACCCCGTGTATTTCCCGCCGTTCGAGGGGCGGGAAACCCGGACTTCCCGGGCTTTCCGGCCTCTTTCGGGGTCACTGAACGCACATGACCCAACACTCGACAATGTGATCGATCACACAGTCGGAACCCTCCCCGCCCTCGCGCCATTCAGCCAACAGCGAACAAATGACAAGGGACTCACAGGGGCAAAGTGACACGCATCACGAGGCCACCGCCCTCGCGCGGCGTCGCCGAGATCCTGCCGCCGTGTGCGCGGGCCACAGAGCGTGCGATCGACAGGCCGAGCCCCACACCCTTGTCACTGCCCGTGCGCTCCGTACGCAGCCGCCTGAAGGGCTCGAAGAGGTTGTCCACCTCGTACGCGGGAACCACGGGACCCGTGTTCGAGACGACGAGGACCGCATGGCCGTGCTCCGACTCGGTGGTGACCTCCACCCAGCCGTCCTCCGGCACGTTGTACCGGACGGCGTTCTGCACCAGGTTGAGCGCGATCCGCTCCAGCAGGACGCCGTTGCCCTGGACCACGGCGACCGCCCGCTCGCCGCGGATCTCGACGCCCTTCACCGCGGCCTCGCCGCGCGCCTGGTCGATGGCGCGCGAGGCGACCTCCGCCAAGTCCACGGGCTTGCGCTCGACTATCTGGTTGTCACTGCGGGCCAGCAGCAACAGGCCCTCGACCAGTTGCTCGCTGCGCTCGTTGGTGGCCAGCAGCGTCCTGCCCAGCTGCTGGAGCTCCACGGGCGCGCCCGGGTCCGACAGGTGCACCTCCAGCAGCGTCCGGTTGATCGCCAGCGGGGTGCGCAGCTCGTGCGAGGCGTTCGCGACGAACCGCTGCTGGGCCGTGAAGGCCCGCTCCAGCCGGTCGAGCATCTCGTCGAAGGTGTCGGCGAGCTCCTTGAGCTCGTCGTCCGGCCCGTCCAGCTCGATCCGCCGGGTCAGGTCGGAGCCGACCACGCGGCGGGCGGTCCGGGTGATCTTGCCGAGCGGCGAGAGCACCCGGCCCGCCATCGCGTAGCCGAAGGCGAAGGCGATGATGCTGAGGCCGAGCAAGGCCATCAGCGACCGGCTGAGCAGGTCGTCGAGCGCGTGCCTGCGCTGCTCCAGGATGCAGGTGTTGATCGCGGCGTTGAACTGGTCGTGCGTCTGGCCCGTGCCGACCACGCCGGGGCAGGTGCTGGTGACCTGGATGTCCGTTCCACCGACGATCTTGAACGGGAGTCCGTTGCCCTCGCGCAGCGCCTGCGCCGCCAGCAGGTAGATGATCGACAGCAGCAGGATGCCGGCGATCAGGAACATCCCGCCGTACAGCAGGGTGAGGCGTATGCGGATGGTCGGCCGCAGCCAAGGGAAAGGACCCTCGGGCTGGCCGGGGTCCCAGGTCGGTCTCGGCGGCACCGTTGGTGGTGCCGGGGTCGCCGCCACCCGCGTCAGATCCGGTATCCGGAGCCAGGCACGGTCACGATGACCGGCGGCTCCCCGAGCTTGCGCCGCAGGGTCATGACCGTCACCCGCACCACGTTCGTGAAGGGGTCGGTGTTCTCGTCCCATGCCTTCTCCAGCAGCTGCTCGGCGGAGACGACGGTCCCCTCGCTCCGCATGAGAACCTCCAGCACCGCGAACTCCTTGGGCGCCAGCTGCACCTCCCTGCCTTCACGGAACACCTCGCGCCGGTTCGGGTCCAGCTTGATGCCGGCCCGCTCCAGTACGGGGGGCAGGGCGACGGTGGTGCGCCGCCCCAGGGCACGCACGCGGGCGGTCAGCTCGGTGAACGCGAAGGGCTTGGGCAGGTAGTCGTCGGCACCCAGTTCGAGGCCTTCCACCCGGTCGCTCACGTCACCCGACGCCGTCAGCATCAGCACGCGGGTGGGCATGCCGAGCTCCACGATCTTGCGGCAGACGTCGTCGCCGTGCACGAGCGGGAGGTCCCGGTCGAGCACGACCACGTCGTAGTCGTTCACTCCGACGCGCTCCAGGGCCGCGGCGCCGTCGTACACGACGTCCACGGCCATGGCCTCCCGGCGCAGCCCGGTGGCCACCGCATCGGCGAGCAGCTGCTCGTCCTCGACGACGAGTACGCGCACGTCGTTTCCTTCCATCGGGCCCTGAGGGCACACGTGTATTGCGTCGTCCATCCTGCCCGTTTCAGCCGTAAACCGGCTGTAAGGCGCCGCTCAGGGGCTTGCGGGGGCCGGAAGTGAGGATTCCCTCGCCTCCCGAGGTTTCTGGGCCCAGGGTGCCGGGGAGGACGTCAGCACACCCCATCCACTCCCTGACGGCGGACAGCCACGTGCCGCCGCCGACCCACGAAGAGGGGGCGAACCCATCATGGACGCATTCACCGCGGGTCTCCTGCAGCGCATCCGGGCCACGCAGTCGGACCTCAAGCAGGCCCGTGAGACGGGCGACGACTTCCTCGTGGAAGTGGAGCAGGCGGAACTGGAAGATCTCCAGCGCCTCGCCGCCGAACACGGAGTCGCCGTCTCCGCCTGACGACCTCACCAGTCCAGCCCGAACCCCGGCGGCCGCACGCGGCAGCCGGGGTTCCCTCATGCCGGGCCCCGGACCGCACGGGTTCGGACCGCACATGCCCGGACGGCACGGGCCCGGCCCTGCGAGCCCGGTCGTAACAGACCGGGCCGTACGGCCCGGCCTCCGCGGCCCTCAGTCGTGCCAGGCCCCGGCCTCCTCCAGCAGCGGCTGGAGCGAGGCGAAGACCGCGGGCGTGGCGGCCAGCGCCAGCTCCCCCGAGGCCGGCCGTCCCGGCCTCCCGCCGGTGACCGCCCCGGCCTCCCGGGCGATCAGCTCGCCCGCCGCCAGGTCCCAGGGGTTGAGCCCCCGCTCGTAGTACGCGTCCAGCCGCCCGGCGGCGACATCGCTGAGGTCCAGCGCCGCCGATCCGCCCCGCCGGATGTCCCGCACCCGGGGGATCACCCGCTGCGCGACGTCCGCCTGCCGCTCCTTGCGCGCCTGGAGGTACGCGAAGCCGGTCCCGACCAGCGCCTGGTCCAGCGGCGCGGCCGCCCGGCAGGCCAGCCGGACCTCCCCCAGCCACGCCCCGCCCCCGAGTACCGCGTGGTACGTCTCGCCCCGCATCGGCGCGGCCACGACGCCGACCACGGTCTCGCCCTCGTACTCGGCGGCGATCGACACGCTCCAGCTCGGCAGCCCGTACAGGTAGTTGACGGTGCCGTCCAGCGGGTCCACGACCCACCGCACCCCGCTGGTCCCGGGGCTGTCCGCGCCCTCCTCGCCCAGCAGCCCGTCCTCGGGCCGCTGCCGCGCGAGGATGCCGGTGATCAGCTTCTCCGCCGCGATGTCCATCTCGGTCACCACGTCGATGGGGCTGCTCTTCACCGCCGCCACCGCGAGATCGGCCGGCCGGCCGTCCCGCAGCAGTTCCCCGGCCTGCCGGGCGGCGTCCAGACCCACTTCCAGCAGTTCGGCCTTCAGTTGTTCGGAGATCACGGTCCGGCCTTCCTAGGCGTACGGGCTGTCGACGCCCGCGGCCGCCGGCCGGGGCCCGCGCGCCGGGCAGCAGCCCACCGCGCACAGATCGTGGCTGGGCCCGAGGAGCCCCAGCGCACACCGCTCCACCGGCTCGCCCCGCTCCGCCGCGGCGCGCTCCAGCACCAGTTCCCGGACCGCCGCCGCGAACCGCGGGTCGGCCCCGACCGTCGCCGACCGCGCGACCGGAAGCCCGAGCTCCGCAGCCTTCGCCGTCGCTTCCGTGTCGAGGTCGTAGAGGACCTCCATGTGGTCCGAGACGAACCCGATCGGCACCATCACCACCGCCGGGGCCCCGGCGCCGTGCAGCGTCTCCAGGTGGTCGCAGATGTCCGGCTCCAGCCACGGGATGTGCGGGGCGCCGCTGCGCGACTGGTAGACGAGCTCCCAGGGCAGCTCCGTGCCCGTCTCGGCCCGCACCGCCTCCGCGATCACCTGCGCGACGTCCAGGTGCTGCCTGACGTAGGCCCCGCCCTCGCCGCCCGCGGTGTGCTCCTCGACCGGGCCGGAGGTGTCCGCGGCCGCGGTGGGGATCGAATGCGTGGTGAAGGCCAGGTGCGCGCCGGCGCGCACCTCCTGCGGCAGCGACTCCAGCGCGGCGAGCACCCCGTCGATCATCGGCTGCACGAAGCCGGGGTGGTTGAAGTAGTGCCGCAGCTTGTCGACCTCCGGCAGCTCGGCGACGCCCTCGTCGGCCAGCGCCGCCAGCGCGTCCGCGAGGTTCTCGCGGTACTGCCGGCAGCCCGAGTACGAGGCGTAGGCGCTGGTCGCCAGCACCGCGATCCGGCGGCGCCCGTCGGCGGTCATCTCCCGCATCACGTCGGTGAGGTACGGAGCCCAGTTCCGGTTTCCCCAGTACACGGGCAGGTCCAGCCCGTGCCCGGCGAAGTCCTTGCGCAGCGCGTCCAGCAGTTCGCGGTTCTGCCCGTTGATCGGGCTGACCCCGCCGAAGCCGAAGTAGTGCCGGCCGACCTCCTTGAGCCGCTCGCGCGGGATGCCGCGCCCGCGCGTCACGTTCTCCAGGAACGGCACGACGTCGTCGGGGCCCTCGGGGCCGCCGAAGGAGAGCAGCAGGAGGGCGTCGTAGGGGGCCGCGAGGCCTTCGGCCGCGGGCGCGTCGGGGGCACGGAGCTGGTCTGACATGCGTCGAATCCTGCCACTCGGCGTGTACGCGGGAGAACCGTCCGGTCCGCATGCCGGGACGCATCACAGGTAAGGTGACCCTAAGTTCACTGCTGGAACCCGTCGGTGCCGAATTTTCCCCGTGCGGGTGCCTTCCGGGCGGCCGTAACCTGTACGAGCCAATGCCGTCCCTTACGGAGAGACCTTGCCCAGTCCCTACCGCGCGATCTTCGCGGCCCCCGGCACCAAGGCCTTCAGCGCCGCCGGCTTCATAGGCCGGCTGCCGATATCCATGGTGGGCGTCGGCATCCTCACGATGATCTCCGAGATCACCGGGCGCTACGCGATGGCCAGCGCCCTCACCGGCACTCTGGCCCTGGCCGCGGCCTTCATCGGCCCCCAGGTCTCCCGGCTGGTGGACCAGTACGGGCAGCGGCGGGTGCTGCGCCCCGCCACCCTGGTCTCCGTCGCCTCCGTCACCGCGCTGGTGCTGGCCGCGGCGAACGGCCTCCCCGACTGGACCCTCTTCGTCTTCGCGGCCGTGGCGGGCTGCGTGCCGAGCGTCGGCTCGATGGTCCGCGCCCGCTGGACCGTCCTCTACCGCGATGCGCCGCGCGAGCTGCACACCGCGTACTCCTTCGAGTCCGTGGTGGACGAGGTCTGTTTCATCTTCGGCCCGATCCTGGCCATCGGACTGTCCACGACCTGGTTCCCGGAAGCCGGACCGGTGATCGCGGCCGTCTGCCTGCTCGTCGGCGTCTGGCTGCTCATCGCGCAGCGCTCCACCGAGCCGGCGCCGCACCCGCGCAGCCACGACGGCGACCGGACCTCCGCCCTGCACTCCCCCGGCCTCCAGGTGCTGACGGCCACCTTCGTGGCGACCGGCGCGATCTTCGGGTCCATCGACGTGTCCACCCTGGCCTTCGCCGAGGAGCAGGGCCAGAAGTCCGCCGCCAGCTTCATCCTCGCCGTCTGGGCGGCCGGATCCTGCCTGGCCGGCATCGTCTTCGGCCTGCTCCACCTCAAGGGCCGGACCGAACGCAGGTGGGTACTGGGCATCTGTGCGATGGCCGTGAGTATGATCCCCCTCCTACTGGCCGGGAACCTTCCGTTTCTGGCCGTGGCGCTCTTCGTCTCGGGCCTCGCCATCGCTCCCACGATGATCACCACGATGGCCCTGATCGAGGCGCACGTACCACGCGCGAAGCTCACCGAGGGCATGACGTGGATCACCACGGGCCTCGCGGTCGGCGTCGCGGTCGGGTCCTCCGTGGCCGGCTGGGTGATCGACGCGGCCGGCGCGAAGAACGGGTACGTCGTCTCCATCTCGGCGGGGACCGCCGCGGCGGCGGTCGCGTTCGCGGGTTACCGCCGGCTGACGAGGCCGGCGCAAGGGGAGGAGCCAGCCAACGATGGGGACTTCGACAGCAGCAGGGAAGAACCGGCCGGGGACGCGGGCCGCGTGGCATAACTGGGCGGGCAACGTCACGGCCACACCGGCCCGGACAGTGACCCCGGCCTCCGTCGGGGAGCTTCAGGAGGCGGTGCGCCGGGCCGCCGAGGACGGGCTGAAGGTGAAGGCGGTCGGCACCGGCCACTCCTTCACCGCGGCCGCCGCGACCGACGGGGTGCTCGTGCGCCCGCAGGCGCTGACCGGGATCCGGGAGGTCGACCGCGCCGCCGGCACCGTGACGGTGGCCGCGGGCACGGTGCTCAAGGACCTCAACCTGGCCTTGGCCCGGGAGGGCCTGTCGCTCACGAACATGGGCGACATCATGGAGCAGACGGTCTCGGGCGCCACCAGCACCGGCACCCACGGCACCGGCCGCGACTCCGCCTCCATCGCCGCCCAGATCCGCGGCCTGGAGCTGGTCACGGCGGACGGCCGGCTGCTGACGTGCTCAGAGAAGGGGGACGACGAGGAACGCGCGGTCTTCGCGGCCGCCCGGATCGGCATCGGCGCCCTCGGCATCGTCACCGCCATCACCTTCGCCGTGGAGCCGGTCTTCTTCCTGACCGCCCGTGAGGAGCCCATGGGCTTCGACCGGGTGACCGCCGAGTTCGAGCAGCACTTCGCGGAGAACGAGCACTTCGAGTTCTACTGGTTCCCGCACACCGGCAACTGCAACACCAAGCGCAACAACCGCAGCCAGGGCCCCGCCGCCCCGCCCGGGGCCGTGAGCGCCTGGGTCGAGGACGAGCTGCTGTCCAACGGCATCTTCCAGGCCGTCAACTCGCTGGGCCGCGCTGTCCCGGCGACGATCCCCTCCATAGCCCGGATCGCGAGCCGCGCCCTGTCCGCGCGCACCTACACGGACATCCCCTACAAGGTGTTCACCAGTCCGCGCCGGGTGCGCTTCGTGGAGATGGAGTACGCCCTCCCGCGCGAGCAGGTGGTCGAGGCGCTGCGGGAGCTGAAGGCGATGGTCGACCGCTCGGGACTGCGGATCAGCTTCCCCGTGGAGGTGCGGACGGCTCCGGCGGACGACATCGCGCTGTCGACCGCCTCGGCGCGGGAGACCGCGTACATCGCGGTGCACATGTACAAGGGCACTCCGTACCAGGCCTACTTCACGGCTGCCGAGCGGATCTTCACCGCGCACGGCGGACGGCCGCACTGGGGCAAGGTGCACACGCGGGACGCGGAGTACCTCGCCCGGGTCTACCCCCGCTTCGGGGAGTTCACCGCGCTGCGGGACCGGCTGGACCCGGACCGGCTGTTCGGCAACGACTACCTGCGGCGGGTCCTGGGAGAGTGACCCCGGCTCAGGGGCCGTCCTGCCGCCCCGGCCCGCTCGGCGCGGGCGTCGGGGCGGGCGGAGTCGGGGCCGCCCCGCCTTCCCGCCGGTGCCGGGGCCCTGCTCCGGGCCGGCGGGCCGCTCGTCGAGTGTGTGCCGCCTCTCGCGACCTCTCGCACATCACCGCTCTCAGCAGTTACTAACTGCTAGGCGAAACGGGTAGTTCCGTTTCTGGGGATTCTGTGAAGCAAGACGCCTTGAAACGTGCGGGGTCGCAGGTCCGGCCCGATTCAGGGCAGCCCAACTCCCGCCACCCACGACAACTTCGGCGGCGCGGCGGTCCACCCAGGTGGCCCGAATGGAGTACTGTGGCGAGCCCTGGGGCCGTCCTTCCTTACGGATGTCCGGACTCGGGAGAGGGGGCCGACTGGTGAAGAAACGGCACTCGAGACCGGTGATGCCGCGGCATTGCACGGGTTCCTGCTGCGCACAGTAATCTTTCGGTCACTGTGCGTGCCCAACAGGTAACCGTGCCATAACGGCGATCAAGGGCGCATGCCCGACACGCCGGTTGAACTCGGCAAGGTTGTGGCAGGCTGCACCCGGGCAGGCCACACTCGACTAGCGGAAGCAGCGACGCACGTGACGTCGGCAGGCACCACCCGGGAGGTCCCCATGCCCGAACTGCGTGTCGTGGCCGTCTCAAATGACGGCACACGACTGGTGCTCAAGGCTGCGGACAGCACGGAGTACACGCTTCCGATCGACGAGCGGCTGCGGGCTGCCGTGCGCAACGATCGCGCACGCCTGAACCAGATCGAGATCGAGGTGGAGAGCCACCTCCGCCCCCGCGACATCCAGGCCCGCATACGGGCCGGTGCCTCCGCGGAGGAGGTCGCCCAACTCGCCGGCATCCCCGTCGACCGTGTGCGCCGCTTCGAGGGCCCCGTGCTGGCCGAGCGCGCGTTCATGGCGGAGCGGGCCCGCAAGACCCCGGTGCGCCGTCCCGGCGAGAACACCGGGCCCCAGCTCGGCGAGGCCGTGCAGGAGCGGCTGCTGCTGCGCGGGGTCGACAAGGACTCCGTGCAGTGGGACTCCTGGCGCCGCGACGACGGCACCTGGGAGGTCCTGCTGGTCTACCGGGTCGTCAGCGAAACGCACTCGGCCAGCTGGACGTACGACCCGCCGCGCCGGCTGGTCGTGGCCGTGGACGACGAGGCCCGCTCCCTGATCGGCGAGGCGGACGACCTGCCGGCGACGCCGGAGCCGAGCTTTCCGTTCGTGCCCAGGATCGCGCGGCTGCCGAGGGACCGTCCGCTGGACCGCGCCCTGGACCGCCAGCTGGAACGAACCGCCAACCACGCCGCCCCGGCACCGGAGCCGGAGGAGGAGCGGGACACGCTGACGAGCCTGCTGGAGGCGGTACCGAGCTTCCGCGGCGACCTGGTGGTCCCGGAGCGGACCGAGCCCCCGGTGGAGGAGCCGGAGGCGGAGGAGCCCCCGGCGGCCTCGGCGAGCGCCGGGGCCGGCGCCGCGTACGCGGACGTCCTGATGCCGCGGACGGTGGCGGGGCACCGCGACCGCCTGACGGGCACCACGGACCGCCAGGCGGAAGCCGACGGCGTCCGCCCGGGCCGCCGTGCGGCGGTCCCGAGCTGGGACGAAATCGTCTTCGGCACCCGCCGCAAGAAACAGGAGTAGCCACCCCGGCCCCGCCGGCCTTCGGGTCGCGGAGCCCGGGGCGGCGCCCCCGGGCCGGGTCGCGGCCCCGGGCCACCGGCCCCGTCCGCGGCACGGGGCCGACGGGCTACTGCGGGTCCGGCCCCGTGGCCACCGGTCGTGCCGGGTCCGAGGACCACTCCGACCAGCTGCCCGCGTACAGGGCGGCCGGAACCCCCGCCACTTCCAGCGCCAGCACCTGGTGCGCCCCCGAGACCCCCGAGCCGCAGTACACCCCCACCGGCGTCCCGCCGGAAACGCCCAGCCCGGCGAACCTCGCCCGCAGCGCGTCGGCCGGGAGGAACCGCCCGTCCGCATCCACGTTCTCCGCCGTCGGCGCCGACACCGCCCCCGGAATGTGGCCGCCGACCCGGTCGATCGGCTCGACCTCGCCCCGGTACCGCTCCCCCGCCCGCGCGTCCAGCAGGATCCCGCTGCGGGCGAGCGCCGCCGCGGCGTCCGCGTCCAGCAGCCCCGCCGCCCCCGGGGTTGGCTTGAAATCGCCCTCTACGGGAGTCGCCGCGTCGGCCGTCACGGCCCCGCCGACCGCCGTCCATGCGGCCAGCCCCCCGTCCAGCACCCGCACGTCCGTGTGACCCGTATGGCGCAGCAGCCACCACGCCCTGGCGGCGGCCCAGCCCTGGCCCCCGTCGTACACGACCACCGGCACGTCCGCCGAGACCCCGGCCCTGCGCATCACCGCCCCGAACTCCTCCGGCTCGGGAAGCGGGTGGCGCCCGCCCCGCCCCGGCGGACCTGCCAGTTCGTGGTCCAGGTCCACGTACACCGCGCCCGGAAGGTGGCCGGACTCGTACGCGGACCGCAGGTCGGGCCCGCCCAGCTGCCAGCGGACGTCCAGCAGCACGGGCGGCCGGGACCCGGCCATCTCGTCCATCAGTTCGGAGGTGGAGAGGATCGCGGAGTTCGCGGGATTCGCAGTCATGCGGCCCATCTTCCTCCCCGCTCCGGAACCCGCGTAACAAGCCCGACATCGACAGGCCGCACCGATTCGGTCATCTCTCCCCGCATCGGCGGATCCCGGCCGGTCGGGGCGCGCCGGACCCGCCGGAGTGGAAGCATCTGGTCCGGTCCGGGATGAGCGACGACGGAGGAGACGGCTGACATGAGCGAGGCACCGGAAGCTACGCGGCGCCCGCCCGGCACACCGTGCTGGTCGAGTCTGATGGTGCACGGCCTGGGGACCACCGAGGCCTTCTACACCGAACTGTTCGGCTGGGAGTACGAGCCCGGCCCCCAGCCCTTCGGCCCGTACGTCCGCGCCCTGCTCGACGGCCGGGAGGTGGCCGGCATCGGCGAGATGCCGCCGGACCGGCACCTTCCGATCGCCTGGACCACGTACTTCGCCACCGACGACGCGGACTCGACCGCCGAGACGATCCGCTCGTGCGGCGGCACGGTCGCCGTGGGCCCGCTGGACGCGGGTACCGAGGGGCGCGTGGCGATCTGCTCCGACCCGCTGGGGGCGATCTTCGGGATCTGGCAGGCCGAGGAACACATCGGGACCCGGCTGTCCGGGGTGCCCGGCACCCCGGTCTGGAACGAGCTGGTCACGCAGGACACGTCGACCGTCGGCAAGTTCTACGAGCACGTCTTCGGCCACGATGCCGAGACGCACGGCACGGCCTACGCCGACTTCGACTACGTGACGCTGCTGCTGGACGGGCATCCTGTGGCCGCCGTGCACGGGGTCGGGCGCTCGCTCCCGCACGACCGGGGCCCGCACTGGATGACGTACTTCGAGGTCGAGGACGCCGACGCGGCTGCGGCCCTGGTCCTCCGGCTCGGCGGGCGCATCGTCCAGCCGCCCCGCGAGGGTCTGACCGGCCGGGTCGCCACGGTCACCGATCCGGAGGGCGCGGTGCTCACCCTCCTGGAGTCACGCCCCGGAAACGGCCGCTGACCACTGCCGGCCGGACCACCCGACGGGGAGGGGACGCCGTCGGGGCCGTCCCGCCCGGGTCAGCCGCCGTTGACCGGGAGGACGTCCGGGGAAAGGGCGGCCGCGTGGGCCGCGGCGCTCGTCAGGCGGCGGCGGTGGTGCCGGCGGCACAGGACCTCGTAGCCCACCTCCGCGGCGGCCTGGTTGACGTCGCCGACGACCACCTGGGCGCCCTCGACGACCATCTCGCCGCCCACCGTGCGGGCGTTGTGCGTCGCGCGGGCCCCGCACCAGCACAGGGCCTCGACCTGGAGCTGTTCCAGGCGGTCCGCCAGCTCGATCAGCCGCTGCGAGCCCGGGAACAGCTTCGTGCGGAAGTCCGTCGTGATGCCGAAGGCGAAGACATCCAGGTCCAGGTCGTCCACCACGCGGGCCAGCTGGTCGATCTGCTCGGGGGCGAGGAACTGCGCCTCGTCCACGATGACGTAGTCGACCTTGGCGCCCTTCGACATCTGGCCCACCAGGTACCCGTACAGGTCCATGCCCGGGGCCGCCTCGACCGCCTCGGTCACCAGGCCGAGGCGCGAGGAGAGCTTGCCCTCCCCCGCGCGGTCGTCGCGCGTGAAGATCACGCCCTGCAGGCCCCTGGCCGACCGGTTGTGCCCGATCTGGAGGGCCAACGTACTCTTCCCGCAGTCCATCGTGCCGGAGAAAAACACCAATTCGGGCATGGAAGGAACGGGACCTTTCGGGTCGTGGTCGACAGGAGGGGCGTGCGGGACGAAACGGGCGGGACCTCGGTCAGGTGCGGATTTCGAGCAGCGGGACGAGCTGCTCGGCCGAGGTCATGGAGCCGTGCATCCCCGCGAGCGCCGATTCGTTGGGCTCGTTCACGGACGCGGTGATCGCGGCATCGGCCTGGGCCGCGGCGACCACGTCGCCGATCCGGCCGAGCACGCGCTCGTCGCACTCCCCCGGCGGACCGAACCAGCCGAGTTCCAGGGCCTCTTCGCGGCTCGCGATCCAGAACCTGTCGCCCAGCACCTCCCGCCACACGGTCAGGACGTCGGCCTCGGCGCCCGGGACGGCGTACACGTGCCGGGCCCGGCCCTCACCGCCGAGCAGGGCCACTCCCGCGCCCAGCTCCCAGTCCTCGTCGAAGTCGATCCGGGAGTCCTCGTCGAAGGGGACGTCCACCATGCCGTGGTCGGCGGTCACGTACAGCGCGGTGCGCGGCGGGAGTTGTTCGGCGAGCCGCTGCACCAGCCGGTCGACGTACATGAGCTGGCCGCGCCAGACGTCGGAGTTCACGCCGTGCCGGTGGCCGGCCCCGTCGAGCTCGCTGAAGTACGTGTACACCAGCGAGCGGTCGCCGGCCGCGAGGCGCTCGGCCGCGAGGTCCATCCGCTCCTCGCCCGTCATCCGGCCGAGGAAGGTGCCGCCGCTCAGCGCGATCTTGGTGAGCGGGGTGGTCTGGAAGGCGGGCGAGGACACCTGCGCCGTCGCCACCCCCGCCCGGTCGGCCTGCTGGAAGACCGTCGGGTACGGCTGCCAGGGCTTCGGCGGGGTCCAGGGGTGCCAGCGGAGCTGGTTCATCAGCTCGCCGGTGGCCGGGTTGCGCACTGCGTAGCCGGGCAGGCCGTGCCGGGCGGGCGGCAGGCCGGTGCCGACGGAGGCCAGCGAGGTGGCGGTGGTCGCCGGGAAGCCCGCGGTGAGGGGACGGCCGGTGCCGCCGCGCGAGCTGCCGAGGAGGGAGGTCAGGTACGGGGCCTCGTCCGGGTGGGCCTTGATCTGCTCCCAGCCCATGCCGTCGACCAGGAACACGCAGTTCCGGTCGGCGGGGGTGAGCTCGGCGATGGCGGCGGTGAACCCGGGGACGCCCTGGCCGGCCACGAGGGTCGGCAGCAGGTCGGCGAGCGAGCCGGTGCCGTACTCCGGTACGGGGGCGCCGGCGAGGTCCAGCAGTTCCGGCTCGTCCCAGTTCGGCGGTGCGGAGTAGGTCATCAGCGGGCGGAAGTGGACGTGGCTGCCGTTGCTTCGCTGAGCGCCTGCGCGAAGACGAGGGTCTGGCGGACCGCCTCCGGCCCGTCGCCGGCCTCGCTGACGCGCAGGCTGAGGTCGTCGGCGGTGGAGTTGCCGGTGTAGCCGTGGTCGGAATCGCAGTTCGGGTCGCCGCAGGCGGCGGGCTCCAGGTCGATCCGGGACACTGCACCCCATCCGATGGTCAGGACGACCTCGCGGGGCAGGGTGCCGGGGGTGTACGACTCGGGGTTGGCGACGACGCGGCTGAGGACCACTGAGGAGATCGCGCCGATCTTGACCGATTCGGTGGAGGTCGTCGCGTACGGGGACGGGGACCCGGCGTCGGCGGCCTGCTCGTCGGTGTGGCTGACGATGAAGCGGTTGCCGGTCAGGACCAGGACGGTGACGTGCCGGCGCACCTCGTTGGAGTCGAAGGTCGTCTCCTGGTGGACCAGGTACGACGAGATCGGCTCGCCGCCCACCGCGGCCTCCACGGCCTCGGCCACGAGGGCCGGGTAGTAGCCGCTGCGCTCGATCGCCGTGCGCAGCCCCTGGGTCGTCGTACCGGATTTCGCCATGGGGTCCATCCTAAGGCCCGTCCGGGGCGCCCCGGGCGCCCCGGACCCGCTCAGTAGCTGGGGAGTGTCCGGGGACCGAGATCGGTGCGGACAGGCGGACGGGCCACACGGACGTCGGCGCTGAGCACGGAGAGGCCCTCGGTGGCGACGACGACGGGTTCGAGGGTGACGCCCACCACCTCGGGGTGGTCGTCGACGAGCCGGGACAGGCGCAGCAGGAGCTCTTCGAGTGCGCTGATGTCGACGGGGTCGCTGCCGCGCCAGCCGAAGAGGAGGGGGGCGGCCCGGATGGACCGGATCAGCCCGGCGGCGTCCCGGTCGGTGGCCGGCACGAGGCGGTGGGCGGTGTCGCCGAGGAGCTCGGAGGCGACGCCGGCGAGGCCGAAGGAGAGGACGGCGCCGGCGGCGGGGTCGATGACGGACCGCACGACGGTGTCGACCCCGCGGGGCACCATGGCCTGGACGACGGGGAGCAGCTCGCCGGGCGTCCCGAGGAGGTCGGTGAGCTCCTCGTACGAGCGGCGCAGGTCGGCCTCGGTCGCGAGGTCGAGGCGTACGCCGCCGAGGTCGGCGCGGTGGCGCAGGTGCGGGGCGGTGGTCTTGAGGGCGACGGGGTAGCCCAGGGTCCGGGCGGCCCGGACCGCGTCGTCCGCGGAGGGGGCGGGCAGGGTGGGGAGCACCCGGATCCCGTACCGGGCGAGCAACGCGGCGGCATCGGGCTCGGTGAGGGTGAGCGCCTCGTCGCCGACGTCTGCCAGGAGGGTGGCGAGCAGGGCGGCGGCTCCGGCCTCGTCGATGTCCTCGTACGCGGGAACCTGCCCGGCCTCGGCGTTGGCCCGCCGCCACTGGCCGTACCGCACGGCCTCCGCGACGGCCCGTACGGCCCGCTCGGCGGCCGGGTACGCGGGAATCCGGACCTCCGCCGCCTCCGGGGAACCCGGGGCGGTGTCGGCGCCGGCGGTTCCGGTCTCGTCGTCGTCGGCGGCTGCGCGGGGGTGCGGGGGCGGTAGGCCGGGGCGCGCCGGGTCCGGACCGGGCCGGGCGCCCGGCAGGCCGCCCGCGGGTGACAGGGCGTCCACGAGCTCGGCCAGCTCCACGTGCACCACGGCCACCGGCTTTCCGGGATGTCCCGCCACCGCGTCGCGCAGGGCCGCGGCGAGGTCGTCCTCCGGTGCCTGCTCGTTCACCCAGGGGATCACCGTGACGATCACCGCGTCGTTCTTGGCGGAGCCCAGTGCCGCGCCCAGCGCCGAGCGGAAGTCCTCGGGCGTCGCCGCGGTCGTCAGGTCCAGCGGGATCCCGGGCCGCAGTCCCTGCGCGAGACACGCGTCGTACGTGAGGACGCCCAGCGACTCCGAGTTGCCGAGGATCGCCACGCGCGGCCCGCCCGGCAGCGGCTGCGAGGCCAGCAGCAGCCCCACGTCCACCAGCTCCGTCACCGTGTCGACCCGGATCACCCCCGCCTGCCGCAGCAGTGCCGAGACCGTGGTGTCCGGGAGCCGGGTCCCGGGGACCACGTGTCCGGCCGGGGTGTGGCGGCCGCCCTTGGCCACGACCACCGGCTTCACGGCCGCCGTCCGCCGCGCGAGCCGGGTGAACTTCCTCGGGTTGCCGAGGGTTTCGAGGTACATGAGCGCGACGTCGGTGGCCTCGTCCTCGTACCAGTACTGGAGGATGTCGTTCCCGGAGACGTCCGCCCGGTTGCCGGCCGAGATGAAGGACGAGAGCCCCTCGCCCCGCCGCAGCAGTGCGGAGAGCAGCGAGATGCCGATGGCCCCGGACTGGGTGAACAGTCCGATGCGGCCCCGGACCGGCGCCGGGGCCGGTGTGAGGGAGGCGTTGAGCACGACCTCGGGCGCGGTGTTGATCACGCCGTACGCGTTCGGCCCGATCAGCCGCATCCCGTACGAGCGCGCCTGGCGCACCAGTTCGCGCTGCCGGTCGAGCCCGGCCGGGCCGCTCTCCCCGTATCCGGCGGACAGCACCACCAGCCCCTGCACCCCGTGCTCGCCGCAGGCGGCCACGGCCTCGGGGACCCGCTCGGCGGGGACCGCGATCACCGCGAGGTCGACCGGGGCGTCGATGTCGGCGAGGGCCCGGTAGGCCCGTACGCCGTCCAGCAGATCCCCTTCCATGCCGGGGGCGCGGGCCTCGTTCACGGCGTAGAGGTGGCCTCGGAAGCCGCTGTCGCGCAGGTTCCGCAGGGCCGCGGCGCCGACGCCCCCGCCGGAGCGGCTGACTCCGATGACGGCCACCGAGCCGGGGGCCAGCAGCCGCTGCACGGACCGGGCCTCGGCGCGCTGTTCCCGGGCGCGTTGCACGGCCAGGGACTCGGCGGTGGGTTCGAGGTCGAGGGTGAGGTGGACGGAGCCGTCCTCGAAGCTGCGCTTCTGCTGGTATCCGGCGTCGGTGAACACCTTGATCATTTTGTTGTTGGCGGGGAGCACCTCGGCCGCGAAGCGGCGGATGCCCCGCTCGCGGGCGACCGCGCCGATGTGTTCGAGGAGCGCGGAGGCGACGCCGCGGCCCTGGTGGGCGTCCTGGACGAGGAAGGCGACCTCGGCCTCGTCGGCGGGGGCGGAGGCGGGCCGCCCGTCGGGGCCGATGCGGTCGTAGCGCACGGTGCCGATGAACTCCTCGCCGACGGTTGCCGCGAGGCCGACCCGGTCCACGTAGTCGTGGTGCGTGAAGCGGTGCACGTCGCGGTCGGAGAGCCGGGGGTAGGGCGCGAAGAAGCGGTAGTACTTCGACTCGTCGGAGACCTGCTCGTAGAAGCTGACCAGCCGGCCCGCGTCCTCCGTGGTGATGGGCCGGATGCGGGCGGTGCCGCCGTCGCGCAGGACGACGTCCGCCTCCCAGTGGGCCGGGTACGAGGGGTCCGACGCGGTGGTCATGCGGTGATCCTAAGGCCGGCACCGGCCGGATCGCTCCTGCGCGGCGCACGAGGCAAGCCGGGGCGAACCGGTGCAAGCTGTGATAGGTCGAGCGGCGGAGGATTCGGGCCGGAGGTCGGTCGGAGCATTCGAGGCATCGTGAGAGACTGGTCTAGACAACCCGTAAGAACCTGAAGGGCATCACCATGGCAGAGCGCCGCGTCAACGTCGGCTGGGCCGAGGGCCTGCACGCTCGTCCCGCCTCGATCTTCGTCCGCGCGACGACCGCTTCCGGCGTCCCGGTGACCATCGCGAAGGCCGACGGGAACCCCGTCAACGCCGCGTCCATGCTCGCGGTGCTGGGCCTGGGCGCACAGGGCGGCGAGGAGATCGTCCTCGCGTCCGACGCCGAGGGCGCCGAGGTGGCGCTGGACCGCCTCGCGAAGCTGGTCGCCGAGGGCCTCGAAGAGCTCCCCGAGACCGTCTGACCCTTCGGGTTCACCCCGGGCGTACGGCGAAGCCGCGGCCACCGGTATTCCGGCGGCCGCGGCTTCGTCGTTTACCCACCCCGTCGAACGGCCCGTTCCGGGCGTATCGGCAATTCATATGGGCCGCGCCGGGCGACGACACAATCGCCGTGAATTCAGCAGACGCCCCCGACATTAATACGCGGCATTTGTTAATACGGACCGCTCGCCGTGTTTACGGCATGTTGCGAAGTCCTCACCCTCGGCCGGTGCGCGCCGGCCGCGCGGTCGGCGTGGAGCGCCGTCAGCGCCCGGGCCCGCTCGGCGTCCCCGCGCGCGACCGCGTCCACGATCGCCCCGTGCTCGGCCCAGGACTCCACGGGCCGGGCCGGCGCCTCCACCACGTACATCCAGGCGACCTTGTGCCGCATCTGCGTGAGCAGCGTGATCAGCCCGGGACTGCCGGAGGCCTGGGCGAGGGTCTCGTGGAACCAGCCGCCCAGGGACCTCAGGTCCTCCCCCTGGCCCCGCCTGGCCCGTTCCTGGCCCAGCCTGACCAGCCCGCGCAGGACTTTGAGGTGGGCCTCGGTGCGCCGCCGGGCGGCTCGGGCGGCCGCCAGCGGTTCGAGCAGCATCCGCAGCTCCAGGAGATCGGCCGCCTCCTGTTCGGTGGGCTCGGCGACGCAGGCTCCCGCATGCCGCCGGGTGGTGACGAAGCCCTCGGACTCCAGGGTCCGCAGCGCCTCGCGGACCGGGACGCGGGAGACCCCGTACCGGCGGGCCAGCAGCTCCTCGGTCAGTCTGGCGCCCGGCGTGAAGACTCCGGAGACGATGTCGTCGCGGATTGCCGTGGATACCGCGTGCGCAGGAATACGCAAGTCCGGACCTCCGCCTCTTTCCGACTGTCGACCCCATTGTCGCGACCGCGCCGGGATCGTACTGGGACTCTATTGCAACATGCGATATTTTCCGAGCGCGGACGGAAATCGGGGATATTTACAGCCACAACACGAAGGCCCCGGCTCGGGAAGCCGGGGCCTTCGGTGAAGTGCTGCGGGTCAGACGTCGACGCCGTGCTGGCGCAGGTACGCGACCGGGTCGATGTCCGAGCCGTAGGTTGCGGCGGTGCGGGCCTCGAAGTGCAGGTGCGGGCCGCTGGAGTTGCCGGTGGAGCCCGACAGGCCGATCTGCTGGCCCGGGGTGACCTGCTCGCCGACGGAGACGTTCAGCGAGGTCATGTGGCCGTACTGCGTGTACGTGCCGTCGTTGTGCTTGATGACCACGTTGTTGCCGTACGCGCCGCCCCAGCCGGCCTCGACCACGGTTCCGGCGCCCACCGCGTGCACCGAGGTGCCGGAGGCCGCGTGGAAGTCGATGCCGGTGTGGCTGCCGGAGGACCACATGCCGCCGCCCGCGTGCCACTGGGTGCTGATGTAGGACCCGTCGACGGGGGCGACGAAGGTGTTGAGGCGCTTGCGCTCCTCCTCGCGGGCGGCGCGCTCGGCGGCCTCGCGCTCGGCCTTCGCCTTCTCCTCGGCCTTCTGCTTGGCCTCGGCGGCGCGCGCCTTCGCGTCGGCCTCCGCCTTCTCCTTGGCGGCAGCGGCGTCGGCCGCGTTCTGCTGGGCCTCGGCCTGGGCCTCGATCTGGACCGGGAGGTCCTCGGCCGTCACGACCGCGTTCAGGCCGGTGTCCTCCATGGAGGGGGCCTTGTCCGACGCGGCGAACGCCGGGCCTGCGAGGGAGCCGACGACACCCGTGGTGGCGAGGGCGGCGATGCCGGCGTAACCGGCGGTCTTGCGGCTCAGACGACTGGAACCACGGTGCTTACCGGCGGCACGACTGCCAAACGCCATGAAGGGGTCGATCCTTTCCTTCCTTCTCGCCTACCGGGTTAGCTGACGGGTTCGGAGCAGGAAGGTCTCCTACGGGCCCCCTCTGACGAGGCGGTCCGATTCACCCCAGGGACACATGTGGGTCCCCGGCTCCCCAGGCTCGCGCCTGACGGGGACTCGGCGATCGCTGCCCGGTGCCGCGGATGCGGCGCGTACAACTGACGGACAGCACGGCCGACGCTAGGCGGATCATCAGTCAATCGCCAAACAGACGCGCCTTTTTGTTGCGTACGCCACACCACATACAAGCAACCTCTCCACTAAACAGACATAAAGGGCCCCGGCGGACAAGTCACCGGAGCCCCTTGAGATGTCCGTCAGTTGGAGACGACGGTGACCTCGCCGATCCCGAGCGCCCGCACCGGCTCCTCGATCTGCGACGCGTCACCGACCAGGACGGTGACCAGGCGGTCCACCGGGAAGGCGGCCAGGACGGCCGAAGTCGCCTCCACCGTGCCCGTGCGGGCCAGCTGCGCGTACAACTGCGCCTGGTAACCGTCCGGAAGCTCCTGCTCGACCTGGTCGGCGAGCGTGCCGGCGACGGCCGCGGCCGTCTCGAACTTCAGCGGGGCCACGCCCACCAAGTTCTGCACCGCCACATCCCGTTCGGCATCGGTCAGGCCGCCCTCCGCAAGGGTGCGGAGCACCTTCCAGAGGTCGTCGAGCGCCGGGCCGGTGTTGGGGGTGTCCACCGAGCCGCTGATGGCGAGCATCGAGGCGCCCTTGCCGTCGGCCGTGGAGCGCAGCACCTGGCCGAAGGCGCGCACGCCGTACGTGTAGCCCTTCTCCTCGCGCAGCACCTTGTCCAGGCGCGAGGTGAGGGTGCCGCCCAGGCAGTACGTACCGAGCACCTGCGCCGCCCAGACCCGCTCGTGCCGGTCCGGCCCGATCCGGCCGATGAGCAGCTGCGTCTGGACCGCGCCGGGCCGGTCCACGATGACCACGCGGCCGGTGTCGTCGGCGGTCACCGGCGCCACCGGGAGCGCCTCGGCGGCGTTTCCGGTCCAGGTGCCCAGGGTGTCCGCGAGAACGGCGTCCAGGTCGATGCCCGTCAGGTCGCCGACGACCACCGCCGTGGCGGTGGCGGGGCGTACGTGGGCCTCGTAGAAGGCGCGTACGGCCGCGGAGTCGATCCGGGCGACGGTCTCCTCGGTGCCCTGGCGCGGCCGGGACATCCGCAGGGTGGGCGGGAAGAGCTGCTTGGACAGCTCCTTGGCCGCGCGGCGCTGCGGGTTCGCCAGCTCGTGCGGGATCTCGTCGAGCCGGTTGCGCACCAGCCGGTCGACCTCGCTGTCGGCGAAGGCGGGCGCGCGCAGCGCCTCGGCGATCAGGCCCAGCGCCTTGGCCAGCCGGGAGGCCGGAACCTCCAGGGAGACCCGCACGCCCGGGTGGTCGGCGTGCGCGTCGAGCGTGGCACCGCAGCGCTCCATCTCGGCCGCGAACTCCTCGGCCGAGCGCTTGTCGGTGCCCTCGGACAGCGCGCGGGCCATGATGGTCGCCACGCCGTCCAGGCCCTCGGGCTCGGCGTCCAGCGGGGCGGCGAGGTTGACCTCGACCGCGACGACCTGCTGGCCGGGCCGGTGGCAGCGCAGCACGGTCAGGCCGTTGGGCAGGGAGCCGCGCTCCGGGGCCGGGAAGGCCCACGGCTTGGCCTCGCCGGCCTGCGGCTGCGGGTGGAAGGTCATCGTGACGGCTGCGGTGTCGCTCACTGCTCCGCCCCCTCGTTCTCGTCGTTCTCGTCGGCCTCTGCCGGGAGCGGCTCGTACACCAGCGCCGCGCGGTTGTCGGGGCGCAGCCGGGCCGCGGCCACGGCCTGCACCTCCTCGGCGGTGATGTCGAGGACGCGCTGGACGGCGCTGAGCGCCAGCTGCGGGTCGCCGAACAGCACCGCGAAGCGGCACAGTTCGTCGGCGCGGCCGGCCACGGTGCTCAGCCGGTCCAGCCACTCGCGCTCCAGCTGTGCCTGGGCGCGCTCCATCTCCTCGGCCGTCGGGCCCTCGGCGGCGAACCGCGCGAGCTCCTCGTCGACGGCCGCCTCGATGGCGGGCACCTCCACCCCGCTGGAGGTCTTCACGTCCAGCCAGCCGAGCGAGGGCGCCCCGGCGAGCCGCAGCATGCCGAAGCCGGCTGCGACGGCGCTCTGGTCGTGGCGTACCAGGCGGTTGTGCAGCCGGGACGACTCGCCGCCGCCCAGGACGGTCAGCGCCACGTCGGCGGCGTCGCATTCGCGGGTGCCGTCGTGCGGGAGCCGGTAGGCGGCCATCAGCGCGCGCGCCGGGACCTCCTCGACGATCTCCTCGCGCAGCTCCCGGCCCATGATCTCGGGCAGCGTGCCGTCGCGCGGCGGCTGCTTGCCCTCGTGGCCGGGGATGGTGCCGAAGTACTTCTCGACCCAGGCGAGCGTCTGCTCGGGGTCGATGTCGCCGACGACCGACAGCACCGCGTTGTTGGGTGCGTAGTACGTGCGGAAGAAGGCGCGGGCGTCCTCCAGGGAGGCCGCGTCCAGGTCGGCCATGGAGCCGATCGGGGTGTGGTGGTACGGGTGGCCATCGGGGTATGCCAGGGCGGTCAGCTTCTCGAAGGCCGTGCCGTACGGGACGTTGTCGTACCGCTGGCGGCGCTCGTTCTTGACGACGTCGCGCTGGTTCTCCATGGACTCGTCGTCCAGGGAGGCCAGCAGCGAGCCCATCCGGTCCGCTTCGAGCCAGAGCGCGAGCTCCAGCTGGTGGGCCGGCATGGTCTCGAAGTAGTTGGTGCGCTCGAAGCTGGTGGTGCCGTTGAGCGAACCGCCGGCACCCTGGACCAGTTCGAAGTGGCCGTTGCCGGGTACGCTCGCCGAGCCCTGGAACATCAGGTGCTCGAAGAGGTGAGCCAGGCCGGTTCGTCCCTTGACTTCGTGGCGCGAGCCGACGTCGTACCAGAGGCAGACCGCGGCGACCGGGGTCAGGTGATCCTCGGAGAGCACCACGCGCAGGCCGTTGGCCAGCCGGTGCTCGGTCGCTGTCAGGCCGCCGGAGCCGGCCTGGGCTGTGGCCGTGTGACCCATGTGCATGTGGTCCCTTCGATCGCGATGCAGAGATTTCCGTCGGACCTGCCACTGTATGCAAGCGCGTCGGTGACCGGAGAGGTTCCCGGCACGCACTCCAGGGGGACTCCGTCCGGGGGTGACCCCAGGGTCGGAGTCGGCGTTGTCGGTGCCTCGGGCCACAATGGTCCGCGACAACCCCTGTCAACCCTTCTCAGACCACCCGCCAGCCCCCCCAGCACCCTTTCTTTCTTGGTTAAGGAGCCGCGCAGCGATGGCCCGCCGCAGCACGAAGACCCCGCCGCCGGAGGATTTCGAGGAGAAGATCCTCGACATCGACGTCGTCGACGAAATGCAGGGCTCCTTCCTCGAGTACGCGTACTCGGTGATCTACTCCCGCGCCCTGCCCGATGCCCGGGACGGCATGAAGCCGGTGCACCGGCGCATCGTCTACCAGATGAGCGAGATGGGCCTGCGCCCGGACCGCGGCTACGTGAAGTGCGCCCGTGTCGTCGGCGAGGTCATGGGCAAGCTGCACCCGCACGGCGACGCGTCGATCTACGACGCCCTCGTGCGCATGGCCCAGCCCTTCTCGATGCGGCTGCCGCTGGTCGACGGCCACGGCAACTTCGGTTCGCTCGGCAACGACGACCCGCCGGCCGCGATGCGCTACACCGAGTGCAAGATGGCGGACGCCACGTCACTGATGACGGAGTCGATCGACGAGGACACCGTCGACTTCACCTCCAACTACGACGGCCAGGAGCAGGAGCCGGTCGCGCTGCCCGCGGCGTACCCGAACCTGCTGGTCAACGGTGCGTCCGGGATCGCGGTCGGCATGGCCACCAACATGCCCCCGCACAACCTGGGCGAGGTCATCGCGGCCGCCCGCCACCTGATCCGCTACCCGCAGGCGGACCTGGAGGCGCTGATGCGCTTCGTGCCGGGTCCGGACCTGCCCACGGGCGGCCGGATCGTGGGCCTCTCGGGGATCAAGGACGCCTACGAGAACGGCCGCGGCACGTTCAAGATCCGCGCCACGGTGACCGTCGAGAACGTGACGGCGCGCCGCAAGGGCCTGGTCGTCACCGAACTGCCCTTCACGGTCGGCCCCGAGAAGGTCATCGCGAAGATCAAGGACCTGGTCGGCTCGAAGAGGCTCCAGGGCATCGCGGACGTCAAGGACCTCACGGACCGCTCGCACGGCCTGCGCCTGGTCATCGAGATCAAGAACGGCTTCCACCCGGAGGCCGTGCTGGAGCAGCTGTACAAGCTGACGCCGATGGAGGAATCCTTCGGCATCAACAACGTCGCGCTGGTCGACGGGCAGCCGCTGACGCTCGGCCTCAAGGAGCTGCTGGAGGTCTACCTCGACCACCGGTTCGAGGTCGTGCGGCGGCGCAGCGAGTTCCGCCGCGGCAAGCGGCGCGACCGGCTGCACCTGGTCGAGGGTCTGCTGGTGGCCCTGGTCGACATCGACGAGGTCATCCGGATCATCCGGGACAGCGACAACTCGGCGCAGGCGAAGGAGCGGCTGATCGAGCGCTTCTCGCTGAGCGAGATCCAGACCCAGTACATCCTGGACACCCCGCTGCGCCGGCTCACCCGCTTCGACCGGATCGAGCTGGAGTCCGAGCGGGACCGCCTGACCGGCGAGATCGACGAGCTGACCGGGATCCTGGAGTCCGACACGGAGCTGCGAAAGCTGGTCTCCACGGAACTGGCGGCGGTCGCGAAGAAGTTCGGCACCGAGCGCCGTACGGTCCTGCTGGAGTCGGCGGGCACGGCGGTCGCTGCGGTTCCGCTGGAGGTCGCGGACGATCCGTGCCGGGTCCTGATGTCCTCGACGGGCCTGCTGGCCCGGACCGCCAGCGGCGACCCGCTTCCGGAGGAGGAGGGCGGCGCCCGCGCGAAGCACGACCTGATCGCCTCGCAGGTCGCCGCTACCGCCCGGGCGGACGTCGGCGTGGTCACCTCGTACGGGCGGCTGCTGCGGCTCTCGGTGATCGACCTGCCGCAGCTGCCGGACACCCACGCCGCGCCGAACCTGGCGGGCGGCGCCCCGGTCTCGGAGTTCCTCTCCGGGCTGGAGGCGGACGAGAAGGTGATCTGCCTGACCTCGCTGGACGAGTCCTCGCAGGGCCTGGCCCTGGGCACCGAGCAGGGCGTGGTCAAGCGGGTCGTGCCGGACTACCCGGCGAACAAGGACGAGCTGGAGGTCATCACCCTCAAGGAGGGCGACCGGATCGTCGGCGCGGTCGAACTGCGCACGGGCGAGGAGGACCTGGTCTTCCTCACCGACGACGCCCAGCTGCTGCGCTATCCCGCGGGCCAGGTGCGTCCGCAGGGCCGCCCGGCGGGCGGCATGGCGGGCATCAAGCTCTCCGAGAACGCGAAGGTGATCCACTTCTCGGCGGTGGACCCGGCGCGGGACGCCCTGGTGTTCACGGTGGCGGGCTCGCACGGGACGCTGGACGACTCGGTGCTGTCCGGGAAGCTGACCCCGTTCGACCAGTACCCGCGCAAGGGCCGGGCCACCGGCGGCGTGCGCTGCCAGCGGTTCCTGAAGGGCGAGGACCTGCTGGTGCTGGCCTGGGCCGGCAATGCGCCGGTCCGGGCGGCCGCGGCGAACGGCACCCCTGCCGAACTGCCGGCCGTGGACCCGCGCCGTGACGGGTCGGGGGCCGCGCTGCCCGCGGCCGTCGCCGCCCTGGCGGGGGGCGCACTGTAGGACGTACTGCGGCATTCGGGTGGTGCGACCCGGGGGACGTACCACCCGAATGCCGACTAGTGTTTTCCCTCTTGGCGTTGGTGGGGGGAGTGCACAGCTGATGAGTCGTCGGTCGGGCGGATTGATCGGGGACTGGGCCGAGGCCCAGCGCCGCCAGCAGCAGACCCAGCTGATCCAGCAGCGGGAGGCCGATCGCCGGCAGCGGGCACATGAGCGGGACGCGGCCCGGAGCCACCGCCAGCACCGCGAGGCGGAGGCCCGGCGACAGACCGCGCAGCTCGACGCCGAAGTCGAGGCCCTGCGGGGCCTCCTGGTCACGGGTTGCCGGGCGCCGGCGTTCCGGATGGCCGCCCTGGTCCGGCCCGAGCAGCCGGAACCCTTCAGCCCGGGCACGCTGGCGGACCCCGTGCCGATGCCGCGCATCGAACAGTTCCAGCACCAGAGCAGCGGCTGGACCCTCGGATCGGGCCAGCGGGCGCAAGCCGAGCGGGAGGCGCACGCCCGCTACACCCAGGCCTGGCAGGCCGCGCACGCCTCGGAGACGCAGCGGCAGCAGCAGCTGGCCGCGTACCGGCAGCAGTACGACCGGTGGGCCGCGGAGCAGCTCGCCGGGATCCGCCGGCACAACGCGGGGCTCACCGAGCTGGCGGGGGCCCTGCGCGCGGGCGATGCCGAGGCGGTGGTGGAGTACTTCTCGGCCGCCCTGTACGCCTCCGCGGTCTGGCCCGAGCAGCTGCCGCGCCAGGTGTCGGCCGCCTACGACCAGGGGGCCCGGCAGCTGGTGCTGGACTGGGAGCTGCCCGGGTTCGCGGTGGTCCCGGAGGCGAGGGCGGTGCAGTACCTGCCGAGTACGGACCAGGACAGGGTGAAGCCGCGCGCGGCCACGGAACGGCGGGCGCTCTACCGGGACCTGCTGGCGCAGAGCATGCTGCTGGTGGTGCGCGAGCTGTACGCGGCGGACGAGTTCGGCGTGCTGGACTCGGTCGTGGTGAACGGCTTCGTGGACGGCCACGATCCGGTGACCGGGCAGGAGGTGCAGGTCGTGCTCGCCACGGTGCCGGCGGCGCGCTCCGCTTTCGAGGGACTGCGGCTGGAGCAGGTCAGCGCGGTGGACTGCCTGGTCGACGGCTTGCACGGGCAGCTTTCGGCCCGGCCCGACCAGCTCGGTGCGGTCCGCCCCGGGCGCAGGCCCGACGAGGTCGGCGGGGGCGTCGTCAGCCACGGCGGCGGCTCGGACGGGGACGGCGGCGACGACGAGCCGGACCTGTTCGCGATGGACCCGATCGCGTTCGAGAACCTGGTCGCCGAGCTGTTCCGGGCGATGGGCATGGAGGCGGTGACCACGCAGCGGTCGGGCGATGGCGGGGTGGACGTGGAGGCACTGGACCCGGCCCCGATCCGGGGCGGGCGGATCGTGGTGCAGGTCAAGCGCTACCGGAACACGGTGCCGCCGACGGCCGTACGCGACCTGTACGGCACGGTCCAGGACAAGGGGGCGAACAAGGGGGTGCTCGTCACCACCGCGTCCTTCGGGCCCGGGTCGTACACCTTTGCCAACGGCAAGCCGCTGGAGTTGGTTCCCGGGGCGGACCTGGTCGAGCTGCTGCACCAGTACGGGCTGCGCGGTCGGCTCGGCGGCGGCACCTCGGCATCGGCGACCTCCGCCGCATCGCGGACGGCCGAGCCCGCGCCCGAGCTCCCGGGGGACCACAACGTACTCGGCATGTCCTGGTCTGGGTCGGTCGCGCTGGACGTGTGCGCGCTCGTGTGCGAGGGCGGGCGGGTGCTGAGCGAGGAGCACTTCGTCTTCTTCAACAACCCGCGGACCCCGGACGGTTCGGTCCGGGCCCGCGCGCACTCGGCCCCCGACAAGGCGGCGCTGGAGGTCTCCTTCGACGCGCTGCCCGAGCCCGCCGACCGCCTCGTCCTCGTGGCCGCGATCGATCCGGAGGTCGATCCCGACGCCGATCTCGCCGGGTTCACCGACGCCCACATCCGCCTGCTGTCCGCCGACGGCGGGGAACTGGGCCGGCTGGACGTCTCCGACGGGCGCGCCGGCGAAACCGCACTGGTCCTCGGATCGTTCCGGCGCCGCTCCAACGGCGACTGGGACTTCGTGATCGGCGGCAAGGGCTACCGCGGCGGCCTGGAAGACCTGCTGGGCGAGTACGGCGTCGAGGTCGCCTGAGACCGGCCGCGCCGGCCGCGGCGCCGTCCTACAGGTCCTGCGAGTCGGGATCGGGTTCGCCGTACGGCTCGGGCTCGTACGGCTCGGGCTCCGGGCCCGGCTCCGGCTCGTCGCCCGTCCGTGCCGGGCGGTCGACGTAGCGCAGGACGCCCCACATGCTCTCCGGCGGCGCGTACTGCGGAGCCGGTTCGCGGCAGCCCTCCAGCTCTCGGAGCAGCGCGGGGCCGTCCGTACCGGCGCCGATCAGGACCAACTGGCTCCGGCGCGGCTCGCCGCGGCCCCAGGGGCCCGGCGCGAAGCGGAGGAAGCGGCCGACCGCGTGGACCTCGTAGCGCTCTTCGTGGCCGGGGACGCCGAAATGGACGAAGCCCTTGATCCGGTACAGCCCGGCCGGGCGGCGGTCGAGGAAGTCGATGAACCGGCGCGGGTTCAGGGCCTGCTCGGAGACGAACTCCGTGCTCTCGTACACCATGTGGGCGTGCCCCGTGTGGTCCTCGTGACCCCTGCGGCCCCCGTGCCCCTCGGGACCTGTGTGGTCCTCGTCTGCCTCCCGGGCCTGCGAGATGAGGTCCTCGAAGGACAGCTGGCCCCGGGTCTCGGTCCACGGGCGCCGGTCGAAGAGCAGCTCCGGGTCGATCCGGCCGTGGTCGGCGGCCACCACCGGCGTACCGGGGCAGAGCGTGCTGAGCTCGGCCTCGATCCGGGTGAGGCCGGCCGCCTCCACCCGGTCGGCCTTGTTCAGCACCACCAGGTCCGCGACGGCCAGGTGGCGGTCGGTCTCCGGGTGCCTGGCCCGGGTCGCGTCGAACTCCGCCGCGTCCAGGACCTGCACCAGGCCGCCGTACCGGATCGCCGGGTTCTCGCTGGCCACCAGCATCCGGATCATCTCCTGCGGCTCGGCGAGTCCGCTCGCCTCGATGACGATCACGTCGATCCGGTGGACGGGTGCGGAGAGCTTCTCCAGGTACGCGTCCAGCTCACTGCCGTCGACCGCGCAGCACAGGCAGCCGCCGCCGAGGGAGACCATCGAGTCGCCGACCTGGCCCGCCACGGCCATTGCGTCGATCTCGATCGAGCCGAAGTCGTTGACGACGACGCCGATCCGGGTGCCTCCCCGGTTGCCGAGGAGATGGTTGAGCAGGGTCGTCTTTCCGGATCCGAGAAATCCGGAGAGCACGACGACGGGGATGGGCTGGGCGGGCTGCCGCGCGGCCTGCTGGGCGGGCTGACTGCTGTTCACGCGGCCGATCGTAGTCAGCCGAGCGCCGGAACCGGCTCGGGCGGGTTCGGGCCGACGTACCGGGCGGCCGGACGGATGATCTTCGAATCGGCGGCTTGTTCGAGGATGTTCGCGCTCCAGCCGACCACACGGGCCGCGCAGAAGGTCGGGGTGAACATCTCGCGCGGCAGTCCGCACAGCTCCATGACCACGCCCGCGTAGAACTCCACGTTGGTGTGCAGTTCCCGCCCCGGCTTGAGCTCGGCGAGGATCTCCTCGACGTGCCGTTCCACCTGCACGGCGAAGTCCGCCAGCGGACCGCCGAACTGCAGCGCGATGTCCCGCAGCAGCCGCGAGCGCGGGTCCTCGGTCCGGTACACGGGGTGCCCGAAGCCCATGATCCGGTCCCCGGCGAGCACCCGCTCGCGGATCCACGGCTCGATGCGGTCCGCCGTGCCGATGGCGTCCAGCGTGTCCAGGGCCCGGCTCGGCGCGCCGCCGTGCAGCGGGCCGGAGAGCGCCCCGATCGCCCCGGTGAGGCAGGCGGCGACGTCCGCGCCGGTGGAAGCGATCACGCGGGCGGTGAAGGTCGAGGCGTTGAAGCCGTGGTCGACGGTGGAGATCAGGTAGCGCTCGACGGCCCGCGCCTTGACCGGGTCGGGCTCCTGCCCGGTGAGCATGTACAGGTAATTGGCGGCGTACGGGAGGTCGTCGCGCGGCTCGACCGGCTCCAGGCCCTGGCCGAGCCGGTGCAGGGCGGTGAGCAGGGTCGGTACGGCGGCGCAGGCGGCCAGGGCGTCGGCGGCCCGTCGCCCGGGGTCGATGTCGTAGACCGGCCGGAAACCGGCACAGGCGCCGAGCAGCGAGAGCGCGGTCCGCAGCCCGGCCAGCGGGCCGGAGAGTGCTCCGGCCCGGGCGAGGCCGGGCAGGGCGTCGCGCACCGCGTCGGGCAGCCTGCGCAGCGGGGCGATCTCGGCGGCGAACGCGGCCCGCTCGGCGGTGTCGGCCGGCAGGGCGCCGCGGAACATCAGGTGCCACACGTCCTCGAAGCTGCGGCTCGCGGCGAGCTCGACTGCCGAGTACTGGCGGTAGTGGTAGAAGCCCTCGCGGCCTCGGACGTCACCGAGTTCGGTCTCGGTGACCACGACTCCCGCGAGACCGCGGGGCACATCGACGGTGGTGTTCATGCATCGACCATCCATGATGGATTGAATCCTTGTCAATGTTGATTAAATCAACATATGTAGCCTGTGTGTCATGAACGACCAGGCGGACGGCGAACGGCGGCTCAGCACCCGGCAGGCAGCGCAACTGCTGGGGGTGAAACCGGCCACGGTGTACGCGTACGTCAGCCGCGGCCAGCTCACCAGCCGCCGCGATCCGGTCGGCCGCGGCAGCAGCTTCGACGCGCGCGAGGTGGAGGCCCTGGCCCTGCGCACCCGCCGCGAGGCGGCGGCGCCCTCCGGCGCGGAGCTCGCCGTACGCACCTCGCTCACGCTCATCGAGCCCGGCCGGTACTACTTCCGCGGCGTGGACGCCGTCGAACTGGCAGCACGGCACCGCTACGAGGAGGTCGCCGAGTGGCTCTGGACCGGGACGCTGCCGCGCGGCGTGCGGTTCTCCGCTCCCCCGGAGCTGCTGGCCGCCGCCCGGCGGGCCGTGGCCGCACTGCCCGCGCACAGCGGCCCCATCGACCGGCTGCGAATGGCGACCGCCGCCGCCGCGGTGGCGGATCCGCTGCGCTTCGACCTGTCCGCGGAGGCCGTCCTCGGCTCCGCGCGCTGTCTGATCCCGACGCTGGCCGCCGCCCTGCCGGTGGTGGGCCGGGCGGAGCCCGCGACCGGGACGCTCGCGGAGCAGCTGTGGTGCCGGCTGACCGGGCAGGAACCGCACCCGGCGGCCCTGGGCGCCCTCGACCTGGCCCTGTCGCTGCTCATCGACCACGATCTGGCCGCCTCGACCCTGGCCGTGCGGGTGGCCGCCTCGGCGCGGGCCCATCCGTACGCGGCGGTGTCCGCCGGCCTCGGCGCGCTCGAAGGGCCACTACACGGAGCAGCCGGGCGGCTCGCGCACCGGATGCTGGTGGAGGCGCTGGAGCGGGGCGGGGCCGCACCGGTGGTCGCGGACCATCTGCGGGCGGGACGGCGGGTTCCGGGGCTCGGGCACCGGCTGTACGAGGGCGAGGACCCCCGGGCCACGGCGTTGTTCGCCCGGCTGGAGAACGTGCCGCAGGCCGGACCCGCGCTGGCGGCCGCCCGGGATGTCGTCGCCACGACGGCGGCCCGGCGGCCCGGGCTGCACGCGAACGTGGACCTGGCGCTGGCGGTCCTGACGGTGTCCTGCGCCATGCCCGCCGAGGCCGGGGAGACGGTGTTCGCGGTGTCCCGGACGGCGGGCTGGATCGCGCACGCACTGGAGGAGTACCAGGAGCGGCCCCTGCGGATGCGGCCGAGCGGCCAGTACCAGGGGCCGCGCCCGCCACAGCCGATGCCCTGATCGGCACCGGGCCGATGCGCTCGCGCAAAGCCGACGGGGGCCGTGCACGTGGCTTGCGGATCGGCTACGAACCGCCCGGGCCTCCCGTGCCCCAGGGGCTGTGCCACTTCTCCATGCTCAGGGGAGATTCCGCTTACGCCGAAGGCCGCCTACGGTTGCCGGCATGCGGTTCCCCCACGTGAGCGCTCGGCGCCTCGGGCTGCCCAGACGGGCCGTCTCGCAGATCCTGCTGACCCAGCTGGCCATCGCCGCCGGGGTGGCCGTGCTGGCCGCCGGGCTCTTCCTGGCCCCGCTCAGCGCACAGCTCGACGACCAGGCCATGCGGCGCGCCCTGGCCATCGCCCAGAGCGCGGCGGCGGACCCTTCGCTGGCGGCCGGTCTCCTCGACTCCGGGCCGACGGCCGACAGCCCGGTACAGGCCGCGGCCGAGCGGATCCGCCGGGCCACGGGCGCCGAGTACGTGGTCGTCATGGACCTGGACGGCATCCGCCGCTCACACCCCGCCACCGACCGGATCGGACTGCGCGTCTCCACCGATCCGAGCGACGTCCTCGCGGGCCGCGAGGTCATGGAGATCGACGAGGGCACGCTCGGCCGCTCCGCCCGCGGAAAGGTCCCGCTCGTCGCGGCCGACGGGGAGATCATCGGCGCCGTCTCGGTCGGCATCGCCTACGACAGCGTCCGCGACCGGCTGCTCGGCGCCGTCCCGGGCCTGCTCGCCTACACGGGCGGCGCCCTGGCGGCAGGCGCGCTCGCCGCCTGCCTGCTGTCCCGCCGGATCCAGCGGCAGACCCGCGACCTGGCCTTCTCCGATATCGCCGGCCTGCTCGCGGAGCGCGAGGCGATGCTGCACTCCATCCGCGAGGGCGTGATCGCCCTCGACCGCGACGGCCGGCTCCGGCTGGTCAACGACGAGGCCGCCCGGCTGCTGGGCCTCGCGCCGGACACCGCCGCCACCCTCGCCGGGCGCCCGCTGGACGACGTACTGGGCGCGGGCCGCACCACCGACGTCCTCGCCGGCCGGGTCGCCGGCCGCGACCTGCTCACCGTCCAGGGGCCCCGGGTACTGGTCGCCAACCGGATGCCCACCGAGGACGGCGGCGCCGTCGCCACCCTGCGCGACCGCACCGAGCTGGAACACCTCGGCCGCGAGCTCGACTCCACCAAGGGCCTGATCGACGCCCTGCGCGCGCAGGACCACGAGCACGCCAACCGCCTCCACACCCTCCTCGGCCTGCTGGAGCTGGGCCTGCACGAGGAGGCAGTGGAGTTCGTCACCGAGGTCGTCGGAGTGCACCGCAGCACCGCCGAACAGGTCACCGAGAAGGTCCACGACCCGCTGCTGGCCGCCCTTCTGGTGGGCAAGGCGACCGTCGCGGCCGAGCGCGGCGTCCCACTGCGCCTCGCCGACACCACCTTCCTCCCCGACTGCCTCGTCGACCCGGGCGGTCTCGTCACCATCACGGGCAACCTGGTGGACAACGCCCTGGACGCGGCGGCGGGCTCCGCCGCGCCCCTGGTCGAGGTCGAGCTGCGCGCCGAAGGCCGTACGGCGATCCTCCGGGTGCGCGACAGCGGCCCCGGCGTGCCGGCAGCCCGCCGCGAGGAGATCTTCACCGAGGGCTGGTCGACCAAGCAGCCCAAGGCCCACCGTGAGCGCGGGCTGGGTCTCGCGCTCGTACGCCGCCTCGCGGAGCGGCAGGGCGGCACGGTCCGGGCCGGCGGGGCAGCGGACGGAGGGGCGGAGTTCTCCGTCGTACTCCCGGAGGCCCTGCGATGAACGAGACCCCGAGCAGCGTCTGTGCCGTACTGGTCGTCGACGACGACATGCGTGTTGCCCGGATCAACGCGGCGTACGTGGCGAAGGTTCCCGGCTTCCGTGTCTGCGCCCAGGCCCATTCGGCCGCCGAGGCCCTGGCCTGCCTCGACGCCCGTCCCGTGGACCTGATCCTCCTCGACCACTACCTCCCGGACGAGAACGGCCTGGACCTCGTCCGCAGGCTGCGCCAACTCGGCCACCGCACCGACGTGATCATGGTCACGGCCGCCCGCGACCTGGCCACCGTCCAGTCCGCCATGCGCCTCGGCGCCCTGCAATACCTGGTCAAACCCTTCACGTTCGCGGGCCTGCGGGCCCGGCTTGAGGCGTACGGCGCCCTGCGCCGCACCCTGGAGACGGGCGGCGAGGCCGAACAAGCCGAGGTGGACCGGATCTTCGGCGCCCTCGCCGCGGCCGGCTCCCCGAACGAGCTGCCCAAGGGCCACTCCGCCACCAGCGCCGAACTGGTCCGCCAGGTCCTGCGCTCCGCCGAGGGCCCGCTCTCCACCCAGCAGATCGCGGACCGCGCCGGCATCAGCCGTCAGACTGCCCAGCGCTACCTGAAGCTCCTGGAGCGCACCGCCCGGGTCACCCTGGCGCTGCGCTACGGCGAGACGGGCCGCCCGGAACACCGCTACTCCTGGCTCCCGTCCGAGGGCGCGTAGCCGGCGGACGGGACGGCGCTCAGACGGCCCCGGCGCCGGTCAGGGAGCGGACCTCCGTCTCCGCGTGCCGCGCCGCGTCCGGCTCCTCCGCCGAGGTCACCGTGCCCATCCAGCCCGCCAGGAAACCCAGCGGGATCGAGACCAGGCCCGGGTTCTGAAGCGGGAAGAACTGGAAGCTCACGCCCGGGAAGAGGGAGTCCGGGCTCCCGGAGACCACCGGCGACACGACGACCAGCACCACCGCCGGAATCAGGCCCCCGTACACCGACCAGACCGCGCCCCGCGTGGTGAAACCGCTCCAGAACAGCGAGTACAGCAGCACCGGCAGATTGGCCGAGGCCGCCACCGCGAAGGCCAGCCCCACCAGGAACGCCACGTTCAGGTCCTGGGCGAGGAGTCCCAGGGCGATCGCCACCGCCCCGATCCCGACGGCCGCCGCCCTGGCCACCGCGACCTCGCTGCGCTGGCGTGCGTGGCGGCGCCTGAGCGACGCGTACAGGTCGTGCGCGACCGAGGCCGAGGACGCGAGCGTGATCCCGGCGACCACGGCCAGGATCGTGGCGAAGGCGATCGCCGCCACGAAGGCGAACAGCACCGCTCCCCCGGTCGAGTCGGCCCCGCCGCCCAGGAAGGCCGCGAGCAGCGGAACCGCAGTGTTCCCCGAGGCGTTGGAGGCCCGCACCTCGTCCGGACCCAGCAGCGCGGCCGCCCCGAAGCCGAGCACGATGGTCATCAGGTAGAAGCCGCCGATCAGCGCGATCGCCCACACCACCGACCGGCGGGCCGCCCGCGCGGTCGGCACCGTGTAGAAGCGCGACAGGATGTGCGGCAGCCCGGCCGTCCCGAGGACCAGCGCGAGACCGAGGCTCATGAAGTCGAAGCGGGAGGTCCAGTCGCCGCCGTACTTGAGCCCCGGGCTCAGGAACCGCCGCCCGTGCCCACTGCGGTCGGCGGCGCTCGTGAGCAGCTGGTCGAAGTCCCCGTGGAAGCGCAGCAGTACGAGCACGGTGAGGGTGACGGCCCCGCCCATGAGCAGCACGGCCTTCACGATCTGGATCCAGGTGGTGGCCCGCATTCCGCCGAAGGACACGTAGACCACCATCAGCGCCCCGACCCCGATCACGGTAAGCGTCCGGGCGGTGGTGTCCGAATCGCCGAGCAGCAGGCCCACCAGGCTGCCCGCGCCGACCATCTGGGCGACGAGGTACAGCACCGAGACGGTGACGGACGAGATGCCGGCGGCGATCCGGACGGGCCGCTCGCTCATCCGGGCCACGACCACGTCCGCGAGGGTGAAGCGCCCGCAGTTGCGGACCAGTTCCGCGACGAGGAAGAGCACGACGAGCCAGGCGACGAGGAACCCCACCGAGTACAGCATGCCGTCGTAGCCGAAGAGGGCGATCAGGCCGGAGATGCCGAGGAAGGAGGCGGCGGACATGTAGTCGCCGGCGATGGCGAAACCGTTCTCCAGTGGTGAGAAAAGCCGCCCGCCGGCGTAGAACTCTTCCGCCGATCCGCGCCGGTTGCGGCTGACCCAGGTGGTGATCCCCAGCGTGACCGCGATGAACAGGCTGAACAGCATCAGCGCGAGGGTCTGGTGCTCGGTGGTCACCGGCCGGCCCCCCGGTTCCGGTTCCTCTCCTGGCTGCGCTCCTGCTCGAAGACCGTCCAGCGCAGGTCCAGCGCGGCCCGGTCCCGGCGCAGCCGCGCGTGCCGGGCGTACGCCCAGGTCAGCAGGAACGTGCTGAGGAACTGGCCGAGGCCCGCCAGCAGCGCCACGTTGACCGCCCCGACGACGGGCCGGGCCATGATGCCGGGCGCCATGGTGGCCGCGACGACGTACCCGAGGTACCAGAGGAAGAAGCCTGCGGTCGCGGGGACGACGAACCCGCGGTAGCGGCTGCGGACCTCCTGGAAAGCGGCGCTGCGCTGCACTTCGAGGTAGATGTCGGATGCCCCGGGCGCGGCCCGGCCGCCGGCCGCCGGACGCGGGGGCGCGGGATCCTCACCCTCGCCCTCCCCCCAGCCGACGGCGAGCGCGTCGTACCAGGGGTCGTCGAGCCGGATCGTTCCGGCGTCGGGACCTTCGTGCTTGTCCACCGAACTCTCCTTGTCCACTGCCGCATTGGCCGCGTGCCCACAAGGATGTGCGGTATGGACGTTTTCCGGACTGGTGTCCCGGTGCTCTTCACTCCAACAGGTGATGAAGCGAAGAGCACCGGTGTGCCGGTGCGCCCCGTCAGGCGTCGATGCGCGAGCGGTCCAGGGTCGCCGCCGAGCTCGTGATGAACTCCTTGCGCGGCGCCACCTCGTTGCCCATCAGCAGGTCGAAGACCTGCTCGGCCGAGTCCAGGTCGCCGATGTTGATCCGGCGCAGGGTGCGGTGACGGGGGTCCATGGTCGTCTCCGCCAGCTGGTCCGCGTCCATCTCGCCGAGACCCTTGTAGCGCTGGATCGAATCCTTGTACCGGATGTTCTTGCGCTGGAATTCGAGCAGCGTCTGGCGCAGTTCGTTGTCCGAATACGTGTAGACGTACTTGTCCTGGCCCTTCTTGGGCTGGACGAGTTCGATCCGGTGCAGCGGCGGCACCGCGGCGAAAACCCGGCCCGCCTCGACCATCGGCCGCATGTACCGCTGGAAGAGCGTCAGCAGCAGGCAGCGGATGTGGGCGCCGTCCACGTCGGCGTCGACGAGCAGGACGATCTTCCCGTACCGCGCGGCGTCGATGTCGAAGGTCCGGCCCGAGCCGGCTCCTATGACCTGGATGATCGCGCCGCACTCGGTGTTCTTGAGCATGTCCGAGACCGACGACTTCTGGACGTTCAGGATCTTGCCGCGGATCGGCAGAAGTGCCTGGAATTCCGAGTTCCGCGCGAGCTTGGCGGTGCCGAGGGCGGAGTCGCCCTCGACGATGAAGAGCTCGCTGCGCTCCACGTCGTCGCTGCGGCAGTCGGCCAGCTTCGCGGGCAGCGAGGAGGTCTCCAGCGCCGTCTTGCGGCGCTGCGCCTCCTTGTGCTGCCGGGCGGCGATCCGGGTCCGGGCGGCCGCGACGATCTTCTCCATCACGGCGCGGGCCTGCTGCTTGTCGTCGCGCTTCGTGCTGGTCAGGAAGGCCTTGAGCTCCTTGGCGACCACGGCCGCGACGATGCGGGCGGCCGCCGAGGTGCCGAGCACCTCCTTGGTCTGGCCCTCGAACTGCGGCTCGGCCAGCCGGACGGTGACGACCGCCGTCAGGCCCTCCATCGCGTCGTCCTTGACCACGTCGTCCTCGGCGACGCGCAGCAGCTTCGCCGAGCGCAGCACCTCGTTCACGGTCTTGGCGACCGAGCGCTCGAAGCCGGTGATGTGGGTGCCGCCCTTGGGCGTGGCGATGATGTTGACGAAGGACTTGACCTGGGTCTCGTACCCGGTGCCCCAGCGCAGGGCGATGTCCACGCCGAGCTCGCGGGTGACCTCGGTGGGGGTCATGTGGCCGCGCTCGTCGAGGACGGGGACGGTCTCCTTGAAGGTGCCCTGGCCGCTCAGGCGCAGCACGTCGCAGACGGCCTTGTCCTGCGCGAGGTAGTCGCAGAACTCGCTGATGCCCCCGTCGAAGCGGAAGGTCTCCTCGGTCTTGCCGGCTCCGTCGATGGCGCGCTCGTCGCGGACGACGATGGTCAGGCCGGGGACGAGGAAGGCGGTCTGGCGGGCGCGCTGGTAGAGCGTGTCCAGAGAGAGCCGGGCGTCCTTGAGGAAGATCTGCCGGTCGGCCCAGTAGCGGATCCGGGTGCCGGTCTTGCCCTTGGCGACCCGCTTGACCTTGCGCAGGCCGTTGGCGGGGTCGAAGGGGCCGTCGGCGCCCTGCTCGGTGAACATGCCCGGGACGCCGCGCCGGAAGCTGATCGCGTGGGTGGAGCTGTTGCGGTCGACCTCGACGTCCAGCCGGGCGGAGAGGGCGTTGACCACGGAGGCGCCGACACCGTGCAGGCCGCCGGAGGCCGCGTACGAGCCGCCGCCGAACTTGCCGCCGGCGTGCAGCTTGGTCATGACGACCTCGACGCCGGACAGCCCTGTCTTGGGCTCCACGTCGACGGGGATGCCGCGGCCGTTGTCGCGGACCTCGACCGAGGCGTCCTCGTGGAGGATCACCTCGATGTGGTCGCAGTAGCCGCCCAGCGCCTCGTCGACGGCGTTGTCGATGATCTCCCAGAGGCAGTGCATGAGGCCTCGGGAGTCGGTGGACCCGATATACATGCCGGGGCGCTTGCGGACGGCCTCAAGACCTTCGAGGACGAGCAGGTGCCGCGCGGTGTAGTTGGAGCCGTCCCGGTCTGCTCCGGACAGCAGCGCGCTGGAAGGCACGGACGTGTCGGCGGTCACGCAGTTCGCTCCTCGCTGAATTTCTTTTTCTGGCCCGTCGGGCGCAGGGTGGCTCGGTTGCCCGTCGAAGGGTACCGAGGCCTGGTAGAGCCGATGCAACACCACCCTCGCCCCTTCATCAGCCTAGTGCAGGACCGCACGGATGTTCGATCCCCCGGGGGAGTGAAGCAAACATCACGTTCCCTTCCAGGCATGAACCATTTAGGGTTCGGGCACGTCCTCATGAACAACCGGCACTCACGCCGGGGAGGACGGAACTGCGACAAGCGAACGACTGACAACGCGAAACCGTAAAGCAACGCAATACGGCTCCTTCGCCGCCAACCGGCAACAGCCGGCCAGCTTCGGAAGGAAGTTTCGAGGAAAAGCCGCGAGCGGGAACGTTTTCGGCCTGGTTGGATGTTGACCCTGGTACGACAGCTCGTCGAGCTAGAGAAGAGGCGACGTGACTACTGTTCTGACACCCGCGACCCCGCTGACGGCCGCTGACCGATGCGACCGTTGCGGCGCCCAGGCATATCTGCGCGTCGTCCTGCTGAGCGGCGGTGAACTGCTGTTCTGCGCCCACCACGGGCGTAAGTTCGAGCCGGAACTCAAGAAGATCGCCGCGGATATACAGGATGAGACCGAGCGGCTTACGTCCGCTCCGACGGCCAATGCCGACACCGAGGACCGCTGACACAGGCCTATACCTCGCATCCGACGAGCCAGGACCGGCCAGGCCGGTCGACGGGCGGCACCTCTGAGACCCAGGGGTGCCGCCCGTCCTCACGTCCGGCCGGTCCGGCTAGCGGCTCCCGCGCCGACGCCGGCCCCCCGGCGCTCCCTGGGCACCCTGCGGCTCTCCCGCCACATGCCCCCGTACAGGCCGTGCAGCCGGTGCGGAGCCCCTTTCGGCACCCCACGCGATGTCCTGGCCGACGCTTCGCCGTGGGGCCGTCTCCGGGGCCGTCACGAAGCCGGTGAGCGGTGCGATCTTCGTGTACACCCCCGGACTGTCGGGGCGACCGCAGCCGCGCCCCCAGGACACCAGTCCGATGAGCCGGCCCTGGGCTACCAGCGGCCCGCCGCTGTCCCCCTGACACGCGTCCCGGCCGCCGTCGCGGTGACCCGCGCACACCATGGCCTCGGGCCGGTACTGTCCGTCCGCGTCCCCCGGGTAGGCATGCAGGCAGACCTCGTCCGCCAGCACCGTCACCCGCGCGGCACGCAGCGCGTACGCGTAGTCGCCGAATCCGCTCGTGTCGCCCCAGCCGTACACGGCCGCTTCGCCGCCCGCCGCGTAGCCGGAATGCCCCTCTTCGGCCATGGGGAGCACGTAGTGCGCGGGCACGGCCTCGGCGAGCTCCAGCACGGCCAGGTCCCCGGCATTGGTCCGTGTGTCGTACGCCGGATTGACCCGGGCCGAGCGCACCGGGATCTCCCTGCCGTCGGTGCCGCGCAGCTGCGTACGCCCGGCGACCACACGGAGGTCGGGGACGGACTCCAGCGGGCCGCCCAGCACCTGGCGGCCCAGGCAGTGGGCCGCGGTCAGGACCTTGGTCGGACCCACGATGACGCCCCCGCAGAACTGACCGCCCCGCGTACCCCCGAACCGGTCACGGCTGGCGAGGGCCACCACCCACGGACTGTCGGCCGCCTTCACCGGGTTCCCGCCGATCACCACACTGTCCGCGGCTGCCTGCGGCACCTGGGCCAGCGGCGCCGCGGCCGCTCCCGCCACCAGGGTCAGCGCGCCCGCCAGAGCACGGGAAAAGGGACGACGCATGAGGCCTCCTGACTCTGAGTGTGCATGACTCCACCCAGAGTGGGACGCCAAGTGGCCGTGCGCACCCGCGCACGGCCACCTCCGTACGGCCCCCGGCCCGGTCAGTCCAGGTAGTCGCGCAGGACCTGGGAGCGGGACGGGTGGCGCAGCTTCGACATCGTCTTGGACTCGATCTGACGGATCCGCTCGCGCGTGACGCCGTAGACCTTGCCGATCTCGTCCAGGGTCTTCGGCTGGCCGTCGGTGAGACCGAAGCGCATCGAGACCACGCCGGCCTCGCGCTCGCTGAGCGTGTCGAGCACCGAGTGCAGCTGTTCCTGGAGAAGCGTGAAGCTCACGGCGTCGGCCGGGACGACCGCCTCGGAGTCCTCGATGAGGTCACCGAACTCGCTGTCGCCGTCCTCGCCGAGCGGCGTGTGCAGGGAGATCGGCTCACGGCCGTACTTCTGGACCTCGATGACCTTCTCGGGGGTCATGTCGAGTTCCTTGGCCAGCTCCTCCGGGGTGGGCTCGCGGCCCAGGTCCTGGAGCATCTGGCGCTGCACGCGGGCGAGCTTGTTGATGACCTCGACCATGTGGACGGGGATGCGGATGGTGCGGGCCTGGTCGGCCATGGCGCGGGTGATCGCCTGCCGGATCCACCAGGTCGCGTACGTGGAGAACTTGTAGCCCTTGGTGTAGTCGAACTTCTCGACCGCGCGGATCAGGCCCAGGTTGCCCTCCTGGATCAGGTCCAGGAAGAGCATGCCGCGGCCGGTGTAGCGCTTGGCCAGGGAGACCACGAGGCGGAGGTTGGCCTCCAGCAGGTGGTTCTTGGCTCGGCGGCCGTCCTCGGCGATGATCTCCAGCTCGCGCTTGAGCTTGGGCGCCAGCTTGTCGGAGTTGGCCAGCTTGTCCTCGGCGAACAGGCCCGCCTCGATCCGCTTGGCGAGCTCGACCTCCTGCTCGGCGTTGAGGAGGGGGACCTTGCCGATCTGCTTGAGGTAGTCCTTGACCGGGTCGGCGGTGGCGCCGGCCACGGCGACCTGCTGGGCCGGGGCGTCGTCCTCGTCATCGGAGATGACGAAGCCCTTGCTCTCGCCGCCGTCCTCTTCCTCCTCGGCTTCCGCCTTGACCGTGCCGGGGCCCTCTTCGAGGGGCTCCGCCTCGCCGGCCTCGTCGGCGTCCTTCTTGGAGGCGGTCTTCTTGGCCGCCGTCTTCTTCGCCGTGGTCTTCTTGGCGGGTGCGGCCTTCTTGGCCGCCGTCTTCTTCGCCGTCGTCTTCTTCGCGGCGGGCTCGGTTCCGGGCTCCTCCGCGGGAGCGTCCACGGGCTCCGGGTCCACCGTCTCGGCCGCGGGTGCCGCGGCGGCGACGGTCCGCGCAGCCGTCGTCTTGTCCGCGACGGTCTTCGTGGCCGTCCGCTTGGCCGGGGTCTTCGCTGCGACGCTCTTGCGGGTGGTGCGCTTGGGCGACTCCGCGGCACTGACCATCAGCGTCACACCCTCTTCCTCGAGGATCTGGTTGAGGCTGCGCAGAACATTCTTCCACTGGGTCGCAGGAATCTGGTCAGCCTCGAAGGCCCGACGCACGTCATCGCCGGCGATCTGCCCCTCGGCCTTGCCCCGCTCGATGAGCGCCATCACAGACTCGGAATCGGCGATCTCCGGCGGGAGCGTACGGGATGTGCTGGCCGACACGAACAACCTCTCGGAACGATGGGAACGGCTTCCGACCCCGGCCGGGTCGTGCTGGACCGGAGCCGACGACCACCGACTGGGGATGGGCCGGGGGCGCGGGCAGGGGCCGGGGAGCTGCACAGCACCCCCAAGGGCTGCTGTCTTCCCTCCGTCGGCCATCACCTCTCTAGGTCATCGCTTGACCTCGCGGAGTGTTACGCCCAATTCTTCGTGGCCCGAGTCACACCCCCGATTGCCCCGGTGCCCGTCATACGGTCGTACACACGTGGCGGACGCGGCCGGATGCCGTCGAGTGAGGTCGTGCACGGTGGTGCGGGGCCGTGGGGACCGACATCGGCCGACGTGTGCGGAGGGCCCCGGGCACCGGTGCCGCCGGGCCTTCTCCCCGGCCCGCCGCGCGGAGGCACCCCCAGCGGGGTACCTCCGGGCCCGGCGACGCGTGCGAGCACCCCGCGCCGCCGTCCGTCCGCCCGTCAGTGCTCGCGCGGGGCGGGTACCACGCGCTCGACCTCCGGGTGCACCGTCAGGAGCTGGCGCATGGCGCTCTCGGCGCCCGTCGCGTCACCGGCGGCGAGGGCCTCGACGATCCGCGCGTGGTGCGCGACGCACGCCTCGCTGGGACGGTCGCAGGCAGTGACGGGGCTGCCGGAGACCTGGAGCGCGGCGGAGACGATGCCGGAGAGGTGCTCCAGCATGCGGTTGCCGGCGACCTGGATGAGGAGCCCGTGGAACTCGTTGTCGGCGCGCGCGAAGGTGATCGCGTCGCCCTGGCCGAGGGCGTGGCCCATGATCTCGACCATGTCGGCGAGGCGCTGCTGGATGTCCGGGCGGCCGTGGCCGGCGGCGAGGCGGGCGGCGAGCGGCTCGATGGTCCAGCGGAGCTCGTTGAGCTCGCGGCGTTGGTCGTCGCGCTGGGGGCCGAATGCGCGCCACTCGATGATGTCCGGGTCGAGCAGGTTCCAGTCGGCGACCGGTCGGACGCGGGTTCCCACGTTGGGGCGGGCGCTGACGAGGCCCTTGGCCTCCAGCACGCGGAGCGATTCGCGGACCACCGTGCGGGAGACTTCGAAGCGCTGGCCGATCTCCTCCGGGACCAGGGGGCGGTCCGCGCCGAGGTCGCCGGAGACGATCATCTGGCCGAGCTGCTGGACGAGTTGGCCGTGCAGTCCGCGGCCGCGGCTGCCTGCCGCGCGGCGGCCGACCCGGCTCAACTCGACGTCGGCGCCGTCCCAGTGGGGCGCTCCGACGCGGTCGGTGCCGGGGGCCTCCGCGTAGGGGTAGCGGTCGAGTTCGCCCGGGCCGGCGAGGCCGGAGTCGGCATGGCGGGCGGCGGTCATCATGGTGTGCGCAAGGGTACTCACGAATCCTTTGTCGGCCGCGCCTCGATCACCCTTGAGGTCTTTGGTGAAAAGCACACGAAAGGGTGATCGGTGCCACCTGCGCAATTGACGACTTATCGTAAAGAACCAGGCTCTTTACGGGGAGTTGTGATCCGGTTCGCGTGATGTGGACCGGACCGGTCCTGTTGAGACCATTCCCGGCGTCGGAACGATCACGAACGGTCCGTTACCAACGGACGCGGCTGCGCAGTCCTGTGAACCCATAGGCGCACAACAGGACCATCAGCGACAACACCAACGCGGTGCCGACGGGTTGGGTCATCACCCTCAGAACGCCCAGGACCAGGCGGTCCGCCTCCGGGGGCCATTGCGCCCAGGCCAGCCCGCGCAGCCTGGCGGCGAGCCCGCTCGCCGGGTACGCGGACGGCCCGTCCAGCACCTTGCGCACGAGCGGAACGACCATGACCGGTACGGCGAGCACGGCGGCCAGGCCCGCGACCGCCGACCGGAAGACGCCGGAGGCCAGTACACCGGCCCAGGCGCAGCCGACGAGGAGCCCGGCCCAACTCACGGCCGGGGAAACCCATTCCGCGGGGGTGCGCAGCGGGCCGCGGCCGAAGACGAGTTCCAGGGCGGCGGCGTCGGAGGCGACCGCGAGCGTACCGAAGACGAGGGCGAGGCCTGCGCAGACGGCGAGTTTGGCGGCGAGCAGGCTCATCCGGCGCGGCACGGTGCCGCGGTCGGCGGCGAGCGCGGGATAGCGGTACTCCTCGCCGAAGGCCAGGGCGCCGAGCAGTCCCGCGCCGAGGGCCGCGGGGGGCAACGGCAGCAGCTCCGGCCAGGCGGCGAGCAGCCGGTTCTGCGGGGTGTCGCCGACCCGGGCCAGGACCAGGGCGGTGACGGCGGAGACGACGGAGACGACGGCCGCGGTGAGAACGGGCGTGGCGGTACCGAAGACCCGGCACAGCTCGTACCGCATCGGGCGCAGCGGGCCGCCCACCCGGCGCACCGGCGAGGCGGGCCGCCCGCTGCACGCTGCTGCCCGGCTGCCGCCGGAGGAGGCCGGGGAGCCGGCTTCGGCCGGGGCGCCCGCCGGGACGTCCGTCCGCACCGGACCCGGTCCCGGGTCGGTGCGCGCCTGCGGCACCGGCGGCTCGGGCGGCCGGGGCGCGCCGGCGTCCCCGGTCTCGTCGGCGAGCTGGTGGACCAGCACACCGTGCCGGAACGCCGCTTCGCCGATCTCCGCGCAGCTGCTGCCGTACACCGACAGGCGGCTGCCGCTCTCCTCGACGATCTCCACCGCGCGCCGGGCGTCGCGGGCCTCGCGGCCGAGCACGTCGGCCAGCCGGGCGGCGTGCGGGCTGCGGACGGCGACGCGCGGCCGCAACCGGGTGCGGGCGAACTCGGCCGCGTCCTGGTCGGCGACGAGCCGGCCCGCCTCGATGCTGACGACCCGGTCCGCGGTGCGGGCGGCCTCCTTCGCGTCGCCGGTGGCGAAGAGCACCGCGCCTCCGAGGGAGGCGTGGCTGCGCAGCAGCCCGTGGAGCCAGCCGCGTTCGCGGGGCGGGAGTCCGGCGCCGGGATCGTCGAGGAGCAGCGTGCACGGGTCCGCGAGCAGCGCCGCGGCCAGCCCCAGCCGGCGCTCCATGCCGAGCGAGAGCGAGCCGAGCCGCTGGTCGCGCAGGCCCGCGATGCCGACGGTCTCCAGCATGGCTTCGGCCCGGGAGGCCGGGACCCCGGCGGCGGCGCACAGCATCCGCAGCTGGCCCCGGACGGTCCGTGACGGGTTGCCGGGGACGTCGCCGAGCAGCACTCCGACCTCACGGCCCGGATACGGGATCCGGTGCAGCGGGCGGCCGCGGAAGTAGGTGACGCCGCGGCCCGGTTCGAGTTCGAGCATGAGCCGCAGCGCGGCGGTCTTGCCCGATCCCGGTTCGCCGAGGAGGGCGGTCACGGTCCCCGGGCGGGCCTCGAACGTGAGGTCGTCCACCAGGGGCGGGAGGTCTCGACGGGGTGTGCTGGTGAGTCCGATGGCCTGGAGCATCGCTTCTCTCGCGGGGGGTGAGACCGCTCTGCGGCAATGTGAGTACCGCAAACAAGATAACGCGATATATCCGATTTTCAGGGCAATCGGGGCGCGCTCGCGCCCGTGTCGACGCCTCAGACTTCCGGGCGCAGCATCGGCGGGTTGAGCAGGGTCGCCCCGCCGGCCCGGAACAGCTGGGCGGGCCGGCCGCCCTGACGGGTCGTCGTCCCCCCGGCCGGCACCAGGAACCCGGGGGTCCCGGTGACCTTGCGGTGGAAGTTGCGGGGGTCGAGGGATACGCCCCACACCGCCTCGTAGACCCGGCGCAGCTCGCCGACGGTGAACGCGGGCGGGCAGAAGGCGGTGGCCAGCGAGGAGTATTCGATCTTGGATCGGGCCCGCTCCACACCGTCGGCGAGGATCCGGGCGTGGTCGAAGGCGAGCCCCGAGGCCGCCTGGTCCTCGACGGCCAGGAGCTCGTCGACGGGAGCCCAGCGCGCGCTGTTGGCGTCTCCGCCCGCCCGGGGTGCGGGGAGGTCCGGAGCAAGCACCAGATGCGCCACGCTGACGACACGCATGCGCGGATCCCGCTTCGGATCCCCGTACGTGGCCAGCTGTTCGAGATGCGCCCCGTTGTCCGCGCCCGGCTCGGCCGGGTCATGGGCGCACAGGCCGGTTTCCTCGGAGAGCTCGCGCGCGGCGGCCGCGGCCAAGTCCTCGTCTCCGCGCACGAAGCCGCCGGGCAGGGCCCAGCGCCCCTGGAACGGCTGCTCACCCCGCCGGACGACCAGCGCACAGAGCGCGTGACGCCGCACGGTGAGCACGACCAGGTCGACAGTGACAGCGAAGGGCGGATAGGCCGACGGGTCGTAGGGCGACATGCCGCGATCATAGTCGTCTGCCTGACGATAAACAGGGCTTTGGCGATCCCGGAGGCCGCGGTCACAAGGCTACCCGCCCAGTTGGAGCGCATCGGCCGCCTCCTCCACCATGCCGAGGCCGAGCCGGCTGATCCGGACGGCGAACGGTTCCCCGGAGACCCGCAGGCCGGAGAAGCGCAGGGCACCGAGGGGAGCACCGCGCAGCGGGACGAGGGCGACGGTGCCCGCGGGGACATCGGGACGGATCCCGGCGAGGGCGGTCAGTGCGTGCACCCCCGCGGCCGCGGCCACCGCCGCGGGGCGGCAGGCCGCCGGGTGCGGGAGCGGCGCACTGCCCGCGGTGCGCTGCTCGGCGGCGTACATCTCCGGCAGCCGGTACCCGAAGCTCTCCGCGGCGTCCAGCAAGCCCCTCAGCAGTCCGGCGGCCTCCTTCTCGAAGCCGGCCTGGGCCAGCCCGGAAACCGCCACGGCGCTCTCGTACGCCCGCACCGCGCCCGAGCGGTGCCCGAACGGGTTGTGACCCGGCTCCCGGAATGCCATGCTCCGCAGCCCCCATCCGGAATCCATGGCAGGGGCGCCGAGGAGCCGGGCGAGCTGTTCGGTGCGGATCCGGTCCAGCAGCCCCGGGGCGAGCCGGCCGCCGCCCAGCAGGCCGGTGTCCAGGAGGTGGGCCGCGGCCCCCGTCAGCCGGGGCAGCGGCCTCCCGTCGGGATGCCGGGCCGCCGCGGGCCGTCCGCCGTCCGGGCCGTCGATCCAGAACCCGTCCCGGAACCGCTCCCGCAGTACGGCCGCCCACTGCCGCCACTCCTCGGCGCCGGGCCGCCCGCATCCGGCGAGCAGGTCGGCCCCGAGCAGAGCGGCCCGGTGGGCATGGGCCTGCGTCTCGCAGCGCCGCGGCCCGGGATCGGGATCGGCCAGGAAGCCGTCCTCCCCCAGGGCGCCGCGCAGCCAGTCCAGGCACCGCTCGGCCGCCGGGAGGAGCCGGGCCACCTCCGCCTCGGGCATCCCCCAGCGCCGGGCCTCGGCCAGCACGGCCGGGAAGGCGAGCGTCGCCTCGGTGCCTGTACACCCCGGCGGCAGCTGCGGACCCGCCCCGCGCAGCGGTCCCGGGATCTTCCCGGCATCGGGGCCGTGGCCGCCGGTCTGGGTCCGCGCGAGGGTCCGCAGGGTTGCCGCGGCGAGCCCGGTACCGAGCGGCAGCGACATCCTGGCGGCCCACAGGGACTCCGCCGGAGCCAGCCCGAGCCGCCACGGCACCCCGGCAGCGGCGAAGGAGTCAGCAGGCTCCTCGCGGTCCCGCATCAGCAGCGCACCGAGGTCCTCGACGCTGCTGCGGAACCAGGCCTCGACCCGCGGGTCGTCCCCCTCTCCCCGGGCGGCGGCCAGCGGGTTGGCCACCTGCCCGGCCGGGGCCCGCGCCGTCCGGTCCTGGGTGGTCCGCAGCTCGATGGTGCGGGACTCGCCGGGCCCCAGTTCGAGCTGCCAGCGCAGCAGCCCCACCGAGGCGAGCGCGTCGTCCGGGGCCGGCTCCGCCACGGTGACGGACTGCGCCTCCCCGGTGCTCCAACGCAGCCCGGCGGCGTGCACCCCGGCCGGCAGTTCGGGCCCGGCCCGGCCGGCGGCCACCGCGGCCAGCTCGGTCAGGTCCGTGCCGAGAGACACCTCCACCGGAAGGCGCAGCGGCCGGGCCGTGAAACTGCGCAGGGTGATCCGCTCGGTGCCGTCCGCATGCCGGACCCGCTCCACGCCGACGTCCGGGTCGGGGCCCGCTTCGGCCCCGGTGCGGACCGTCGCGGTGAAGGCGGCCCGGTCGGAGCCGAGGCTGCGTCCCTGGACGGCGACCGGGTCCCGCCCGCCGACCCGGAGCACACAGCGGGAGAGCAGCCTGCGCCCGGAGCGGTAGATCCCGTCGATCCCCCGTCCGGTCAGCTGGCCGTGTTCCGGCGAGATGACCAGGCAGGGCGCGGAGACGCAGATGACGGCGCCGTGCACGGGCGGCAACTCGGTCGTGCGGGCGAGCGGTACGGAGTGGGCCATGGATCGCCTTGTCTGGGCTGTCTGCGCTCCGGCCGGTTTCGCTGGGCGGCGGCGCGGCCGGGCCCCCGCCACCCTCCAGCTGAACGCCCCCACCCCCGCCCGGGTCACGGGCCCCGGTGGCGGCTGCGCCCGTCCCGGGCCGTGCCGGTGTCGCAGCCGCCGCAGGTCGGTCCTCACGGCGTCCCGGATCCGGCGCACGGGATACCGCTCGCCCAGGGCCGCGCCGCGGCCCCGGCCCCCGTCCCGGCTCACTGGTCGCTCCCCGCGGGGCGGCGGGGCCGGCGGCGGGGCCGGGCGTCCCGGCGGCCCGGAGGACGGGTGGTGGCCGCGGCGCGCTTGCGGCGCGGCTCCCGGCGGCGCCGCTCCTCCCGCAGGCAGGCCCGCAGCCCCTCCGGGTCGATGCCCTCGTTGCAGGCGTGGTGGAGCAGTTGCGCGAAGCGGTACTCGGCGTCGGCCCGAAGGGCCAGTCCGAGGACGATCCGGGCGGTCGGCTCGTCCCCGGTGGACCAGGAGACCCAGCCGGCGAGGGTGAGCGGGGCCGCGGCATGCTCGCCGTAGGCCCCGACGCAGCGGCGGGCCAGCGCCCGCCACAACCGCAGGGCGGGGGGCGCCTCCTCCCCCTCCATCCACTCGGCCGCGACGTCCCTGATCTCACGGTCCTGGAGGCCGAGGATCAAGGTGGCGGCCTCCTCGTGGCCGAGCAGCGCGTCGTCCCAGTCGTCGGCTCCCGGGCCGCCCTCGACGGGCGGGGCCATGGTCATCCGCTGCATCAGGGTGCGAGCCAGAGCGACGGTCTCCGCGCCGACCTCCTGCCGGGTGGCCCCGTCGAGGATCTTCGGCACGAGGGCGGCGGCCGCCCGGTCCAGGGCCCGCTCCATCTCCACCGCCACACCGCCGCGCAGCGGTGCCAGCCGGCCCTCGATCTCCCGGAGGGAGCCCCTGACCCGGAGTCCGGCGAAGGTGGCCGTAGCCGCCATCACCGAGGTGCCGGTCGCGGCCACGGGGCTGCCCTCGGCCGGGCAGCACCGCTCGTCGGGGCAGCAGTACGACCAGAACCGGCCGCCGGAGATGCACAGCGCCTCCATGACGGGCACGTCGAGCGCCCCGCAGGCCAGGCGGATGCGCTGGGCCAGCGGTCGCAGCCGGGTCATCACCCGCTGGCCGCTCTCGCCGCCGGCCGGGTCCTGGCAGAGGAAGACGACGATGCCGTCGGGCTTGCCACCGCGCCGCTCGCTGCCCCGGATCAGGCAGTCGGCGACCTGTCGGGCGGTGTCCTCCCATTCCGCCGGGGCCGCGGGGATGCCGACGCGGAGCCGGCCGCCGAAGCGGCCGCCCTCGCCGTGCACGGCGACCATGACGAGGGAGTCGCTCGGATGGAAGCCGAGCATGTACGGCAGCGCGTCGGCCAGTTCGGCCGGGCTGCGCAGGGTGATCCGAGGGTCGAGTGCGGGTCCGGAGGGGCTGATGGAGGGCCGGTCGGACGGGGTGCGTGATGCGCGGTCGTTCGTCATGCCCCGACGGTCCCGCGGACGATCGAATCCGGAAACCCCTGTGGATAACCATTGACCGTTCAACATCCACAGGTTCAGGACGCCATTGGCGCGATGTCGGAGCCATCGGGTTGCATGGGGGCATGAACGCAGACCTGAGGACCTCGGCCGACTCCGTACTGGCCCGTCTCGTGGGCGATCCCACGGGCTCCGCCCGCCTGCGCGAGGACCAGTGGCTCGCGATCGAGGCCCTCGTCGCGCACAAGCGGCGGGCGCTGGTGGTGCAGCGCACGGGCTGGGGCAAGTCCGCCGTGTACTTCGTCGCCACCTCCCTGCTCCGGGCGAGCGGCGCGGGACCCACCGTGATCGTCTCCCCGCTCCTGTCACTGATGCGCAATCAGGTGGAGGCCGCCGCCCGCGCCGGCATCCGGGCCCGCACCATCAACTCCGCCAACCCCGAGGAGTGGGAGGGGATCCAGGCGGAGGTCGCCGCGGGCGAGGTCGACGTCCTGCTGGTGAGCCCGGAACGGCTCAACAATCCCGATTTCCGCGACCAGGTGCTCCCCAAGCTGTCCGCTGCGACGGGTCTGCTCGTCGTGGACGAGGCCCACTGCATCTCGGACTGGGGTCACGACTTCCGGCCCGACTACCGGCGGCTGCGCACGATGCTGGCCGACCTTCCGCCCGGCGTCCCGGTGCTGGCCACGACCGCGACGGCCAACGCGCGCGTGACCGCAGACGTCGCCGAGCAGCTGGGCACCGGGGCCGGGACGGACGCGCTGGTCCTGCGCGGCCCGCTGGACCGCGAGAGCCTGAGCCTCGCGGTACTGACCCTGCCCGACGCGGCGCACCGGCTGGCCTGGCTCGCCGACCACCTCGGCGAACTCCCGGGCTCCGGAATCATCTACACACTGACGGTGGCCGCCGCCGAGGAGGTCACCGTGTACCTGCGCCACCGCGGCCACACGGTCTCCTCGTACACCGGAAAGACGGAGAACGCCGACCGCCAGCAGGCCGAGGACGACCTCCAGGCGAACCGGGTCAAGGCCCTGGTGGCCACCTCGGCATTGGGCATGGGCTTCGACAAGCCCGACCTGGGTTTCGTGGTGCACCTGGGCTCCCCGTCCTCCCCCATCGCGTACTACCAGCAGGTCGGCCGCGCCGGCCGCGGTGTGGAGCACGCGGAGGTGCTGCTGCTGCCCGGCCGGGAGGACGAGGCCATCTGGCAGTACTTCGCCTCGGTGGCCTTCCCGCCGGAGCAGCAGGTACGACGCACGCTCGAAGTCCTCGCCCAGGCAGGCCGACCGCTGTCGCTGCCCGCCATGGAGCCGCTGGTCGACCTGCGGCGCACCCGGCTCGAAACGATGCTCAAGGTCCTCGACGTGGACGGCGCGGTGCACCGGGTCAAGGGCGGCTGGACCTCGACGGGCGAGCCGTGGGTGTACGACGCCGAGCGCTACGCCTGGGTGTCCCGTCAGCGGGCCGCCGAACAGCAGGCGATGCGGGACTACGCGGCGACCACGGGCTGCCGGATGGAGTTCCTGCGCCGCCAGTTGGACGACGAGGAGGCCGCGCCCTGCGGCCGCTGCGACAACTGCGCCGGGGCCCGGTTCACGGTGGACGTGTCCGCCACCGCCCTCGACACCGCCCGCGGTGAGCTCGGCCGCCCCGGCGTGGAACTGGAGCCGCGCAAGATGTGGCCGACCGGGCTGGCGGCAGTCGGCGTGGACCTGAAGGGCCGTATCCCTGTCGGGGAACAGGCCTCCACCGGGCGGGCACTGGGCCGGCTGTCCGACATCGGCTGGGGCAACCGGCTGCGCCCGATGCTCGCGGCGCAAGCTCCGGACCAGCCGATTCCGGACGATGTGGCGCAGGCCGTGGTGGCAGTGCTCGCCGACTGGGCCCGGGGGCCGGGCGGTTGGGCCTCCGGAGCCCCGGACGCGCCCGCCCGGCCGGTGGGCGTGGTGGCCCTCCCCTCGCACAGCCGTCCTCAGCTGGTCGGCTCCCTGGCCGCACGGATCGCGGAGGTCGGGCGGATTCCGCTGCTCGGCGCGCTCGCGTACACGGACCAGGCACCGCAGTTCGGCCTGCCCTCCTCCAACAGCGCTCAACGGGTGCGCGGGCTCCACCAGGCCTTGAGCGTGCCCCCGGCGCTGGCGTCGAATCTGGCGGAGGCGGCGGGGCCCGTACTCCTCGTGGACGACCGCGCGGAGAGCGGCTGGACCCTCGCGGTGGCCACCCGGCTGCTGCGGCGGGCAGGCGCGAAGGGGGTGTTTCCGCTGGTGCTGGCGCTTCAGCTGTAGTCGGATGCGTCATCTTCGGCGTGGCGGGGCAAGGATATGAACGGCATACCGGCGAATTCCGGTCGGCGGCGCCAATTGCTCGTTGCCGCATGCTCTCAGGCCACGCGAGAATTGGAGTGCTCCCGCTCGGCTCGACGGCGCTCCCCTGAGCCGCGCCGCGGCGCGCCCGCACTCCAGCTGTGCCCGTCCGCGGGCGTGTACCCGAAGGGAGGACCGTGACCTTCGGATTCGCCCCGCCCGCAACCACGTCACTGACAACGGCAGCCCGCGGCACCAGCCGGCACGGCAGACTGCTGGAACCCGCCGAGTGGACAGCGGCGGGCATTCCCCTGCTGCGCAACCCGCGCGAGGTCGTCAGCGGACTGCATTCCCGGCACAGTCCGGTGCCTTCGACTGCGGTGATCGCCGTTCTCGGCCCCGAGGAACAGCTCGTGGCGAGTGCCTCCTTCGTCCAGCGGTCGTCCTCGGCCGACGGCTGGGAATACCGCAACGCCCTGCTCGCCGGGCTGCGCCGGGTCATCCCGCACGACCTGCGGCGCCGGACCCCGGTGCGGACCGCGGTGCTGCTGTACTGCCGCGAGGGCGACGAGCGGTGGACCGAGGAGGACGGCGCCTGGATGTGGGGGCTGCGGGACGCCTGCACCCTGCACGGGCTGCGCTGTGGCGCGTACATCACGCTGACCCGCGGCGGCTGGCAGGTGCTCGGCGAAGGCCGGGGCGGCCGGCACCCCAGCTCCGACTCGCGGCCCGAGCGCCTCGGCGACACCGTTGCCGAGTTCCCCGCGCTGACCCTGCGTACCGGCGGCGGCGCGACCGAGGCCCTGCGCCACACCGCCGCGCGCTGAGACGGCCGACCCGCCCGAACCCGTACCGCGTTCGGGCAGCCCGCACAGCCGTACACCCCGGAACGGGCGTACGGCAGGTCAGGCCTCGGGCTTCAGCGGGGCCGACTCCCGGCCGGCCCCGCCCCTCGCCGGTGCCGGGGCACGGGGCGTCAGACGCCCGCGCCCAGCACGGAGTTGATCTGCTGCGGGTCGCCGCACACGATCAGCAGCGCACCGGCCCGCGTGAGCGCGGTCGGCAGGGCGGCGGCGGTCGCCCCGACCGGTCCGCCGTTGGCCGCGAAGACCACGACGGGACGGCCTGCAGCGCGCTTGACCTGCGCCGCGTCCGCGTAGAAGACGTCGTCCCCGGCGTCGTGCAGGGCCCAGTACGCGGCCTCGCCGAAGGACAGCTCGTGTGCGGCCCACGGGTGCGGGTCGCCTGTGGTGAGCACCAGGATGTCGCCGGGCGCCCGCCCGGTGTCGAGCAGCAGGTCGACGGCCTCTTCGGCCGCGTCCAGCGCACCCTCGGCGGAAGCCGGGATCAGCTGGATCTGCGGCACCGCCGCGGACACGGACGGTGCGGTGTGGGTGGCGGGAACGGGCCCGGTGGCCTGCGGCGCGCGCTGCGCCGACGGTGCGGGCCTGGGGGCACCTCCCGCGCGGCTTGCCGCTGCGGGGGAGGGACCGGGGCGCCCGGGCCGCGGAACGGCGGCGGGACGCGGACCTGGTACGGGGCGGGGGGTCTGCGCGGTGCGGCTCGCGGCCGGCGTGACGCGGGGACCCTGGGCACTCTCGTGAATCTGAGGCTCCTCGGGTGTGAGAGGCAGGAGTTGATGTCTATCAAACACCGGTACGAAACGTACCGGTGGGTGGCACGTGGGTGCGATCAGAAATCGAAGCCGAGTTGGCCTCCGTTTTCCAGCTCCGTCGATTCCTCGCTGCGGCGCACCTTCTTGAGGTGGCGCCACCGGGGCAGCGCGTCGAGGTACGACCACGAGAGCCGGTGATACGGGGTGGGCCCCAACTCCTCAAGCGCGGCCCGGTGCACGGGCGAGGGGTATCCGGCGTTGTCACCGAAGGCGAAGTCCTCGAATCCGCCGCCCTGTTGACCGAGTTCGGCCATCATCCGGTCGCGTCTGACCTTGGCGATCACCGAGGCCGCGGCGACGGCGACGCAGGACTGGTCGCCCTTGATCACCGTACGCACCCGCCAGGGCCCGCCGAGGTAGTCGTGCTTGCCGTCGAGGATCACCGCTTCGGGCCGCACCGGCAGCTCCTCCAGGGCGCGCTCCGCGGCGAGCCGCAGCGCGGCCGTCATCCCGAATTCGTCGATCTCCTCCGGGGAGGCGTGCCCCAAGGCGTACGCGGTGACCCAGTCCTCCAGGACGTCGAGGAGCGCGTCGCGTCGTTTGTGGGTGAGCAGTTTGGAGTCGGTGAGGCCTGCGGGCGGCCGGCGCAGACCGGTGATCGCCGCGCACACGGTGACCGGACCGGCCCAGGCCCCTCGTCCGACTTCGTCGACCCCGGCGATGACCTTGGCGCCGGTGGTTGCACGGAGGGAGCGTTCGACGGTGTGGGTGGGTGCTTCGTACGGCATGGCGCCAGCAAGGTTACGCCGCCCCGCGCCGCCTGCACACCCCGGCCCGGGTGGAGTCGGTGCGGCGTCTCACGTCCTGAGCAGGGGCACCATCACCTGGTCGATCATTTCCGCGATGTCCGGATCCAACCATTCGCTCCCGCACACCTTCGCGCGGTACATCATCATCGCCGGAATGACGTCGGCAACAAATGGACTCGTCACATCCGGTCGCACGTCGCCTCGCTTGATTCCACGCTGCACAAGCTCCCTGATCAGCCGGTGGGCGGGCTCGTGCAGCCCGGCCCGGATGACCTCGTGGAAGCGACCCGCATGCATGTGGTCGCATTCGTGAAGGACCGCACGCAGTGCCTGACCGGCGCGCGACTCCATCACGTCCCGCATCCGCACACACAACCAGAGGAGGTCATCCCGGATCGATCCGTGATCGGCGATCTCACCGATCGGCGGCAGTCCGGTCCGCAGCACCTCGGCCACCAGGTCCGCCTTCGAGGGCCAGCGCCGGTACACCGCCGCCTTGCCGGTGTGGGCACAGGCGGCGACCCCTTCCATGGTGAGCGCGTTCCAGCCGACGGTGCTCAGCTGCTCCAAAGCCGCGTCGAGAATCGCCCGTTCGAGTTCCGGCCCCCGCCTGCGCCCCGGTGGCGGCGCCGACCAGCGCGAACCCACCATCACCTCTACCTCCGACCGACTCACGCGCCCCTTGCGCGCGCTTTCAGCCTTAGTGAACGGTTGCGTTCACTATCGAGGGCCTCCTACCGTGGACCCACAGTGAACGAATGCGTTCACTATTTCACTATGGGGGGTTCCACGGTGGAAGGCTCTCAACTCGCCACGCCCCGGATACCGGGCGCGGCCCGCCGGGAAGGGCGCCCCGGCGTGGCACTCGCGGTCATCGCCGCCTGCCAGCTGATGGTCGTCCTCGACGCGACGATCGTGAACATCGCACTCCCGCACATCCAGACCGCCCTCTCCTTCTCCACCACCGACCTGTCGTGGGTGATCAGCGCGTACACGCTGGCCTTCGGCGGTCTCCTGCTGCTCGGCGGCCGGGCCGGCGACATCCTCGGCCGGCGCCGCGTGTTCCTCACCGGAATCCTGCTCTTCACCCTGGCCTCGCTGCTCGGCGGCTTCTCGCAGGAGCCCTGGCAGCTGCTGGCCGCCCGTGCCCTCCAGGGGGTCGGCGGCGCGATCGCCTCACCGACCTCGCTCGCCCTGATCACCACGACCTTCGCCGAAGGCCCCGAGCGCAACCGCGCGTTCGGGGTGTTCGCCGCCGTCTCCGCAGGCGGCGGCGCGATCGGCCTGCTGGCCGGCGGCATGCTGACCGAATGGCTCGACTGGCGCTGGGTGCTCTTCGTCAACGTGCCGATCGGCGTGCTGATCGCCGTGCTCACCCCGCTGTACATCACCGAGTCCGAGCGCCACTCCGGCCGCTTCGACATCGCGGGGGCCCTCACCTCCACCGGCGGTATGGCCTCGCTCGTCTACGGGTTCATCCGCGCCTCGGAGGACGGGTGGAGCGACGGGCTCACCCTCGCCTCCTTCGCCGCCGCCGTCGGCCTCCTCGGGCTCTTCGTGGCCGTCGAGTCGCGGGCGAGCGAGCCGATCATCCCGCTGCGGATGTTCGCCGACCGCAACCGCGCCGGCACCTACCTGATCATGCTCGGCCTCGCCGCCGCGATGTTCGGCATGTTCTTCTTCATCGTCCAGTTCGTACAGAACGTGCTGGGCTTCTCGCCGATCCAGTCGGGGCTCGGCTTCCTGCCCGTGACCGTCGCGATCGTCACCGCCGCCGGCCTCTCGCAGCGCTTCCTGCCGCGCTTCGGGCCCAAGCCGTTCATGGTCGCCGGATCCGCTCTCACCGGCATCGGGCTGACCTGGCTGACGTCCATCCGCACCGACAGCTCGTACGTCTCCGGGGTTCTCGGGCCGATGCTGCTCTTCGGCTTCGGCATGGGCCTGAACTTCGTGACCCTCACCCTCACGGCCGTCTCCGGGGTCGCCCGGCGGGAGGCGGGCGCGGCCTCCGGGCTGCTCAACGCCAGCCAGCAGGTCGGCGGCTCACTCGGCCTGTCGATCCTGGTCACCGTCTTCGCCACGGCCAGCCGGAGCGAAGGCGAGAAGCAGATCCCGGACTTCATGGCCCACGCGGACGCCGATCAGGTGGCGGCCTTCAAGGAGACCGGGCGGCTGCCCGACCCCTGGGGCGACCTCGTCCTCACCCAGGGCATCTCCACCGCGTTGATCGCGGCCGTCGCCATGGCCGGGCTCGCCCTGGCCACCGCGCTGCTGGTGATCCGGGTGCGCAAGAGCGACCTGGAGGCCCTCAACGGCGCCGCGGAGGCCGCTCCGGCGGCCTGAAGCGCTGCTGGACCACGCGGGGGCCCGGGCGCGGGAGGTGGTCCCGTGCGCCCGGGCCCCGTACGGGATCCGCGGCGCGCGGCTACCCGGTGCGCGTGCTGAACGCGCCGAGGCTGGAGCAGACCTCGTACGGGGCCGTCACCGGGCGCTCGCGAAGGATCTGCCGGGCCCGGTACTCGCCGAGGCTCATGGCGTACCAGGGCACTCGGCCGGCCCTCGACAGTTCGTTGTTGATCCTGCGCAGGGCGCAGGAGCGGTGGGGTTCGGGCAGCCGGTCCAGGGCGGGCACCGCGTCCGCCGACAAGGACTGGAAGTAGGCCAGGTCGATCTTGCCGGCCTGCCGGAAGCGGTCCGCGTTCTTCTCGGCGACCATCCCGTCCGGGGACAGCAGTCCGAAGGCCAGGACGGCGGCGGCCGCGCTTCCCGCAACGGCGCGCGCAAGCCAGCGCGCGCCGAACACCCCGGCAGCCATGATCAGTACGATGACCAGCCCGAGCCAGAGCTCCATCGCGGCCACCGACACGCGGAGCCGGGTCAGCCCGTACGCGTCCACGTACAGGTCCATCCTGCGCAGCGCGGAGGCGACCACGACCAGGGTCAGGGCGCACAGCGTGCCCAGGACGGCGCGGACGAACCGCCGGTCCCCGGCTCCGGCACGCGGAGCCCAGCGCAGGGCGAGCGCGATCACGGCGAGAGTGAGCAGGGTGGCCCAGAGCAGCTGCCAGAAGCCCTGTCGGGCGTACTCGGCATAGGTGAGCCCGGTGCTCTCCAGAACCTTGTCGTAGCCGCCGAACAGCACGGCCAGCTGGACGGCGTTGAACCCGGCGAAGAGCAGGTTGAGCACGACGAGCGGGAGTGCCCATTCGACACGGGAGCGCGGCTTGCCGGGTGCGACCCGGATCCGGTCCCAGCGCGAAGGTGCCGCGGCGGCGCGGGCGGCGGCGAGCGCGAGCACGGCTCCGAGCAGGAAGAGCAGGAGGCGCACCGGTCCGTCACCGACGGAGACGTCGGGAGTGAGCCCACCCAGCAGGTCGGCGAAAGCGGCGTCGGCGGAGGCGAACAAGGCGCCGAAGAGGACCAGCAGTACGGCTGCCACCACGGTGGCCTTGGCCACGGGCACCCAGCGGTCCCGGTCGACCCCGCTGCCGCGCGAGCGCAGCCCGCTCCAGGCCCAGCGGATTCCGAGCACGGTGGCGTCGACGAAGCCAAGCGGGCTGAGCAGCACGCCGGGCCAGGTGCGGCTGCCGTGCAGGGCCAGCGCGCCGAGCAGTACGGCGGCGAGCAGCGCGAGGGTCGACGGCCAGCCGGCGTCGCGCAGCGCGGGTACGGCGAGGAGCGCGATGCAGCCGATGGCCCAGACCACGGTCCAGGGGCGCGCGGTACGCCGGGCCGCGCGGGCGGCGGCGTACGCGGCGACGACGGCGGGCACGACGGCGAGCAGCAGGCCGGGACCCAGGCCGTCGCCGAGGAAGAGGGCTGCGGCAAGGCCGGCGGCCCCGGCGGAGAGCAGCACGGCGGTGGAAACGGGTGCGGCCTGCGCCGGACGCGCGGCTTCGGCCCAGGCCAGCGGTGCGATGGACCAGGCTCCGGTCTTGGCCCGCTGCTGACGGACCTGGTAGGCCTGCCATGCCCTGGGGTCCCAGCCGGGCGGTACTGCGGCCTGCGCCGTCCCGGCGGCGGGACCGCCGGCCGGACCGCCATCGGGGCCGGGGCTGGCCTCTGCCACGGACTGCACGGGCTGCCCGGTCTGCAGCGCCGCAGGCTGTGCGGCCGGGATGGATCCGCCGGCCGCGCCCGTGGCCGGTCCTGTCGGTGGATCTGGGGCCTCTGCGGGCCCGTCGCCCGCCCGGGCCGGCTGCGCGGGCTCGGCGGTCGGGCCTCCGCTCGCGTCCCCTCTCGCGCAGTCGGCCACTCCATCGGAGTTTTCCGTCATCGGGTTCCCCTCCCCTGTCGGCCGCCCCGTCGTCACGACGGAGGCGGCGAAGCGGACAGGGTAGGCGCGTGACGTGCGGCGTCAGCCATACCGGAGGGGTCCCTGTGGCAGGACCGTGACAATCGGGAACGGGGCGTACCGCCCGACTGCGGACACCGCCCGCTCCCCCGGCCCGCTCCCCCGGCCCGGCCGCCGGACCGTCGGCCGACCCGATGCCGGCCCGCCGGCTACCCCGCCGTCGGCGTCTTCGGCAGCCAGTCCGGCAGAGCCTCCGTACGGGCCAGCCAGGCGGCCGGCAGCACCGCGTCACCACGCGCCCCCAGCACCCCGCCGACGATCGCGCAGGTCGTGTCGACGTCCCCGCCCACCTGCGCGGTGGTCCAGAACGCCCGCTCGTAGTCGTCCAGCGACCGCGCCGCCGACCACAGGGCGAACGGCACGGTGTCGTGGGCGCTCGTGCGCCGCCCGCAGCCCAGCACCGCCGCGACCGTGGTCGCGTCGCCGTAGTCCAGCATGTCCCGCGCGCGCCGCAGCCCTGCGCCCACGGCGCTGCGCGGCACCAGGGCGATCACCCCGTCCAGCAGGTCGGCAGCCTTCGGCGGACCCGCCGGATCGGCCGCCAGCGCGGCTGCCGCGGCGACGGCCATCGCCCCGCACACCGCCTCGCGGTGCTGGTGGGTGGTGTAGGCGGAGATCTCCGCCTGGTGCGTGGCCTGCTCGGGGTCGTCGGCGTACCAGGCGCCCAGCGGCGCGATGCGCATGGCCGCACCGTTGCCCCACGAGCCCTGCCCGTTGAACAGCTCGGCCGCCAGGGTGCGCCAGTCCTCGCCCTCACGGACGAGGCGGAGCATCCGGTTCACGGCGGGCCCGTAGCCGCGGTCGAAGTCGTGGTGGTGGGCGAAGGAGCTCGCCAGGGCGTCCTGGTCTATGCGCCCGTGTCGGGCGAGGACGGCGACCACCGAGCAGGCCATCTCGGTGTCGTCGGTCCACTGCCAGGTCTCGGTGCCGGCGGGCAGCTCGCGGCGCTTGAGGCGGGGGTAGTTCACGGGGACGAAGTACTGGGAGCCCAGGGCGTCACCCAGAGCCAGCCCGCGGAGGCTGGCCGTGGCGCGTGCGTAGCGCCCTTCGGAAGAGGAGTCGGCGGTCATCCCGCGTCAGTTTAGCCGTCCAGGTCATAAGGCTCCGGTGTGGTCCAGCGCTCAAATGGGCGGTCCATGCGGTACCGCCCGTCGGGACCCAGCAGGAGCACCCGGAATTCGCCGTTACCGGGGTTGGACAGGGCCTCGAACTCGGCCACCGACCAGTGGAACCAGCGCATGCAGAACAGCCGCATGGTCAGCCCGTGGGTCACCAGCAGCACGTTCGGCGGGTGGTCCGGGGCCTCGAAGCTGCGGAAGAGGCTCTCCAGGAAGGCCCCGACGCGGTCGTACACGTCCGCGCCCGACTCGCCTTGCGCGAAACGGTAGAAGAAGTGCCCGTACGCGTCGCGGTACGCCTTCTGCAGCCGTACGTCCTCCCGGTCCTGCCAGTTCCCCCAGTCCTGCTCGCGCAGCCTCGGCTCCTCGCGCATCCGGACCCGCGCCGGGTCCAGCCGAAGCTCCCGGAACGTCTGGAGGGTCCGGCGGTACGGGGAGACGTACGCGCTGACGGGCTCTTCGCCGAACAGCTCGCGCAGCCGTGCGCCGGCCTCCGCGGCCTCCTCACGCCCCTGGCCGGTCAGCCGCAGGGCGTGATCGGGCTCCCGCTCGTACACCGTGTCATCGGCATTGCCCTCCGATTCCCCGTGCCGGACAAGGACGATGCGCCGTGGTCGTGCCATTCCACGACCCTATGCGGCCACCGGCGGGCCGGGCACCCGGGCTCGCCGGTCGGCCCGCCGATCGTCGTACGGTCATACCGTCCAAGACGGTTCGAGGTCGACGACGTCGCCCGTGAGGGCCTCCACGTCGGCCTCGGTCTGGGCGCGCAGCGAGAGCCGCTCGACCCGCTCCTGACGGTACTTGCCGTGTTCGGCGGCGGCATGCCACATCGACAGCACCAGGAACTCCCGGCCCGGGGCCTCTCCGAAGAGTCCCCGGATCATCCCGGGCGAGCCGGCCATGGCCGGGTTCCACACCTTCTCCTGCATGAGGGCGAAGTGGTCCACGCGGCCCTCGCGCACACGGGTGTGGGCCACGCGCACGACGTCCGCGTCGGTGAAGCGCGGCTCGAAGCCGGTCTTCACGTCGAAGCGGTGGTCGAAGAGCGTGACCCGGGCGTTGGTGTACGTGCCGGCCTGGGCCGCGGCCAGCCGGTCGTACGACCGGGCCATGAAGGAGTCGTAGAAGGAACGGCTCTCCCAAAACGCGAAGACATGCGCGACCCCCTGCCGCCCCCGGCTCCAGCCGCCGCCCTGTCCCCGGAATCCCGGCTCGCCCGGCAGCCCCGCCCATTTGCGCTGCCCGCGCTCGAACCCGCGTCGGTCCGTCACCGTGCAGCGAATCCACTTGACCAGCACCGCGCCATCGTACGGGCCCGGCGCGGCCCCGGTCAGTCCCCAGCGCGGTTCATACGCTCCAGTTCCTCCGCATCCCGCCCGGACAGCCGAAGCCCGAACTCCCGGTCGAGCAGCGCGCGCAGCTCGTGGGGGGCCACTGACTGCCGCTCTGCGCGCCCGTCGGGGTACAGCCGGGTGAGCTCCCGCCCCACGAGCGCCCGGCGGACGGGCTCGCCCGGGTGCTGGACGACCACCTGGCCGACAAAGGCGGAACGGGGGTGAGAGGAGCTGTAGTGGTTGAGCAGGACGTAGTCGACGGGGTGGTAACGCTGCGGCGAGAACGCGTACAGGTCCCGCCAGGTGCCCTCGCGCAGCATGCACAGCGCGAGGATCCCCTCGCCCTCCTCACGGACCGCGTACGTCCATTCCCCCTGCACCAGTTCGGCTCCGGGCCGCGCCAGCGGGACGGGCTCGCGCGGGCCCTGGTGGCCGAACCCGGCGTCGCACAGCCAGGGTTCCCCTTCGACGGTGACCACGAGGACGGCGTGCGTCACAGCGAGCACGGAGTCCCCCCGGGTGCGGTTGCGGGCGCCGCGCCCGGATACCTCGAAGCCGATCCGCTCCAGGGCAGCGGCCAGCAGCGAGTTCTGCTCGTAGCAGTAGCCGCCGCGGCGGCCGTGCACGAGCTTGTCCTCCAGGGCCTTGACGCCCAGCTCGACGGGGCGGCCGAGCAGCACGTCCAGGTTCTCGAAGGTGATGGCACCGGTGTGGGCCCGGTGCACTGCGTACAACGTCGCGAGGTCCGGCCGGAGTTCCCCGTCCTCACCGACGGGCCCGTCGTAGCCGATCCGTGCCAGATAGGCATCGAGATCCAGCTCGCCACCACTCCACATGTCTCCCCCGCTCCCGCTCGTGAAACGGCGGGCGCCCGATGGCCCCGCCGCGCACAATGATCGGCATAACGGCGCTGCACACCAACCCGCTCTTCGCCCGGCTCACCGGCTCCGAGCGTATCCGGCGCCGGTCAGCTGCCTGCGCGTCGTCGGGGGCCCGGCCAGGGGTAGCCGAGCTGATCGGCGTCCCAGTTGTCCTGTGCATGTGCGGCGAAGCCGGTGCACGTCAGGGAGGGGCGTCAGCCCATGGCTGACGCCCCTCCCTTTCAGAGATCACGCTTCGCGCTCAACCACGCGAAGCCGCCCGTATCAGCTGCAGCCGCTGGTCGAGCCGCAGCCCTCGCAGATGTAGCAGGAGCCTGCGCGCTGCATCTTCGTACCGCACGAGAAGCAGAGCGGGGCGTCGGCGGAGACGCCGAGCTGCATCTCGACCAGTTCGGCGTTGGAGTGCGCCGTCTTCGGGGCCTGGACCTCGACGACCGCGGCCGGCTTCGGGGCGGCCGGGACGGCGGCCAGCGGGGCCGACTGGGCAAGGGACTCCGTGTCGAGGTCGTCCTCAAGCGGCTCGTACGAGCCGGTGTCGAGGTGGCGCTGACGCTCCTCGGCGGTGTGGATGCCGAGCGCCGAGCGGGTTTCGAAGGGCAGGAAGTCGAGCGCCAGGCGGCGGAAGATGTAGTCGACGATCGACTGCGCCATCCGCACGTCCGGGTCGTCCGTCATGCCGGCCGGCTCGAAACGCATGTTCGTGAACTTCGAGACGTACGTCTCCAGCGGGACGCCGTACTGCAGACCGACCGAGACGGCGATCGAGAAGGCGTCCATCATGCCCGCGAGGGTCGAGCCCTGCTTGGACATCTTCAGGAAGACCTCGCCCAGGCCGTCGTCCGGGTAGGAGTTGGCGGTCATGTAGCCCTCGGCGCCACCCACGGTGAAGGAGGTGGTGATGCCCGGGCGGCCCTTGGGGAGGCGCTTGCGGACCGGGCGGTACTCGATGACCTTCTCGACCGCCGCGCGGATGGTGTCCTCCGCCTTGGCGGTGACCTCCTCCTTCTCCTCTTCCTTCTTCTTCGCGGAGAGGGGCTGGCCGACCTTGCAGTTGTCGCGGTAGATCGCGAGCGCCTTGACGCCCATCTTCCACGCCTCGAAGTAGATCTCCTCGATCTCCTCGACGGTCGCCGACTCCGGCATGTTGACCGTCTTCGAGATCGCGCCGGAGATCCAGGGCTGGATCGCGGCCATCATCCGGACGTGGCCCATCGGGGAGATGGAGCGCTCGCCCATGGCGCAGTCGAAGATCGCGTAGTGCTGGGTCTTCAGGCCCGGGGCGTCGACGACCACGCCGTGCTCGGCGATGTGGGCGACGATCGCCTCGATCTGCTCCTCCTGGTAGCCCAGGCGGCGCAGTGCCTGCGGGACGGTGCCGTTGACGATCTGCATCGAGCCGCCGCCGACGAGCTTCTTGAACTTGACCAGGGCCAGGTCCGGCTCGACACCGGTGGTGTCGCAGGACATCGCGAGACCGATGGTGCCGGTCGGCGCGAGGACGGAGGCCTGGGAGTTGCGGAAGCCGTTCTTCTCGCCGAGGCGCAGGACGTCCTGCCAGGCCTCGGTGGCCGCGGCCCAGATCGAGTTGTCGAGGTCCTCGGTGCGCGGCGCGACGGCGTTGGCGTCGGCGTGCTGCTTCATGACGCGCTTGTGCGCCTCGGCGTTGCGGGCGTAGCCGTCGTACGGGCCGACGATGGCGGCCAGCTCGGCGGAGCGCTTGTACGCGGTGCCGGTCATCAGCGAGGTGATCGACGCGGCGAGGGTGCGGCCGCCGTCCGAGTCGTACGCGTGGCCGGTCGCCATCAGCAGGGCGCCGAGGTTGGCGTAGCCGATGCCCAGCTGGCGGAAGGCGCGGGTGTTCTCGCCGATCTTCTGCGTCGGGAAGTCCGCGAAGCAGATGGAGATGTCCATCGCGGTGATGACCAGCTCGACGACCTTGGAGAAGCGCTCGGCGTCGAAGGACTGGTTGCCCTTGCCGTCGTCGTTCAGGAACTTCATCAGGTTCAGCGAGGCGAGGTTGCAGGACGTGTTGTCCAGGTGCATGTACTCGCTGCACGGGTTGGACGCGGTGATCCGGCCGGACTCGGGGCAGGTGTGCCAGTTGTTGATCACACCGTCGTACTGGATGCCCGGGTCGGCACAGGCCCACGCGGCCTCGGCCAGCTTGCGGAAGAGCGCCTTGGCGTCGACCTTCTCGATGACCTCGCCGGTCATGCGGGCGCGCAGGCCGAACTCGGTGCCGTTCTCGACGGCCGTCATGAACTCGTCGTTCACGCGGACGGAGTTGTTGGCGTTCTGGTACTGGACGGACGTGATGTCGTCGCCGCCCAGGTCCATGTCGAAGCCCGCGTCGCGCAGGGCGCGGATCTTCTCCTCTTCCTTCACCTTGGTCTCGATGAAGGCCTCGACGTCGGGGTGGTCGACGTCGAGGACGACCATCTTCGCCGCGCGGCGGGTGGCGCCGCCCGACTTGATCGTTCCGGCGGACGCGTCGGCGCCGCGCATGAAGGAAACCGGACCGGAGGCGTTGCCGCCGGAGGAGAGGAGCTCCTTGGAGGAGCGGATGCGGGAGAGGTTCAGGCCGGCGCCGGAGCCGCCCTTGAAGATCATGCCCTCTTCCTTGTACCAGTCGAGGATCGACTCCATGGAGTCGTCGACGGCCAGGATGAAGCAGGCGGAGACCTGCTGCGGCTGGGGCGTGCCGACGTTGAACCACACCGGCGAGTTGAAGCTGAAGATCTGGTGCAGGAGGGCGTAGGTCAGCTCGTGCTCGAAGATCTCCGCGTCGGCGGGGGACGCGAAGTAGTCGTAGTCCTCACCGGCCTTCGTGTACGTCTTCACGATGCGGTCGATGAGCTGCTTCAGACCGGTCTCGCGCTGCGGGGTGCCGACGGCGCCGCGGAAGTACTTGCTGGTGACGATGTTGACCGCGTTCACCGACCAGAAGTCGGGGAACTCGACGCCACGCTGCTCGAAGTTGACCGAGCCGTCGCGCCAGTTCGTCATGACGACGTCACGGAGCTCCCAGCTCACCTCGTCGTACGGGTGCACGCCCGGGGTGGTGTGGATGCGCTCGATCCGCAGGCCGCCCTTGGCAGTCTTGGTCCCCTTGGCGCGGGAACCTCGTGCCGAGCCGCTCGCCGTCTCTGTCATGCCGCTTCCTCCCATATGCGGGCAAAAACGCCCTAAAGTGCCAGCGTTATTCCGCGGCACGGTCTGTCTTCTATCTGCGTTTCTTCGCCTTGCCGTACCGGGCGGCCGCGCTGCGCTGCGGCCGCCCGGTCAGTCGGCGGCGGAGGCGGGCACGGGGACCGGAACGGTCCGACCGGGCTCGCACTCTTCGGGGTGAGGCCGCGGCACGCGGAGTTCCGCGATGGCGGTCTCGAAGTCTTCGAGTGTGTCGAACGCCTTGTAAACGGACGCGAACCGGAGGTACGCGACCAGGTCGAGCTCCTGCAACGGGCCGAGTATGGCCAGACCCACGTCGTGGGTGGTCAGCTCCGCACTCCCGGTGGCGCGCACCGCCTCCTCGACCCGCTGGCCGAGCTTGGCGAGGGCGTCCTCGGTGACCGGCCGCCCCTGGCACGCCTTGCGCACACCGGAGATGACCTTGGTCCGGCTGAAGGGCTCGGTCACCCCGCTGCGCTTGATCACCATCAGCGAGGCCGTCTCCACCGTCGTGAAGCGACGGGAGCAGTCGGGGCACTGACGGCGCCGGCGGATCGACGTGCCGTCGTCCGTGGTGCGGCTGTCGACGACGCGGCTGTCGGGGTGCCTGCAGAAGGGGCAGTGCATGGTCCCTCACCCTCCCTCTGGGCACGACTGAATCGCCCCGCAAGGCCCCTGAACGACTGAGACGGGTCTCTGCCGGGGGCTCGCGAAGCAGCCACCAGCATATGCGATGCGGAGGGCCTCGGCGGACCGTGGACCACAACTTCTGGGCGGCATCGCTCATCCAACCACTAGATCTTGGGTTGCGGCAGATTTGGTTCGCTCCGCGTGTCGCCGGGCCCGATCACCGGACGGAGGCGTTCCCGGTGCCACACTGGGCACCGGACCGGAAGGTGGCGATCCGACCGGGAAGGGTACCGTAAACAGCGGGCACGGGACCGAACCCGCGTTCGGCGGACCGGCCGCCTATACACCCCTCGATGTGGCCATGTTGAACGATCTGCGATTTTTCACTCGAACGTGTGTTTGGCGCAACCTTTCGAAAGCAACTACCGTTGTCCAGCTAGGGAGAACATTTCGAGAGGGGCCGACGTGACCACCACCGCAGACAGTGCCACCATCACTGCCCAGAACCGCTCCCAGAGCCGACTCGAGCCGGTGCATCCCATGAACGACGCAAGTCTGAACCCGGAGGCGGAGCCCGTACGCCCCGCACGCTCGCTGCCAGGCCGACCTCCAGGCATCCGCGCCGACAGCTCCGGGCTCACGGACCGGCAGCGGAGGGTCATCGAGGTCATCCGCGACTCAGTGCAGCGGCGCGGCTACCCGCCGTCGATGCGCGAGATCGGCCAGGCGGTCGGCCTGTCCAGCACGTCCTCGGTCGCCCACCAGCTGATGGCCCTGGAGCGCAAGGGCTTCCTGCGCCGGGACCCGCACCGCCCCCGGGCGTACGAGGTCCGCGGCTCCGACCAGCCCAGCTCTCAGCCCACGGACACCACCGGCAAGCCCGCCGCCTCGTACGTTCCCCTGGTCGGCCGGATCGCGGCCGGCGGCCCGATCCTCGCCGAGGAGTCGGTGGAGGACGTGTTCCCGCTCCCCCGCCAGCTGGTCGGCGATGGAGAACTCTTCGTCCTCAAGGTCGTCGGCGACTCGATGATCGAGGCAGCCATCTGCGACGGCGACTGGGTCACGGTCCGTCGCCAGCCGGTCGCGGAGAACGGGGACATCGTGGCCGCGATGCTCGACGGCGAAGCCACGGTCAAGCGGTTCAAGCGGGAGGACGGCCATGTCTGGCTGCTCCCGCACAACGCCGCCTACCAGCCGATCCCCGGCGACGAGGCGACGATCCTCGGCAAGGTCGTCGCGGTGCTGCGCCGGGTCTGACCCCGCGCCCCCATACGGCTCCGGGACCCACTGCGCCGGTCCCGGAGCTGCTTTTCCGCGTCTTTTCCCGCGTCTGAACCTGTGCTGCTCCCGCGCACGACAGCCCCTGCCGACCCGTCGGCAGGGGCTGTTCGGCAGGAGGGGCTACTTGCCGTCCGCCTGTGCGGCAGCGTCGATCGCTGCCAGCGAGCGGCGTGCCTGGTTGCGGTCCGTGGTGTACCAGAAGTCCGGCAGGGTGGCCCGCAGGAAGGTTCCGTACCGGGCGGTGGCCAGCCGGGGGTCCAGGACCGCGACGACGCCGCGGTCGCCGGTGGCCCGTACGAGCCGACCCGCACCCTGGGCCATCAGAAGTGCCGCATGCGTGGCCGCGACGGCCATGAAGCCGTTGCCGCCGTGCTGCTCGACCGACTTCTGCCGGGCACTCATCAGCGGGTCGTCGGGGCGCGGGAACGGGATGCGGTCCATGACCACGAGCTGGCAGCTGGGACCGGGCACGTCCACGCCCTGCCAGAGCGACAGCGTCCCGAACAGGCAGGTCTTCGGGTCCGCCGCGAACGCCTTGATCAGCTCGCCGAGCGTCTCCTCTCCCTGGAGCAGGATCGGGTTGTCGAGCCGGCCGCGCAGCTCCTCGGCGGCTGCCTTGGCGCCCCGCATGGAGGAGAACAGGCCGAGGGTGCGGCCGCCGGCCGCCTCGATCAGCTCGGCGAGCTCGTCCATCATGTCGCCGCGGGTGCCCTCCCGGCCCGGCGTGGCCAGGTGCTTTGCGACGTAGAGGATGCCCTGCTTCGGGTAGTCGAACGGCGAGCCGACGTCCAGCCCCTTCCACACCGGTGCGTCGTCCCCCTCGACCCCTTCGGGGGACAGGCCCAGCGAGGCTGCGACCCCGTTGAAATCACCGCCCAGCTTGAGGGTCGCCGAGGTCAGGACCACCGAGCGGTCCTCGAACAGCTTCTCGCGCAGCAGCCCGGACACGGACAGCGGGGCGACCCGGAGGGTGGCGCCGAAGCGGTCGTGCCGCTCGTACCAGACGACGTCGTACTCGGAGCCGAGCAGGATCCGCTCGGCCACCCCGTGGACGCTCTCCACCGCGGCCAGAGCCTGCTTGCGGACGGCGTCCTCGTCGTGGACGGACTTGTCGCGGGTCGCGCCGATCGCCGAAATGACGTTGCGCGCGGCGTCCCGCAGGGCCGCAAGGGCATACGCCAAGTCCTCGGGGACCTCCTCCAGCCGGCCCGGAAGGGCCAGCTCCATGACCCGCTCGAACGACTCGGACGCGGTCTGGAGCGAGTCCGCGTTCTTCTCGTCGACCAGCTTGGCCGCGCGCTTCACGGCGCGGTTGACCTGGCCCGGGGTGAGCTCGCCGGTGGCGACCCCGGTCACCCGGGAGACCAGCTCGTGCGCCTCGTCCACGATCAGCACCTCGTGCTGCGGCAGCACCGGGGCGCCCTCGATGGCGTCGATGGCCAGCAGCGCGTGGTTGGTGACGACCACGTCGGCGAGCTTGGCCCGCTCGCGGGCAGCCTCGGCGAAGCACTCGGCGCCGTACGCGCACTTCGTCGCACCCAGGCACTCCCGGGAGGAGACGGAGATCTGCGACCAGGCCTTGTCCGAGACACCGGGAGTCAGGTCGTCCCGGTCGCCGGTCTCCGTCTCGTCGGCCCAGTCGCGCAGGCGCAGCAGGTCCTGACCGAGCTTGCTCGTGGGGGTGGCCGCCTCGAACTGGTCGAAGAGGCCCTCCTCCTCATCCTGCGGGGCACCCTCGTGCAGCCGGTGCAGGCACAGGTAATTGGACCGGCCCTTGAGCATGGCGAACTGCGGGCGGCGGCGGAGCTGCGGGTGCAGCGCGTCCACCGTCCGGGGCAGGTCGCGCTCGACGAGCTGCCGCTGGAGGGCGAGGGTGGCGGTGGCCACGACCACACGTTCGCCGTGCGCGAGGGCCGGCACCAGATAGCCGAGGGACTTGCCGGTGCCGGTGCCGGCCTGGATCAGCCGGTGCGTGTTGTCGTCGATCGCCTCGGCGACGGCTTCGGCCATGGACACCTGGCCGGGCCGCTCCGTGCCGCCGACGGCGGAGACGGCGGCGTGCAGCAGGTCGGGGAGGGAGGGCTTCGTCATAGCACTGCCAACCCTACGGGGCGCCACCGACAGTGACCGCCAAGACGATGATTCACGGCCGGTACAACGGCTGGTACAAGGGGTCGGGCACGGTGCCGTGCCACCGCCTGCGGGCGGCAGCGCGCTCGCGGCAGCCGTCCTCGTACAGCGGGTTCCGGTGCATGCAGAGCCGCCCGATGCGCTCGCCGAGCAGGTCGAAGGGTGCGGGTGCGGACGAGGAAGGCGTACGGGTCCGTGAAGGCGGTGGGGGGTTCCGGCGACGGGGGCGGCGGGGTGAGCGTGATGGTGTCCGGGACGACGTGCCGGCTCCCGTACGCGCGGCGGCGGGCCCGGAAGCCGAGGCTGCTGCCGTCGTCGAGGGTCAGCTGCCAGGCGTCGCCGGCGGAGTCGGTGGCGTCGGGAAAATTCGGCACGGGACTCCTCGGGATCGGGAACTTTGCTGCGCGGCGCAGAGTTTTCGAAGGGTGAGGCGTGAACGGAAGGCTGTGCGGGAGAGCTGAGCAGGAAGGCTGAAGGGGAGGCGCGCAGTGGTGGTCCGGGGATGCGGGGCGGCGGTTCAGATGAGATTGCGCAGCGCCCGCTCCCGGACCATCAGGGCGGCGCGCTTCCCGGGGAGGTCGATCTCCGTGGAACAGCGGAATCCGGAGTTGAGAAAGGCTGATACGGAGGGGGTGTTGCGGATGTCCGGTTCGGCGATGACGCGGGTGCAGCGGGGGCGGTTGTCGAGCACGAGGTTGGCGACGGCGCGCAGCAGGGCGGTGCCCAGGCCGCATCCGCGGTTCGTGCCGTCCCCGATGAGCAGGTGGATACCCGCGTCATGGGGGCGCGCCGGGTAGTGGCGGGACAGCGGGTCGAGGTCGGCCCGGTAGATCTCCCAGTAGCTCATCGGCCTGCCGTCGAGGAGGCCGAGGCAGGGCACGCTGTGGCCGTTCCCGTCGAGCTGGGCCCGTACGTGGGCGGCGGTGACGGCCGCGGGACCGGCGAGCTCCCAGTAGGCGGCCACCTCGGGGTCGTTCATCCAGCCGGTGAGCAGCTCCAGGTCGCGGCCGAGCCGTACGGGTTCGAGGCGGAAGGCTCCCACTGGGGTGGCGACGGTGCCCCAGCCGGCCGGGGAGTCGAGCAGTTCGGCTTCGGCGAGCAGGGGCAGCAGCCGGGCGGCGAGCCGTCGTCCGGGGATACGGACACCCGCGGCGGCCATGGGGGCGGCGGAGTCGACGGCGACGGTGAAGGCGGTGGCGGAGAGGTCGGTGGAGGTGTCGGTGGAGGGCATCGGCACTCAATCGTGGAGGGGGTTGGTGAGGGTGACGTAGACGGACTGGGAGTCGACGGGGCCGACGAGCTCGTCGAGGCCGCCCAGGCGGGTGAGCAGGTTCGCCTTGCAGCGCAGGGTGGGTGAGTCGAGCAGCCGTGCGGGGAGCGGTCCGAGTCCGGAGGCCTTGCCGAGGAACCGGCGGAAGGCGGCGAGCAGGACGCGTTCGTCGGCGAGCCGCTGGGATCCGAAGGCGCCGATGAGCCCGAGCACGTTGTTGATGCCGAGGTAGTAGGCGAAGCGTTCGTCGGTGACGGCGTCGGAGACGAAGGTGTCGCTGGCGCTGCCGATACCGGGGAGTCGGCGCTCCAGTTCCGCCCGGCGGGAGGCGCGGAAGTAGTAGCCCTGGTTGTCGCGGTAGCGGCCGCCGACCGGCCAGCCGGCCGGGTCGAGGAGGACCAGCGTGTTCTGCTGGTGCGCTTCGAGGGCGATGCCGGCGAGCGCGTCGAAGGCGAGGACCGGCAGGACGACGTGGTCGAGATAGCGCAGGAACCACTCGGCGGCGACGGCGGAGGTCGCCCGCCCTGTGGTGGCGGAGAGCCGGGAGACGATCTCGGCGAGCCGCGAGCGCACGGTGGCCCGGCCCGGCCACGGGCGGGGCGCGGTGAGTGCGGCGATGCAGACGACGTCGTCGTGGGGGCGGAAGGGGTTGTGTCGCAGTACGGCGTCCAGTCCGGGGACGGGGGTGCCGTCCGGGGCGTCGACAGCGATCCAGGCAGGGTCGCGCACGATGTCGAAACCGGGGTGGGCCGCCTGCCACTGTTCCGCGAGGCCGGTGCGGAGCAGCCGGTGCACTTCGACGCCGCGGTGGAGTTCCTTGCGGAGGTTCTCGCGGCGGGAGTTGGTGATGCGCAGGCCCAGGGAGAGTTTGAGCATCGCGGGGGTGCCGGGGCGGTGGACGGTGCGGACGGAGGAAGTGGGGTACCAGGGCTCGCCGTACGGGCCCAGGTCGTGGAGGAGTCCCGCGTCGCGGAGGGCTGCGACGGCGGGGCGCTGGAGCAGGTCGCGGGCCTGCCAGGGGTGCAGGGGAAGGGGGGTCATGCCGTCGGGCAGCGGGAGCCCGGGAGTGAGCCGGCCGAGGAGGCGGGCGGCGGAGACGGGACGGCCGCGCTCGGTCCAGGCGGAGTCGGTGGCGAGGGCGGAAGGGGCGATGGCGAACCAGTGCAGGGGGAAGGAGCCGTGGAGTTCCGGTGAGTAGCGGCGTGCTTCGGTTTCGGAGAGCCCTTCGCGGCTCTTCGGGTCCGGCTGGAGGGGGTGGCCGAGGAGGAGGGACTGTTCGGCGGTGAGGAAGAGGTCACCGGCGACGGGTTCGGGCGGGGTGGGGCGTTCGCGCCGGTCGGCGATGAACTCGGCGGTGCGGCGTACCGAGTCGGCGACGCGGCCGACGAGGGCGGCACCGCCGCGGCCGCGGTTGTCGCCCTCGCGGGCGATCAGGGAGGCGAGGGTGACGGCGTCCAGCGCCGGGGCGTGGGCAGGTGCGCCTTCGAGCCGGGCGGGGGCGAAGCGGTGCCAGCCGGCCGGGGACCAGTAGCGGACGGCGACGAGCAGGGCGGTGCCGGATGCGGGGAAGGGGATGCGCAGCAGGGTCCCGCCGGGCCCGTCGGGACGGCCGATGCCGCTTTCGCGGACCCAGCACCGCAGCAGGTTCTCCACCGCCGCGGCCTCGGCGGCGATGCCCGGGTCGGGGTGGTCCAGCAGGTCGGGCAGCATCGCGGGCTCGGGACCGGCCGAACCGGCGGAGCCGACCCGGAGCCGGAGTGTGCCGTCCTTCTGCCGCGGCACGGTGGCCGCGGCACCCGGCGGAACCGCCGCTGCCGTGGGCTGTGGAGTCGCGCCGGACCCCGCCGGCTCGGTCTCGCCCCCGCTCCCGCCGCCCCCGTGAGCACCAGGGCTGCCAGCGCCGAGGGTCGGGCCCAGCGGGCGCCGGGGGGCCGGAGCGGTGCACTCCGGTTCGGGCGCGATCCCGCCGAGGCCTCGGCCGTCACCGCCCCTGCCGGGCTCAGGGGAAGCACCGGAGGAGGGGATGCGTCCGGCTCCACCCGGCCCGCCGGTCCCTGGAGCCTGCCATGCGCTGCCCTCTGAGACCGGGTCCACTGGGGACTGCGGGCCGGGGGTGGCAGCCGCCCCCGCCTCCGTAGCGGACCCGCCGAAACCGCCGGCGCCCGCAAGCCTTCCCGTCCCTTCGGTCCCGGCGGGCCCGCCAGGGGTGGTGAGGCTGCCGAGACCGGATGCAGGCCACGGAGTGGCCCGGGGCGCCGAGCCCAGCGGGGACCGGGGGGTCAGAGCAGAGCCCTCCGGCTCCGACACCAGCCCGTCGGCGCCGGGGTTCGGCCGGTGGGTGGGCTGGGGGGTCGAGGCCAACCCTGCGAGGCCGCCGGTCCGTTCGCTCCCATCGGTTCTGCCGGGAGCGCCGGTGCCCGCGGACGGCAATGAGGTGGCCTCGGGGATCGAGCCCACCGGCTCCGGCGCCGATCCGCCCGGTACGCCCCTGCCGCCATGGGCGGGCGCCGGCCCATCGGCGGCACGCGTGCCGCCGGCCTCGTCCCCACTGGCGGGGGTCGGTGCCGATTCGCCAGGGGGACGCATGCCGTCGGTCCCGCCGCCCGGGGCCGGTGCCGGCCCGCCGACGGGGCTCGCGGTGGCGGACTCGGTCCCGATGCCGAGGGTCGGCGCCGATCCGCCAGGGGGACGCGGAGTGCCGGGGACGGGACCCGGGGTTGGTGTCGGTTCGGCGAGGGGGCGCGTGGGCGGGGTGTCGGTGGCGCGGTGTTGCGAGTCGGGCATCGCTGGTCCTTGGGGTGCGGGTCAGTGGGGCCGGCAGGCGGCTGCGGCGGGGATGGCGTCGGCCAGGCGGTCGAGCACGGCGGCGGCCTGTTCGTCGGTGAGGGTCAGCGGCGGCAGGAGGCGGACGACGCTGGAGTGGCGGCCGCCGAGTTCGACGATCAGGCCGCGGTTCAGGCACTCCTGGCGGACGGTCGCGGCGAGGGCCGGCGCCACGGCCCCGGTGTCGGGGTCGACGAGTTCGACACCGATCATCAGGCCGCGGCCCCGGACGTCCCCGATGCAGGGGTGGACGGAGGCCAAGGCACGCAGGGCCGTCAGCATCCGCTCGCCCAGGGCCCCCGCACGCTCGGCGAGACGGTTCCTCCGTACGTACGCCAAGGTGGCGGCTCCGGCCGCCATGGCCAGCTGGTTGCCGCGGAAGGTGCCGGCATGTGCTCCGGGGGCCCAGACGTCCAGGCCCGACCGGTACACGATCACCGCGAGCGGGAGGCTGCCGCCGATCGCTTTGGACAGGACCATCACGTCCGGCACCACCCCGGCGTGGTCGACGCCCCAGAAGGCGCCGGTGCGGCCCACGCCGGTCTGCACCTCGTCGGCGACCAGCGGGATCCCCCGGTCCTCGGTGATCTCGCGCATCCGGCGCAGCCACTCGTCCGGGGCCGGAAAGACCCCGCCCTCGCCCTGCACCGGCTCGACGATCACCGCCGCGGGCTTCGGCACCCCGCCCTTGGGGTCGTCCAGCAGGCTCTCGGTCCAACGGGCCCCGAGCCGGGCGCCCCCGGGGCCGCCGACCCCGAACGGGCAGCGGAAGTCCTGAGGGAACGGCAGCCGGGTCACCCGTACGTCCGGTGCTCCGCCCGAGGCACCCAGGGCCCTGGCGGTCATCCCGTGGTGGGCCCCGGTGAAGGCGAGCAGCCCCGTGCGCCCGGTGGCCGTGCGGACCAGTTTGAGCGCGGCCTCCACCGCATCCGTGCCGGCGGGCCCGCAGAACTGGATGCGGGCGTCGGCGGCCAGGGCCGGCGGGAGGCAGGCGAACAGCTCCGTGGTGAAGGCGTCCTTGACCGGGGTCGCCAAGTCCAGGACGTGCAGCGGTGCTCCGGAGTCGAGGACGCCGCGGACGGCTTCGAGCACCACGGGGTGGTTGTGTCCCAGGGCGAGGGTGCCGGCCCCGGAGAGGCAGTCCAGGTAGCGCCGCCCGTCGGCGCCCTCGATCGTCAGCCCTCGGGCGCGCACCGGGACGATGGGCAGCGAGCGCGCGTACGTGCGGGCGGCGGACTCCCGCATCGCCTGCCGTCGCAGGATGCCCTCCGCACCTGCGCCCACCCCTGCAGGCCCACCGGACCCCGCCGATCCCCGGCTCCCCTGCGGCGGTACCTGCGGCGTTGCCTGTGGCGCTACTTGCGGTACTTGCGGTGCTTCCTGTGACGCCTGCTGCCCTTGCGGTGGCCCCTGCGCGGCGGCCGCGCCCTGCTCGGTCAAAGCCACGACTGTCGGACCTCCCGCACGATTGCTCTACCGGATTGCGCCTCGAAAATGAACGCTGCTCCCCCATCCCCCGTGCGTACCAACGACGGTGACGGCGGCGGATCACGGGTGGCCCCAAGATCCTTGTTCCGCCCGGACTTCGGGGTGTCCGCCGGATCCGGAACCGCAGCCCCGGGCTGTGCCGTCCCCAAAGACAGCGGCATAGTGGGGTGCTGCACTCGGCAGCACGCACCTCGCGTGCCCCACAAAGCGCAACTGCACCGCGTCTCACACCCAGAACCACCAGGGGGATTCACGACATGCGACCGAACCGACCGGTCACCGCGATCCTGTGCGCGGCGGCACTCGCACTGACCGCCGCAGCCTGCGGACCCGGCGACGGGGAGGCCGGCGGCGACGCCAAGCCGACCGCGGCAGCGAGCCTCCCGTCCGAAGCCGACGGGACCATCAAGATCCCGGACCAGCTCAAGGACAAGCTCAAGCAGCACGGCTTCGACCTGGACAAGTGGAAGGGGGGTGCGTGGAAGAACTGGAAGCAGGAGGACTGGCTCCGCGAGGCGGGCGACTACGTCAACCCGATCATCGAGGACCTGTGGGACCCGGACCGGATGCGTGAGGCCGACAAGACCCCGCAGCCCCCGGCCATCGACCCGGACGCCGGCAAGGACCAGGGCGTCACCGACCCGGTCCCGGCACCGGTGCAGGCCAAGGCGGCCAACGCGCCTTACCACACGAGCGTTCCGGTGTCCGGCAAGGTCTTCTTCGACGGCCCCGAGGGCTCCATGGTCTGCTCGGCGACCGTGGTCAAGGACCCGGCCCACCCTGGCAAGTCCAACATGGTCTGGACGGCCGGCCACTGCGTGCACGCGGGCAAGTCCGGCGGCTGGTACCGCAACATCGCCTTCGTCCCGTCGTACAACAACGCGGGCCGGCCGGCGGCGCAGCTCAAGGGCGCCCCGCGCGATCAGGTGGCTCCGTACGGCGTGTGGTGGAGCGACTGGGCGCAGACCTCGAACCAGTGGATCGCGAACGGCGGTCCGACCGGCGGCGCAGGCGCCCCGTACGACTTCGCGGTGCTGCACGTGACCCCGGAGAAGAGCACCGGGAAGTCCCTGGAGGAGACGGTCGGTGCGGCGCTCCCGGTGGAGTTCAACGCCCCGGCGGTGCCGAAGGTCGCGGGCATCACAGCCACGGGCTACCCGGCGGCGGCCCCGTTCGACGGCCAGAAGGCCTTCCAGTGCACCGACAAGCCGAGCCGGCTGTCGCTGACCACGAACGACCCGGTGATGTACCGCATCGGCTGCACGATGACCGGCGGCTCCTCCGGCGGCGGCTGGGTGGCCGCGGGCAGTGACGGCAAGCCGGCGCTGGTGTCGAACACCTCGATCGGCCCCGTCAAGGCGGGCTGGCTGGCCGGACCCCGGCTGGGACCGGAGGCCAAGGGGATCTTCGACGCCGTGAGCGCCAAGTTCAAGTAGTCCCCACCCGTATGCGCGGCCACGTGGCCACGCAGCCACACGACCGAGGGCCCCCTGCAGTGCAGGGGGCCCTCGGTTCATCCGTGCTGCCGTGTCCGCGTCACCGCTTCGCCGGCACGTACGGCGCCAGGTCCGCCGCCAGTTCCTGGTGGACCCGGGCCTTGAGCAGGGTGCCCTCCGGGGTGTGCTCCTCGGAGATCACCTCGCCCTCGGCGTGCGCCCGAGCGACCAGCGAGCCGCGCGTGTACGGCACCAGGGCCTCCACCTCGACCTCGGGCCGCGGCAGTTCGGAATCGATGAGCCCGAGGAGCTCGGCGATGCCCTGCCCCGTGCGCGCCGAGACGGCGATGGAGTGCCGCTCGATCCGCAGCAGCCGCTGCAGTACGAGCGGATCCGCGGCGTCGGCCTTGTTGATCACCACGATCTCGGGCACGTTGACCGCGCCGACCTCGCGGATGACCTCGCGCACCGCCGCCAGCTGCTCCTCCGGAGCCGGGTGCGAGCCGTCCACGATGTGCAGGATGAGGTCGGAGTCGCCGACCTCCTCCATCGTGGAGCGGAACGCCTCGACCAGGTGGTGGGGCAGGTGCCGGACGAAGCCGACCGTGTCGGCCAGCGTGTAGATCCGGCCGCTGGGCGTCTCGGCCCGGCGCACGGTCGGGTCGAGGGTGGCGAACAGCGCGTTCTCCACCAGCACGCCCGCGCCCGTGAGGCGGTTGAGCAGGGAGGACTTGCCGGCGTTGGTGTAGCCGGCGATGGCGACCGAGGGCACCTTGTTGCGGCGCCGTTCCTGCCGCTTGATGTCGCGGCCGGTCTTCATCTCCGCGATCTCCCGGCGCATCTTCGCCATCTTCTCGCGGATCCGGCGCCGGTCGGTCTCGATCTTGGTCTCACCGGGGCCTCGGGTGGCCATGCCGCCACCGCCGCCGCCACCCATCTGCCGGGACAGCGACTGACCCCAGCCGCGCAGGCGCGGCAGCATGTACTGCATCTGCGCGAGGGCGACCTGCGCCTTGCCCTCTCGGGACTTGGCGTGCTGGGCGAAGATGTCGAGGATCAGGGCGGTCCGGTCGACCACCTTGACCTTGACGACGTCTTCGAGGGCGATGAGCTGGCCGGGGCTGAGCTCACCGTCGCAGACGACGGTGTCGGCCCCGCTCTCAAGCACGATGTCCCGCAGCTCGCGGGCCTTGCCGGAGCCGATGAAGGTGGCCGGGTCCGGCTTGTCGCGGCGCTGGATGACACCGTCGAGTACGAGGGCGCCGGCCGTCTCGGCGAGGGCCGCGAGCTCCGCGAGGGAGTTCTCGGCATCCTGCACCGTGCCGGAGGTCCAGACGCCCACCAGCACCACGCGCTCAAGGCGCAGCTGCCGGTACTCGACCTCGGTGACGTCTTCGAGCTCGGTGGAGAGGCCGGCCACGCGGCGCAGCGCCGCGCGCTCGGAGCGCTCGAACTGCTCGCCGTCCCGGTCTCCGTCGACCTCGTGGCTCCAGGCGACGTCCTCTTCCATCAGGGCGTCGGCCCGAAGACTCTCGGTGAAGCTCTGCGAGTCCGGCACGTCCCGTGCGTCCCGCGCGTCCTGGAAAGGGGAAGAAGAGGAGGTCATTGGATCCTTACGTCGATATCGAATGCGGCCAAAGCCACGTGTGACAGTGACCTAACACTGTCACGTCCAACGTGTCACATCGCCGGGAGATTCCCCCGGCGTTCGGCCTCGTCGATGGTGACATGCCCGTTCCCCGCCGGTCACACGCTTTTCGGCCCGCCCCACTCCGGGTGCCCGGGCATCGCCGGGGTCGTCGTCCCGTACAGCCACGGCTTCAGGAAGGCCTCCAGATCCCGTCCGGCCTCCTCCGAGGCCAGTCGTACGAAGTCCTGCGTGCCGGCGATCCCGTCCCGGTGCTCCGCCACCCAGCGGCGCTCGACCCCGTCGAAAGCCTTCGCGCCGATCTCCTGGCGCAGTGCGTACAGCACCAGCGCGGCCCCGTCGTAGACCACCGGCCGGAACAGCCCGATCTTCTCGCCGGGGGCGGCGGGCTTCGGCGCGGCCGGGGGCCCGCCGGCCGCCCGCCACTGGTCGGAGCGCTGGTACGCCTCGCGCATGCGCCGCTCCAGGGAGTACTTGCCGAGCCCGTCCGCGTACAGGGCCTCGTACCAGGTGGCGTGTCCCTCGTTGAGCCACAGGTCGGACCAGGTCCGCGGGGTGACGCTGTCGCCGAACCACTGGTGGGCGAGCTCGTGGACCATCACCGACTCGACGTACCACTCGGGGTAGCCCTCCCCCGAGAACAGGCTGTTCTCGAAGAGGGAGAGGGTCTGCGTCTCCAGCTCGAATCCGGTCTTCGCCCGCGCGATCAGCACTCCGTAGTTCTCGAAGGGGTAGCGGCCGATGTGCTGCTCCATCCACTGGATGTGCCCGGGGGTCTTCTTCAGCCAGGGTTCCAGCCGCTGCCGGTCCGCGGCCGGGACCACGTCGCGCAGCGGCAGCCCGTGCGGACCGGTGCCCTGCACCACGGCCGAGGTGCCGATGGAGACCTGCGCGAGCTCGGTGGCCATCGGGTGCAGGGTCCGGTACGTCCAGGTGGCCGAGCCCGCGGCCCGGCGGGCCGGGAGCGTGCCGGGCACCCCGTTGGCGACGGCGGTGAGTCCGGTCGGTGCGGTGATCCGGAAGGTGAAGTACGCCTTGTCCGCCGGGTGGTCGTTGCACGGGAAGACCCGGTGGGCGGCGTCGGCCTGGTTGGCCATGGCCAGGCCGTCGTCGGTCGGGACCCAGCCCCCGTCGGCGATGCCGCGCGGATCGCTGGTGTGCCGGATCTCGATGTGGAGCGGCAGATTGGCCGTGACCGGGCGCGCCGGGGTGAGCACGAGGTCCTCCCCGGCGCTCTCGAAGCGCGCCGGTTCGCCGTTGACCTGGGCGGACGCCACCGTTCCGTGGGTGAAGTCCAGGTTGATCCGCTCCAGCGGCTGCAGGGTGCGGGCGTCGATGACGGTGACCGCGTCGAGCGGGCTCTTGTTGTCCTTGTACGTGAAGGACAGATCGTACGAGAGGACGTCATACCCGGGGTTCCCGAGCTGCGGGAACAGCGTGTCACCGATGCCCAGCGGCATCGGCGGGGGCAGCACGGCGGCGACGAGGGTGAGGGAGGCCGCGGCGAGCAGGGCGGCGCGCAGGCGGGGGGAGGAGAGCTGCATCCTCCACCGCTTACCAGCGCCCGCCACGCGCCCGGGTACGGCGCGCGACGGGTCCACCCGAACGGGGCCTTCCGGCGACGCCCGGCCTAGGCCCGGCTGACGTCGTAGACGCCGGGAACGTCCCGCATGGCCCGCATCAGGGCCGGCAGTCCGGTCGCGTCGGGCAGCTGCAGGGTGTAGGTGTGCCGGACCCGCTGCTCGACGGGCGGCTCCACGGTCGCGGAGACCACTTCGACCCCTTGGCGGGCGATGGCCTCGGTCAGGTCGGCCAGCAGATGCGGGCGGCCGAACGATTCAGCGAGCAGGGTGACCCGGCAGTCCGCCGTGGCCCGCCAGTGCACGGCGACGGAGGTCCGGCCCAGTGCGCGCATCTGGGCCACCGCCGAGCAGTGGATGCGGTGGACGGTGACGGCCCCGCCCCGTACGACGAACCCGGCGACGGCGTCCGGCGGTACGGGTGTGCAGCAGCCCGCGAGCCGTACGGTGGCGTCCGGCAGGTCGGCGACCGCGTTGCCGCCGCCGCCCCGGGCGCCGACCACGGACAGCGGTGCCCGGGCGGCCGTGGTGGTGGGTTTCACCGAGTCGGGGTGCGCTTGGAGCCAGCTGCCGATGGCGATCCGGGCGGCCGGGGTCCTGGCGTGCTCCAGCCAGTCGGCGGCGGGGCCCGAGGAGGCGTCCTGGGCGAGCAGCAGCTGGACGGTGTCCCCGTCGGACAGCCGGGAGGCCAGGGAGGTGAGACGCCCGTTGACGCGGGCGCCGATACAGCCGTGGGCCGCTTCGCCGTACTGTGCGTACGCGGCGTCGATACAGCTGGCCCCGGCGGGCAGGCTGATCGTGCCGGGGGAACCGCCGTCGGCGCGGAACACGGTGATCTCCCGGTCCTGTGCCAGCTCGGCGCGCAGCACGCTCCAGAAGGTGTCGGGATCGGGCGCGGACTGCTGCCAGTCGAGGAGGCGCGACAGCCAGCCGGGCCGGGTCGGGTCGACCCGCTCCTCGTCGCAGTCGGCGGCGGCCTCCGCCGAGGCGGTGGCGTACGGGTTGCCGAGGGCGACCACGCCGGCCTCGGCGACCCGGTGCATCTGGCGGGTGCGGACGATGACTTCGGCCACGTACCCCTCGGGCGTGGCGAAGGCTGTGTGCAGCGACTGGTAGAGGTTGAACTTCGGGGCGGCGATGAAGTCCTTGAACTCCGAGACGACCGGGGTGAAGCAGGTGTGCAGCTCGCCCAGCACGGCGTAGCAGTCGGCGTTCTCCCCGACGAGCACCAGGATGCGGCCGAAGTCGGAGCCGCGCAGCTCGCCGCGTTTGAGGGCGATCCGGTGCACGGAGACGAAGTGCCGGGGCCGTACCTGCACCTCGGCGGCGATGCCGGCGTCGCGCAGGACGGCCCTGACGGAGTCGGCGATGGCGGGCAGCGGGTCGCGCTCGCCGGCGTGGGCGGCGATGAGCGCGCGGGTGTGCTCGTACTCCTCGGGGTGCAGGATCGCGAAGACGAGGTCTTCCAGCTCGGTCTTGAGGGCCTGTACGCCGAGCCGTTCGGCGAGGGGGATGAGGACGTCGCCGGTGACCTTGGCGATGCGCGCCTGCTTCTCGGGGCGCATCACGCCGAGGGTGCGCATGTTGTGCAGCCGGTCGGCGAGTTTGATCGACATGACGCGGACGTCGTTGCCGGTGGCGACGAGCATCTTGCGGAAGGTCTCGGGCTCGGCGGCGGCCCCGTAGTCGATCTTCTCCACCTTGGTGACGCCGTCGACGATGAAGCAGACTTCGTCGCCGAACTCCGCGCGGACCTGATCGAGGGTCACCTCGGTGTCCTCGACGGTGTCGTGGAGCAGAGAGGCCGTCAAGGTGGTGGTCTCGGCGCCGAGTTCGGCGAGGATCAGGGTGACGGCGAGTGGATGTGTGATGTACGGCTCACCGCTTTTCCGCATCTGGCCGCGGTGCGAGGACTCCGCGAGCACGTACGCGCGGCGCAGGACGGACAGGTCCGCGTCCGGGTGATGGGCGCGGTGCGCCTCGGCGACATGGCCGATGGCGTCGGGGAGCCGGTCTCGGGATGTGGGCCCGAGAAGGGCGGCGCGCCCAAGTCGTCGCAGGTCAAGGCGGGTACGGCCTCGTCTGCGGAGCTCAGGGCGCGCTTCGGGACGTGCTTCGGGGTTCGTGGCCTCTGCACTCATGGGCACCTCCGGCGTCTTCGACCGGCGGTGGCGGGCATGGGGTGAGCCCTCAGGGCCGGTGCCTGATGCTACCGACCCCACCACGTGGCGCAGTCCGCCTCTCGCTCAGCGTGAAACGGATCACCCATTAGAGGGAAGCTTCAGCCGAAAGCCGTTTCGGCGAGCCAGGCCGCGTCGAACTCACCCGCGGCCACGATGACGGCCGGTCCGGTCATGTCGATCTGGCCGTCGGGGTGTTCGGTGATGAGGAGGGTGCCGCCGGGGAGGTCGACGGTGTACGTGGCGGGTTCGCCGGTGGCTGCCGGGTCCGCGCCGTCGCGGCGGATGGCGGCCACGGCGACGGCGCAGGCGCCGGTGCCGCAGGAGCGGGTCTCGCCGGAGCCGCGCTCGTGGACGCGCATGGCAACGTGGCGGGGGCCCCGGTCGACGACGAACTCCACGTTGACACCCGACGGGTAGACCCCGGCCGGGCTGAACGGGGGCGGGTCGAGCAGCTTGCCGGCGTGGTCCAGGCTGTCGACGAACGCGACGGCGTGCGGGTTCCCCATGTTGACGTTGCGGGCGGGCCAGGCACGGTCGCCGACCGTGACGGTGACCTGTTCCTCGGGGAGGACGGCGCGGCCCATGGAGACCGTCACGTCGCCGCTCTTGTCGAGGTGCACCCGCTTGACGCCTCCGCGGGTGGCGACGGTGAGGTCGCCGGGCTCGACGTGGCCGGCGTACTGGAGGTAGCGGGCGAAGACGCGGACGCCGTTGCCGCACATCTCGGCGATGGAGCCGTCGCTGTTGCGGTAGTCCATGAACCACTCGGCCTCGTCGGCCATGTGCGCCGCCTCGGGGTGCGCGGCGGACCGGACGACGTGCAGCACGCCGTCCGCGCCGATTCCGGCACGCCGGTCGCACAGCTTCGCGACGGCGGTCGCGGGCAGCTCGACGGCGTTGTCCGGGTCCGGGACGATCACGAAGTCGTTCTCGGTGCCGTGGCCCTTGAGGAAGGAGAGGCTCGTCTGCGTCACCCGCCCATGGTACCGAGCGCGGTGTTCGGGCAGGTCGGCGGCGTCTATCGCAGGCGCGCGACCCGGTACACGGCCAGGGCGACGACGGCCAGCGCGACCAGGGCGTACAGCCCGGCCATGCGCCAGTCGGGGCGACGGCCGCTGCCCCGGGGCGGGAGCCCGGGCCAGGTGTAGCCCACGCGGCGCGCGGCCATCATCCCCCAGCCGCCGGCGCAGGAGCTGATGAGGAAGCCGAGCATGGCGACCACGGCTCCGCCGTCGCCGAACTCGAAGGCGAGTGGGAAGGCGAACATCAGGGAGCCGGCGGCGGCCAGCATCACGATCGGGGCGATCTGCCAGATGCGCAGCCGGCGCTGCGGGCGCAGCTCGACCTCGAACGCGGGACCGGCGGCGGCCTCCGCCTCGGCGGTGTCCGGTGCGTCCGGGCCGTCGGGGGTCAGCCGTGCCGGGTCCGCGGGCAGGCCGAGGCCTTCGGGCTCGGGGGACGCGTCGAGAAGCATCGGGTCCGCTTCCCGTCTCGTCCCGTCCTGCCCGGTGTCACGAGGGCCGGCCTCCATTGCCACGCGCCCTCCCCACTCGGACTTCGCACGCTGTTGTTCACCGCCGGTGATCGCACCCGCGGAATTTGATGATGGCACGGCTGAGGGTCCCGAACGGGCGCACGGGGCGTCCCGATGCCATCACGTGATCAGGCTGTAACCGCTCGTTCGACCAACGACAGCGCGAGTCCGAGGAGTTCCCCCCGGTCCGCGACGGCGCCGCTGAGCCAGTGCACACGGGGGTCCCGGCGGAACCAGGAGTCCTGTCGGCGGGCGAACCGCTTGGTGGCCCGGACGGTCTCGGCCCTGGCCTCGTCCTCGGTGCACTCGCCGGCGAGGGCGGCCAGCACCTGCTGGTAGCCGAGCGCCCTGGAAGCGGTGATTCCGTCGCGCAGGCCCCGGGCTTCCAGCGCACGGACCTCGTCGACCAGCCCGGCCTCCCACATCCGGTCCACGCGCAGCGCGATCCGCTCGTCGAGCTCCGGCCGGGCCACGTCGACACCGATCTGGACGGTGTCGTAGACCGACTCGTGGCCGGGCAGGTTGGCGGTGAACGGCTTCCCGGTGATCTCGATGACCTCCAGGGCGCGGACGATGCGGCGGCCGTTGCTGGGCAGGATCGCCTGGGCGGCGGCCGGGTCGGCGGCGGCGAGGCGGGCGTGCAGGGCGCCGGGGCCGTGCAGGGCGGCCTCCTCCTCCAGCCGGGCCCGGATCTCCGGGTCCGTGCCGGGGAACTCCATGGCGTCGAGGGCGCCGCGGACGTACAGGCCCGATCCGCCGACGAGGACCGGCGTGCGGCCCTGGGCGAGCAGCTTGTCGATCTCGGCGCGGGCCAGGCGCTGGTACTCGGCGACGCTCGCGGTCTCGGTCACGTCCCAGATGTCCAGGAGGTGGTGCGGGACGCCGCCGCGCTCCTCGGTCGTCAGCTTGGCGGTGCCGATGTCCATCCCCCGGTACAGCTGCATGGAGTCGGCGTTGACGACCTCGCCGTCGAACCGGCGGGCCAGGGCTACGCCCAGATCGGACTTTCCGGCCGCGGTGGGACCGACGACGGCGATGACCCGCGGGGCGGGGGCTGCATTCCTCACCGCCCCAGTCTCGCAAACCTTGCGGCATGTACCCGATCGAGTTACGTGACGGGGCGGTGGCAGGGTCGTTGCCCTGGCGAGCCTCCGCCGGGCGTACGCCGTGCGGAGGCCGGGCCGTACGAGGCGGAACTTCACCCGCACGAGTAACGTTATGGGAGTAGACATGGGCGTTTTTGCTCGGTTTTTTCGTCGTAAGGGCGAGGATGCGACCACGAAGGTCGCTTCCGAGGACGTGACGACGGAGTCCGAGGCTCCGGTCGGTGAGACCGAAGCCGAGCCGGCTGCGCCGGAGGCGCCTGCGGCGGAAGCCGTGGAGATCCCGAAGCAGCAGTCGGCGGAGGCAGTCGCGGACAGCGAGGCCGGCGAGAGCGCCCGTACGTAGCCGCCGCCACTGGAAGGTGACCCATGGGCCTGCTGGAATCTCTGAAGGCCAAGCTCGGTCCGGCGAAGGAGAAGGTCGGCAACCTCGCACTGCAGCACGAGGGCAAGATCGGCCAGAACCTCGACAAGATGGCCCAGGCCGTGGACTCCAAAACCAAGGGCAAGTACCACGGCCACATCGAGACCGGCACGAGCAAGGCGAAGGACGCCCTGGGCAAGATCGCGCACAAGGACGCCCCCGGCGGGACGACGCCGCCGGCCGCTTCCTGACGCTGTTTCGGAAGGGGCGCAGGTTCATCGGAACCCGCGCCCCTTCCGCGTCTCCGGGGCCGCGGGCCGGGACCGGTGCCGGCGGCTCGGACCGGGGCTAGGACCAGGTGGCGACGAAGTAGCCGACCCCGTACGGGGCGTCCTCGTACAGCAGCCGCCCGTCGAGGCCGGCGCCCTCGGCTGCGCCGGCCAGCACCTGCCAGGGCGCCCGGCCGGCGGCCTTGAGCTCGTACGCGAGCTCGGCGTCGAGGGCGGCGAGCGCGGCCACGTCGGCGGAGGCGAGGGCGCGGGCCGCCGCGGCGTCGAAGGCTTCGGCCCGGTCGTCGAGGTAGCCGGGGGCCTTCAGGGTGCGGCAGGCGCTGCCGTCGCCCATGACGAGGAGCGCGACGCGCTCTTCGCGCGCGGCGAGTCCCCGGCCGGCCTCCAGGCACCGCGCGGTGTCGAACGGTTCCCCGACCCCGAGGCCCTCCACGGGCGCGGCGCCCCAGCCGGCGCGGCCGAGCAGCCATGCGCCGACGGCGAGGGACGGCGGCAGGAGGCGGGGGCCTTCGTCCCCGGCCCCGAGCCGTACGTCGGCCTCGACGCCGAATCCGCGGAAGCTGCCGCGGGCGCCCTGAGGGAAGGTGCCGCGGTGGTCCTCGTCGGCGGCGCCGATGACGACCAGCAGGTCGGGGCGGGAGGCGGCGAGCACCGCGAGGGCGTCGGAGCAGGCGGTACGGGCGTCGCCGAGTTCGGCGGCGGCTCCCGCGGCGACCTCGGGCACGAGGAGCGGCGGGGCGGGGCAGACGGCGGCGGCAACGAGCATGATCCGCAGCCTAGCCGTCGCGGGCGGAACGGGGCCCGGCGGGCCACCTCCGCTTCCGGCGCTCCGTGGCCCCGGCCCGGCCCCCGAGCGGCCCACCGGCTCCGTCCGGGCAGGCCCGGGTTCCGGCTCGGAACCCGCGGCGAGGCCGGGTTCGCCGGGCGGGGGTAACGACGGCGTGCCGGCGGTACCGGACCGTGCCGCGGACGTCGCCGAACGGGTTGCGGGCCGCCTCGGCCGAGCCCGGGTTTCCCAGGGCTCCGCCCGGTCCCTTCCTCGGCCACCGCCGGGCCCCACCCGCACTCCGGCCGGGTGGGTGGCTGGATCGCGTTCCGCTCCCGTGACGCGTGAGCCGTCTCCGGCGGGCGCGGGTTTACCCGGGCTCCACGTGCCCCCCGGCCGCCGGCGGGATCGGGTGCCGCTCCGTACCGTGCGAGGCGCCCCCGGCCGCGCCCCGGGGTGCCCAGGAGTCGGCCCGGACCCCCGCGGCGCGCCTCGAACGCCGCCGGCGGTGCCCGGAGCGCCCGGCGGTGCCGGGCCGGTGCCGGTCGGCACCGGTCGGCGGTGCCGGGCCGGTGCCGACCGGTCGGCGCAGCTGCGGGAGGCGCGTCCCCGGCGCCGGGCGGTGCGCCGGGAGGGTCAGGAGGGAGTGGGCAGGGCGCAGCCCGAGGTTGCCGCCGGGAGGGGGGCGGGAACGCCCAGGGTGGGGATGCCCAGCATGACGCCCTGGGGCTGCGCCGGGGCCGCGTTGCGCTTCTCCCACGCGTCGCCCGCGCGGGTCCGGCGCACCGACTCCGTCGGGCCTTCGGCCAGGAGGTGGTGCGGGGCGGCGTACGTGATCTCCACCGTCACCACGTCACCCGGACGGACCTCCGCCTCCGGCTTCGTGAAGTGCACCAGGCGGTTGTCGGGGGCGCGGCCGGACAGGCGGTGCGTCGTGCCGTCCTTGCGGCCCTCGCCCTCCGCGACCATGACCTCCAGCGTGCGGCCGACCTGCTTCTTGTTCTCCTCCCAGGAGATCTCCTCCTGGAGGGCGACCAGCCGCACGTAGCGCTCCTGGACGACCTCCTTCGGGATCTGCCCCTCCATGTCGGCCGCCGGGGTCCCGGGGCGCTTGGAGTACTGGAAGGTGAACGCGTTGGCGAAGCGCGCCTCGCGCACGGTGTGCATCGTCTGCTCGAAGTCCTCCTCCGTCTCACCGGGGAAGCCCACGATGATGTCGGTGGAGATCGCGGCGTGCGGGATGGCGGCGCGGACCTTCTCGATGATGCCGAGGAAGCGCTCCTGGCGGTACGAGCGGCGCATCGCGCGCAGGATGGTGTCCGAGCCGGACTGGAGCGGCATGTGCAGCTGCGGCATCACGTTCGGCGTCTCGGCCATGGCCGCGATCACGTCGTCCGTGAAGTCCCGCGGGTGCGGGGAGGTGAAGCGGACCCGCTCCAGCCCCTCGATCTGGCCGCAGGCGCGCAGCAGCTTCGAGAAGGCCTCGCGGTCGCCCAGGTCGGAGCCGTACGCGTTGACGTTCTGGCCGAGCAGGGTGATCTCGGAGACGCCCTCGGCGACCAGGGCCTCCACCTCGGCGAGGATGTCGCCGGGCCGGCGGTCCTCCTCCTTGCCGCGCAGCGCCGGGACGATGCAGAAGGTGCAGGTGTTGTTGCAGCCGACGGAGATCGAGACCCAGGCCGCGTAGGCGGACTCGCGGCGGGTCGGCAGCGTGGAGGGGAACGCCTCCAGCGACTCGGCGATCTCGACCTGCGCCTCCTCCTGGATGCGGGCGCGCTCCAGCAGGACGGGCAGCTTGCCGATGTTGTGCGTGCCGAAGACCACGTCGACCCAGGGGGCCCGCTTGACGATCGTGTCGCGGTCCTTCTGCGCGAGGCAGCCGCCGACGGCGATCTGCATGCCGGGGCGCTTGGTCTTCATCGGGGCAAGCCGGCCGAGGTTGCCGTACAGCTTGTTGTCGGCGTTCTCGCGCACGGCGCAGGTGTTGAACACCACGACGTCGGCGTCGCCGTCGGAGCCCTCGGGCGCCCGCGTGTAGCCCGCGTCCTCCAGCAGACCGGACAGTCGCTCGGAGTCGTGCACGTTCATCTGGCACCCGTAGGTGCGCACCTCGTATGTTCCCTTGACGTCCACTGCCGTGCTCCGGTCGCTGCTGCTGGTCATGCGACAAGGGTAGGCGGTACCCGGAAGCCCTCCGGCCCACCGTGCAGCCGGCCCGCGGGCAGGCGGCGGCCGAAGAGGACGAGGAGCAGGTCCTGGGCGGAGCCGTGTACGGGGGTTCCGTCGCCGTGGGACCAGTCGAGGTCGTCGGCGCACAGTCGGATGCCAGTGAGGTCGACTCCGAAGAACCGCAGGCCACGAGGGGTGACCGCGGAGAGCAGCAGGCGCAGCCGGTCCTCGGGGACCCGGCGGGGGTGGCCGAGGGCGACGGTGATGTCGAGGCCGTGGACCACGTCGTGGGCGAGGCTGGCGGTGGGGCCGCCCGCCGGGGGCTTCCACGGGTGTCCGGCGTTCTCGCGCAGCAGGGCAGCCAGTTCGCGCGGGGTGAACGCGGCGGCGTCGCGGCGGGCGGCCCGGTCGGTCATGCGGTGGAGGCTGCCGCGGGCCTTGGCGAACTCGGTGGCGAACCGGGGCACGGAGTAGCGGAAGCCCATCGACATGTGTGCGGCGACCTCCCGGACCCGCCAGCCCGCGCAGAGGCTCGGGGCGTCCCACTGCCCGGGCGTGAGCGTGTCGAGTACGTCGGCCAGTTCGCGGCGTTCGGCGGCGGTGGCCGCGGCGATGTCGGTCATGGGTTCAGAGTGGGCGGGCCGGTATCCATAAGTCCAAGAGCGGGTGCTTCTCCGATCTAGAATCGCTGGTTATGGAGCTGGCTCAGCTGCGGTACTTCGTGACGGTGGTCGAGGAGGGCGGGTTCACCCGGGCCGGGGCCCGCCTGCACGTCTCCCAGCCGGGGGTGAGCGCGCAGGTCAGGCAACTGGAACGGGAGCTGGGGCTGCGGCTGCTGGACCGGTCGGGGCGGCGGGTGACACCGACGGAGGCGGGTGAGGCCGTGCTGTCGTACGCGTGGGCCGCGCTGGCGGCGGTCGAGGGCATCCGGCGGACGGCGGACGAGGTCTGCGGGCTGCTGCGGGGGCGAGTGGCGATCGGCCTGATCCCGGGGGCGGCCGGGGCCGTGGTGGGCGGCTCCGACGTGGTCGGGGTGCTGGGCGACTTCCACGACGCGCACCCGCAGGTGGAGATCTCACTGGCCGAGGACACCTCGGAGCGGATGCTGGCCGCGCTCCGGCAGGGCGAGCTGGACCTCGCCGTGGTCGGGCTGGGCGGGGAACCGCCCGCCGGGATCTCCGTACAGGTGGTGGTCGACGAACCGCTGGTGGCCGTCGTACGGACCGACGACCCCCTCGTGCAGGACAGCGTGGACGGCGGGATTCCGCTGGCGGCGCTGCGCGGCCGGGCCCTGATCGGTCTGCCGCGCGGGACCGGGCTGCGCGGCGTGCTGGAGCGGGCCTGTGCGGAGGCCGGGTTCGCTCCGCGGGTGGACTTCGAGGCGGCGGCTCCCGGGGTGCTGGTGCGGCTCGCCGCGCGGGGGCTGGGGGTGGCGGTGGTACCGGCCGGGGCGCAGGAGCCGGGGGCCGTGCGGGAGCTGGTCGCGCTGCGCATCACCGGGCCGGCCCTGAACGGGCGGGTCGCACTGGCCTGGCCCGCGGACGGCTCTGCCGGACCGGCGGCGCGCACGCTGCTGGACCTCCTGCGGACCCGGTTCGCGGCCGGAACGGGTCCGGGCGACTGACCTGCCGGAGCAGGCTCCGGGCCCGGGCCCGGAGCAGGATCGGGAGCCGTAAGGGGAGCCGGACGAAGATCCGGAACCGGCCCGGTCAGGGCTCGGATCCGGGGGTCCGGGACCGGCGGCCCGTGACAGGGCGGCGGGTGGGTGGCAGGATCGCGGCCATGGCTCATGTACCGCCCCGCATCCGCAGGCGCACCGCCCTGTGGGGGCTGGTGGCCGTACTCGCGGTGCTCGGGCTGCTCACATGGTGGCTGAAGCCCTTCGCAGAGCCGGAACTCAAGGGCGGGCTGACCTTCAGCACGGGTGTCCGTACGGGCGTCTACCACCGCTACGGGCAGCTGCTGGACCAGGCGCTCGCCCAGGACATGCCCGGGATGAAGGTACGGCTGGAGACCAGTGAGGGCTCGCAGGAGAACCTGCAGCGGGTCACCTCGGGGAAGGCCGACTTCACCATCGCGACGGCCGACGCGGTCTCCAAGTACCGGGCCGACGGGAAGCCGGGCGCGGAGCGGCTGCGCGGCGTCGCGCGCCTGTACGACGACTACGTGCAGCTGGTGGTGCCGGCCGGGTCGACGGTGCAGTCGGCGCGGGACCTGAAGGGCAAGCGGGTGGCCGTCGGCCAGGCGGGGTCCGGGGTGCGGCTGATCTCGGAGCGGCTGCTGTCGGCGGCCAAGCTGGACCCGGCGCGGGACATCACCCCGGTGTCCATCGGCATCGACACCATGCCGGCCGAGCTGGAGGCCGGTCGGATCGACGCGTTCTTCTGGTCCGGCGGCCTGCCGACGAACGCGGTGCGGGAGCTGTCGGAGCGTTTCGAGATCCGGCTCGTCCAGCTCGGCGACCTGGTGGAGTCACTCCAGGCGAGCGGGAGCCCGGCCCGGTACTACCGGGCGGCGGTGATGCCCCAGGACGCGTACAAGCGGGCCCGGAACACCTCGGCGGTGGCGACCCTGGCCGTACCGAACCTGCTGGTCACCACCGAGGAGACCGACCCGGAGCTCACCGAGCAGTTCACACGGACCGTGATCCTCAGCCGCGACCGGATCGGGCACGAGGTGCATGCGGCGCAGCTGGTGGACCTGCGCACGGCGATCTACACCGATCCCCTGGACCTGCACGAGGGCGCCCGGCGGTACTACCGCTCGGTCAAGCCGTAGCGGACGCCGCCCGAACGGCGTCAGGCGGACGGCAGCAGCATCAGCGCCGCCGCGGCCGCGCCGATCAGTCCCGCGTGGGTGCCCAGGGACGCCGGGACCACCCGCAGGCCGCGCACGAACGAAAGCGTGGCGTAGTCGGCCAGGTGGGCCCGGACCGGCGCGAAGAGGGTGTCGCCCGAGGCGGCGACGCCCCCACCGATGACCGCGATGTCCGTTTCGACGAGGGTCGCGGTGGCCGCGACGGCTGCGGCCAGGGCGCGGCCCGCCCGGTCGAAGGCGGCCTTGGCGACGGGGTCCCCCGCATCTGCGGCCACGGCCACGCCCGCCGCCGAGGCGTCCCCGTCCGGGGTCGCCGGGGTCCAGCCCTGGGCCAGGGCCCACCGGGCGATGGCGGTGCCGGAGGCGATGGACTCCACGCAGCCGTGGCCGCCGCAGACGCACCGCTCACCGTCGAAGGCCACGCTCATGTGGCCGATGTGGCCCGCATTGCCCGTGGGGCCCGGGTGGAGCCGGTTGTTCAGGATCAGCCCGCCGCCCACCCCGGTGGAGACCACCATGCACAGGGCGTTCGCGTGGCCCCGGGCCGCGCCGAGCCAGTGCTCGGCGGCGGTCATCGCCACGCCGTCACCGGCGAGGACGGTGGGCAGGGCCGCGCCGTGCCGGACCAGTTCGGCCTCGACCCGGGCCTGGATCGGGAACTCCCGCCATGCCCCGATGTTGACCGGGCTCACCGTGCCGCGGGAGGTGTCCACGGGGCCCGCGCTGCCGATGCCGCAGCGGACCGCCGAGGGCCAGAGCGGGGAGCCCGCGAGCTCGGCGACGACCTCGGCCACGGCGGCGAAGACCCCGTCGCCGTCCGTACCCCGGGGGGTCGGGCGGCGGGTGGTGGCCGTCATCGTGCCGTCGGGGTGCACCAGCGCGCCGGCGATCTTCGTACCGCCGATGTCGATGGCCACCGTCAGGCCGGCGGCCGGGTCGGTGCCCCGGGGAGCGGGGTGGGCGGAGGTGGGACTGGTCACGGAAGCTGCTCCAGGAAGGGGTCGGGATCAGTATGCGGTCGGCGGCGGGGCCGTACTCTCCCGGGGCTCCAGCCGGGGCTGCTCGCTCTCGCGGGCCCGGGGCGGGTTCCCGGCGAGCACGGCGAGGAGCTCCTCGGCGGCGAGCCGGCCGAAGCCCGCGGTGTCGCGTACGAGCGCGGTGAGCCGGGGGTGGGTGACCCGGCACAGCGCGGAGTCGTCCCAGGCGACCATGGAGATCCGGCCGGGGACGGCAAGCCCCAGCTCGGCGGCGACGGCGATGCCGGCCACCGCCATCACGTCGTTGTCGTAGACGAGCGCGGTCGGAGGTTCGGGCTCGGCGAGGACCCGGCGGGTGGCGGCCGCCCCCTCTGCGTCGGAGTAGTCGGTGACCACCGAGCGCACGTGCTCCGGGCCGAGCCCGTGCACGGCGGCCTCGGTGCGCAGCGAGGCCATGCGACGGGCGGTGTGGGCGAGGCCGGGCAGCCCGGCGATGTGGGTGATGCGGCGGTGGCCGAGCCGGTACAGGTGGTCCAGCACCTCGGCCATGGCCCGGGCGTCGTCGGCCCGGACCGAGGAGAGGGGGCCGGTCTCGCCCGCTGCGCCGATCACGACGGCGGGGAGGCCGAGCTGCGCGAGGAGTTCGGGGCGCGGGTCGTCCGTACGCGGGTCGACGACGAGGACCCCGTCCACGCGCCGCTCGGCCCACCAGCGGCGGTAGACGGCGCATTCGGCGTCCATGCCGTCCACGACCTGGAAGAGGAGGGCGACCCGGCTCGCGGACAGCACCTCCTGGATGCCGGAGACGAGTTGGAGGAAGAAGGACTCGACTCCGAGGGTCTGCGCGGGCCGGGCGAGCACCAGCCCGACGGCGCCGGAACGTTCGCCGGACAGGGCGCGGGCGGCGCTGTTGGGCTGCCAGCCGAGTTCCTCGGCGACCCGGCGGATCCGGGCACGGGTGTCCCGGGACACTCCGGGCCGGTCGTTGAGCGCGAAGGACACGGCGCTCTCGGACACCCCGGCCCGGCGGGCGATGTCCTTGATGGTGGGTCTGCGGGCCATGGCCTGCCTCTTCATCCCTCGGGTGCGTCAGGTCCGCCCACGTGGACGGCGATGGCGGGACCGTACGCGATCCTGCCCCGGCAGGCCGCCCTGACCGGCATCCAGTACGCGTGCCCGGCACGGCTCCCGGCGGCGGCCTGAGTTCGAACTCCGGGTGAAGAGGCGCGGAGTGGTGGCCGACGTGACCGAAATACCGCTGTCCATTTCCCCGTACTTCTCCATCGGACGCCATTGGCCGAACAGAGCTAAACCGCATTAGCTCATGCAGCTTCAGACGCCGCCGACCCTTCTGTCAACGGGACTGAAGCGAATAAGTCCACGACTGTGGAGAGCCGTTCGGGAAGCCGAAGGCCCTGTTGACTTTCTCCCTCGGCGCGCGGCAGGTTATGGCACGTCCGGCGAATTCCCCTGAACTCCGGGACTCTGCATGCGCGACGGCACCGCCGTTCCCCCGCCCGCCCGAACCCTCCGTTTCGGCGCCAACTACACGCCGGCCCGGGGCTGGTTCCACCACTGGCTCGACTTCGACCTCGACGAGGTCAGGGCCGACCTCGACTCGGTTGCCGCGCTCGGGCTGGACCACGTAAGGGTGTTCCCGCTGTGGCCGGTGTTCCAGCCGAACCGGACACTCATCCGGCCGCGCGCGGTCGAACAGCTCGTCGCGCTCGCCGACGCGGCCGCCGAGCGCGGGCTCGACGTCAGCGTGGACGGCCTGCAAGGGCACTTGTCGAGCTTCGACTTCCTGCCCGCGTGGACCGGGACCTGGCACCGGCGGAACATCTTCACCGACCCGGACGTCGTCGCCGCGCAACAGGAGTACCTGCGCACGCTGGCCGCCGCCCTCGCCGACCGTCCCAATTTCCTCGGCATGACCGTCGGCAACGAGATCAACCAGTTCTCCGGGGCCCCGCATCCGGACCCGGACCGCATCACCCGGGAGCAGGCGGGCCGCTGGCTGGAGCGGATGCTCGCGGCCTGCGAGAAGGGCGCTCCGGGCCGGTTCCACCTGCATGCGGAGTACGACGCCGCCTGGTACCAGGACGGGCACCCCTTCACGATCGCGCAGGCGGCCCGGCTGGGCGCGGCCACTGCCGTGCACTCCTGGGTGTTCAACGGCACCGCCCAGCGCCACGGCCGGACCGGGACGGCGACCGAGCACCACGCCGCGTACCTGGTCGAGCTGTCGAAGGCCTGGGCACTGGATCCGCACCGGCCGGTGTGGCTCCAGGAGGTCGGGGCGCCCGCGCCGCTGATCCCGGCGGAGCACGCGGCCGCCTTCGCGGAGGCGACCGTGGCCGGCGTGCTGGACTGCCCGGACCTGTGGGGCGTGACCTGGTGGTGCTCGCACGACGTGTCCCGGGAGCTCGCGGACTTCCCGGAGCTGGAGTACGGGCTCGGCCTGCTCACCAACGACCGCCGGGCCAAGCCGGTGGGTGCGGTCATCGCCCGGATCGCCGCGGAATGGCGGGGCCGGGAGCACGGGCCGGCCGTCCGGTCCACCGCGCTGGCCGTGGACGTCGGCGGGTCGCAGACGGCACCGCGGCGCTCGGTGTGCGCCCCCGGCGGCGCCTTCTTCGAGGCCTGGGCGGCGCTGACGGCCCAGGGGGTCCGACCCGCCGTGGTCCTGGCGGAGCTCGCCGAGGACCGCGCCCATCTGTCCGCGCGCGGCATCACGGAGGTGTTGCGCGTCCGCGACGTCACCTGACCGCACTGCACACGTCACCCGGCGCCCGCCGCCCGCGACCCGCGACCCCACCCGCCACCGTCCGCCCGTGACCCATCACGCGTCACCCGCCACCCGTCGCACCCCCGTCACCGAGGAGCCCCGCATGTCCGAGATCGGCACCGGCGCAGACCCTCGCACCGCCCGTTCGACGCCGGCGATGCCACCGATGCCACCGGCACCCCCGGCGCTGTCGGCGGCACCGACCCGCCGCGGGGTGCTCGCCGCCGGGGCCGGGGCGGGGGTGACCGCGCTGCTCGGCACGACCGGCGCGGCCACCGCGGCGCAGGCAGCCCCCGCCGAGCCGGCAGCCCCCGGCGACCCGGCCGAGCTGGCCCCGTACGCCTCCTACTGGTTCCCCGACTCGCTCCCCCAGGGTGCCCCCGGCCCGGGCATCACCTGGCGCTCGCTCAAACAGTGGACCCCCGAGTCCGACCCGGACCTCGCGTACAACACCGCGACCGTGCCGCTGGCGCCCCGCTTCACCCCGGTGCCGCCGAACGCGGGCGCCCGCGCCGGCCAGGCCCGGATCTCCTCGCTCGTCTCCTTCGGGCCCACCGCCCGGAACCCCTCCCAGGGCTCCGCCACCGCCGACCACTACGCGCTCACGCACTGGGCGTACCTCGACGAGCTGGTGTTCTGGGGCGGCTCGGCCGGCGAGGGCATCGTGCTCGCGCCGAACGCGCCCGTGGTCGATGCGGCCCACCGCAACGGCGTCCCGGTGCTGGGCAACGTCTTCCTGCCGCCCGTCGTGTACGGGGGTGACCTCCGCTGGACGCGGGACCTGGTGCAGCAGGACGCCGACGGCCGGTTCCCGATCGCCGAGAAGCTCGTACAGGTGGCGCGGACGTACGGGTTCGACGGCTGGTTCGTGAATGCCGAGACCGACGGCGGGGACAGCTCGCTCGCCGCCCGGATGCGGGAGTTCCTGCGCGCCCTGCGGGCCGCCGGCGCCCCGCACCGCCTGCGGATCACCTGGTACGACGCCATGAACAGCACCGGACAGGTCGGCTGGCAGGGCGCGCTCAACCAGCTCAACCAGGAGTTCTTCGAGGACCGGTCGGGCCGGGTCGCGGACACGGTGTTCGTGGACTTCCGGTGGACCGCGCAGACCCTGGCGGCCTCCGGCACGCTCGCCGACCGGCTGGGCCGCTCCCGCCACGAGCTGTGGGCGGCCCTCGATGTGGAGTCCAACGGCTGGAACTCCGCCGTCCGTTGGGATGCGATCATCCCGCGCGGCCGCGACCACGTCGTCAGCTTCGGCTTCTACCGGCCCGAGTGGACCCGCAATCACCTGACCGACCGCTCCCCCGGCGCCTTCCACCGCGCCGACGACCGGTTCTGGACGGGCGAGTCCCTGGACCCGGCCCGCCCGGCACCCGAGGACACGTGGCGGGCGCCCGCCACAGCCGTCGCGGACCGGTCCACGGTCACCGCGCTCCCGTTCGCCTGCGCCTTCAACACCGGGCACGGGGAGCGCTGGTACGAGGACGGCAAGGTCACCTCCGACACCCCCTGGAACCACCTCGGGCTCCAGGACCGGCTCCCGGGCCGCCGCTGGGCCGTGCAGGGCGCCGGGCCGCGCCCGTCCGTCACGCTGGACTTCGCGAACGCCTGGCGCGGCGGCTCCAGCCTCCTCGTGGCGGGCGGGCTGACCGCCCCGGCCGTCGTCGGCCTGCACTGCACGCGGCTGCCGCTGACCGGCTCCACCGCCTTGGAGCTGGTGCACGCCACCGAGGCGGGCGCACTCACCGTCGAGGTGGGGGTGGCCACGCGCGAGCCGGCCGCCCCGGGCGAGCCGGTCCCGTACACCTGGCTGAAGACACAGACCCCGGGCTCCGGCCGGGGCGGCTGGCACACCTCCCGGGTCGGGCTCTCGTCGCTGGCGGGCAGGACCGCGTACGGGCTGGCCGTACGGATCACGGCCCGCGGGAGGGGAGCGGTGGCCTGGCGGCTCGGCGCCCTGTCGGTACGCGACGACACCGCGCGGCGGCGGCCGGCGGCTCCGGGTGCGCTGACCGTGGACGCCTCGGCCCAGCACGACGGCAAGGCCTCCGTGCGACTGTCCTGGCGCCGGGCAGCCGGGCCGGTCCGCCACTACGAGCTGTACCGCCTGCTCCCGGACGGCACCCGCCGCTTCCTCGGCGGCACCTGCGGCACGGCCCTCCACCTCCCGGCCGTGATCCGCGCCGGCCGGGAGCGGGCGGCCGCCTTCGAGGTCCGGGCCGTGGACGAGCTGTACGCGACCTCCGCCCCGGCGGGCACCACCCTCGCCTGGACCGGATCCGCCTGACCCGGCCCGCCCCGGCCGGGCTGCTGCTGCTGCTGCGGTCAGGGCGTGTGCGGATCACTGCGCGGGACGGCCACCGTCACCCGCAGCCCGTGCGGCGGGTTCGTCTCGTACGCGAGCGACCCGCCGCCCGCAGCGAGCAGGGCCCGGGAGATCGACAGGCCGAGCCCGGAGCCCTTGATGTTCTGGTGACGGCCGCTGCGCCAGAACCGGTCGCCGACGCGCAGCAGCTCCTCGTCGGTCAGGCCGGGGCCGCGGTCGGCGACGACGACGTGCACGAAGGACCCGGCCGCGGCGACCGACACCTCGACCTCCTCCCCCTCAGGGGTGAACTTGAGGGCGTTGTCGATCACGGCGTCGAGCGCGCTGGAGAGCGCGATGGGGTCGGCCCAGCCCGTGACGGCGGTCCGGCCCGTCCCGGTGAGCCGTACGCCCTTCTCGTCGGCGTACGGGCGCCAGGAGGCGACCCGTTCCGCGGTGAGCTCCCCGATGTCGGTGAGGGTGAGCTCGGCGGAGGCGTGCTCGGCCAGCGCCAAGTCCAGCAGGTCGTCCAGGACCTGGGCCAGCCGCTTGCCCTCGGTCCGCACGGAGGCGATCTCCTCGTTCCCCTCGGGCAGTTCGAGGGCGAGCAGCTCGATCCGCAGGAGCAGCGCCGCGAGTGGGTTGCGCAGCTGGTGGGAGGCGTCGGCGACGAACGCCCGCTGCTGCTCCAGGACCTCTTCCACGTTGTCGGCCATCTCGTTGAACGAGCGGGCCAGGCGTCTGAGTTCCGGCGGCCCGCCGGAGGCCGCGACGCGGGAGTTCATCCGCCCCGTGGCGATGCCGTGGGCTGCCGCGTCGAGGGTCCGGACGGGCTTGAGCACCCAGCTGGTGAGCACGAGGGCGGCGCCGAAGGCGACGAGCATCGCGGCGGCGAGCCCGGCGAGGATGATCAGCCAGCCGTAGAGGATCCGGGCCCGCATCTGGTCGGTGGGCGACTCGGTGACGACCACCGCGACGACGTCGCCGTCGAGGACGACCGGGGAAGCGACGAGGAGTTTGCCGTGGGTCTGCCAGGGCCACACCTGGGCGGGGTCATGGCTGCGCCGCCCGGCGAGGGCCTCCTCGAAGGCGCGGCGCCCCTCGCCCTGCTCCGGCAACTGCCACCAGCCGGGGGCGCGGACCATGGCGTTGTCGTCGCGGTAGAAGATGCCCACCCGGATGCCGTACAGCTCCTGGTAGCGGGCGAGTTCGAGCTGCAGGGTGTCGCGGCGGTCGGCGGCGCCGGTGGATCCGGAGCCCTCGGCGTCGATGACGAACTGGGCGAGGGCGGCGAAGCGGGCGCTGTCGTCGATCCGGTCGACCACCACGCGCTGCTGCTGCCCGGCGGCCAGGCTCACGGCGAGCGGGAGGCCGAGGGCGAGCAGCACGCCCGCCATCAGGACGACGAGGAGCGGGAGCAGGCGGGCGCGCACGGCGGGGCCCGCTAGGGGGCGGCCGGGGTGACGAGCCGGTAGCCCACACCGCGGACGGTCTCGATGAGGGCGGGCATGCGCAGCTTGGAGCGCAGCGAGGCGACGTGGACCTCCAGGGTCCGCCCGGTCCCCTCCCAGCTGGTCCGCCACACCTCGCTGATGATCTGCTCGCGGCGGAAGACGACCCCGGGGCGCTGCGCGAGCAGGGCCAGCAGGTCGAACTCCTTGCGGGTCAGCGGTACGTCGGCGCCGTCGACGCTGACCCGGCGGGTGGGCAGTTCGATGCTGACCGGGCCGAGCCGGACCACGTCGGGGGCGGCCGCCCCGGTGGCGGCGGCCTCGTCGGAGACGCCGGTGCGCCGGGCGACGGCGTGAATGCGTGCGAGGAGCTCACCGGTGTCGTAGGGCTTGACGACGTAGTCGTCGGCGCCCATGTTGAGGCCGTGGATGCGGGAGCGCACGTCGGCGCGCGCGGTCACCATGATGACGGGCGTGGAGGTGCGCTTGCGGATCTTGCCGCACACCTCGTAGCCGTCCTGGTCGGGCAGGCCGAGGTCCAGCAGGACGACGCCGAAGGGCGGCGCTCCCGCGGGCAGCAGGGCCTGGAGGGCCTCCTCGCCGTTGCGGGCGTGGGTCACCTGGAAGCCGTGTCGTGCGAGGATCGCGGACAGGGCGGCGGCGACATGGTCGTCGTCCTCGACGAGCAGCAGTCTCATATGCGTCCCCCTTTCCTGCTTTCCTGATCGATCGCGGCCCGTGGTCAGGGGCCACCATGCATCCACGCCGATGGAGACGCCCGCGTCAAGGCGGTTCCGGTCCGGCGCGTCTTCCGTTATGCACCCGGTACGAGCAGTCGGCCCCGGGCCGCCGCGGTGCGTACGGAGCGTATCGGGGCGAGGCCGTATCGTTATGCTCAATTCTCCCTCAGATGTGATGACGGTGTGCGCGCCACGTCACTACTGTCCTCCCAACCGAGGAGGACGGAGCTAGAAGCCGATGAGCGGAGTATCAGTGACCAAGGACGTGCAGGATGCGGCCGGAGCCGCGGACGACCTGGTCGTACTGAGCAACGTCAACAAGCACTTCGGCGCGCTGCACGTGCTTCAGGACATCGATCTGAGCATTGCCCGCGGTGAGGTCGTCGTGGTGATCGGTCCCTCGGGATCGGGCAAGTCCACTCTGTGCCGGACCATCAACCGCCTGGAGACGATCGACTCGGGCACCATCACGGTCGACGGCAAGGAACTGCCCTCGGAGGGGCGGGAACTGGCCCGGCTGCGTGCCGATGTGGGCATGGTCTTCCAGTCCTTCAACCTGTTCGCGCACAAGACGGTGCTGCAGAACGTGATGCTGGGGCAGCTCAAGGTCCGCAAGACCGACCAGGCAACGGCGCTCGCAAAGGCGCAGTCCCTGCTGGACCGGGTGGGCGTCGGCTCGCAGGCCGACAAGTACCCGGCGCAGCTCTCCGGCGGCCAGCAGCAGCGTGTGGCGATCGCCCGCGCGCTGGCGATGGACCCGAAGGTGATGCTGTTCGACGAGCCGACCTCGGCGCTCGACCCGGAAATGATCAACGAGGTGCTGGAGGTCATGCAGCAGCTCGCCCGGGAGGGCATGACGATGGTGGTCGTCACGCACGAGATGGGCTTCGCCCGGTCTGCGGCCAATCGGGTCGTCTTCATGGCCGACGGAAAAATCGTCGAAGAGGCCGCGCCCGAGCAGTTCTTCAGCAACCCGCGCAGTGACCGCGCGAAGGACTTCCTTTCGAAGATCCTGCACCACTGACGGTCTTGTCTGGTAGTGATCCCCTGGCGGCTCAGAGCACACGTGTCGCTCGTCGTCCAACAACGTCTCATCCGAGGGAAGTTCACCATGAAGGTTTTCAAGGCCGGTGCGGCCGCGGCCGTCGCCGCGGTCCTCGCTCTGACCGCGACCGCGTGCGGCGGCGGCAACAAGGCCGGTGACACCGGCGCCTCCGCCGGCGGCGGCAAGGACAAGATCGTCATCGGCATCAAGTTCGACCAGCCGGGTATGGGCCTCAAGACCCCCGACGGCAAGTTCACGGGCTTCGACGTCGACGTGGCGACGTACGTGGCCAAGGAGCTCGGCTACCAGCCCGACCAGATCGAGTTCAAGCAGGCCGTCAGCGCCGAGCGCGAGAACCTGATCTCCAACGGCGACGTGAAGCTGGTCGTCGCCACCTACACGATCAACGACAAGCGCAAGGCGAAGGTCGACTTCGCCGGCCCGTACTTCCTGGCCCACCAGGACCTGCTGGTCCGCGCCGACGACACCTCGATCACCAAGGCCGAGGACCTCAACAAGAAGAAGCTCTGCTCGGTCACCGGCTCCACGTCGGCGCAGAACGTCAAGACCAAGCTGGCCCCCGAGGCCGACCTGCAGGAGTTCCCGGGCTACTCCGAGTGCCTCACCGGCCTGGAGAACAAGGCCGTGGACGCGCTGACCACGGACAACTCGATCCTCGCCGGCTACGCCTCGCAGGAGAAGAACAAGGGCAAGTTCAAGCTGGCCGGCCTGAAGCTCAGCGACGAGCCCTACGGCATCGGCCTGAAGAAGGGCGACAAGGACCTGCAGACCAAGGTCAACGCCGCGCTCAAGAAGATGGTCGAGGACGGCTCGTGGCAGAAGGCGGTGGACGCGAACCTCGGCCCCGCAGGCTACAAGGCCGAGCCGGCCCCGCAGGTCACCGAAGGCAGCTGATTCATCGGTGAGGCGCGCCGCCGCCCGCCTGTCACGGGCGGCGGCGCGCCTCACCGGCCATCCTGGGGAGAGCGCAGGGCAACGTGTTCGACTTTCTTACTTCCGGGCAGTACGACGTGCTCGGAGCCTTCTGGGTGACGGTTCAGCTCACCCTCTACTCGGCGGTCGGGTCCCTGATCTGGGGCACGATCCTGGCCGGGATGCGGGTCAGCCCGGTACCGATCATGCGGTCCTTCGGCACCGCGTACGTCAACATCGTGCGCAACACGCCGCTGACCCTGCTGGTCCTCGGCTGCTCGCTGGGCCTGTCCCAGACCCTGGGCATCACGCTCGGCGGCGGGACCTCCAAGGAGATCGGCTTCCGCCTCGCGATCCTGGGTCTGATCGCCTACACGGGCACGTTCGTCTGTGAGGCGCTGCGTTCCGGCATCAACACCGTGCCCGTGGGGCAGGCCGAGGCCGCCCGCGCGCTGGGGCTGAGCTTCTTCCAGGTGCTCACCCTGATCGTGCTCCCCCAGGCCTTCCGGGCGGTCATCGCACCGCTCACCAACGTACTGATCGCACTCACCAAGAACACCACGGTGGCGGCGACCATCGGCGTGGCCGAGGCGGCCCTGCTGATGAAGGAAATGCTGGAGAACGAGGCGGACGCGATCTTCGCGGTCTTCGCCGTCATCGCCCTCGGCTTCGTCCTGCTGACCCTGCCCACCGGCCTGCTGCTGGGCTGGGTGGCCAAGCGAGTGGCGGTGAAGCGATGAGCTCCGTCCTGTACGACACCCCCGGCCCCAAGGCCAAGGTCCGCAACTGGATCTACACCGGTGTCTTCCTGGTCCTCGTCGGACTGGCCCTGTGGTGGATCCTCGGCCGCATGGCCGAGAAGAACCAGCTCGACGCCGACAAGTGGACCCCGTTCGTCACCGACAGCCAGATCTGGACCACGTTCCTGCTGCCCGGACTCGGCGAGACGCTCAAGGCCGGCCTGATCGCCATGGTGATCGCGCTGCCGCTCGGCGCGCTCCTCGGCATCGCCCGGCTCTCCGACCATGCATGGGTGCGCATACCGGTCGGTGCGGTCGTGGAGTTCTTCCGCGCCATTCCGGTCCTGGTCCTGATGTTCTTCGCCTCTGCGCTGTACGTCATGCTCGGCACGGTCAGCTCTGACCTGCGCCCGCTGTACGCGGTGGTCACCGCCCTGGTCATTTACAACTCCGCGGTCATCGCCGAGATCGTCCGGGCCGGCATCCTGACGCTGCCCCGCGGCCAGACCGACGCGGCCAAGGCGATCGGCATGCGCAAGGGCCAGATCATGACGTACGTCCTGGTCCCCCAGGCCGTCACGGCAATGCTGCCCGCACTGGTCAGCCAGCTCGTGGTGATCCTCAAGGACACGGCCCTCGGTGGCGCCGTCCTCGGCTTCGGCGACCTGATGTCGATGAACCGGCAGATCTCCGCCAACTACAGCAACACCATCGCGACCATGGTCGTGATCGCCCTGCTGTACATCGCGGTGAACTTCGCCCTCACCACCTTCGCCTCCTGGATCGAAGGCCGGCTGCGGCAGTCGAAGAAGGGCACCGGCGCGGTCGTCGCCGGGGACGTGGCCGAGGTCGACGCGGGCGGCGCGGCCGGCGTGGGCGAGGCTCCCTGATCCCCGGTCCGATCCCCGGCGGACACGGTTCCCCGACGGCGGGGGCCTGACACCCGGTCAGTACACTTGCGTGACACCTGTGGTGCGGCGGAACTCATCCGCCGCACCACACGGCGTTGGCGGGGCCGGGTGTCACTTGACGCGGGCACCTCCAGTGGGTTGCATACGTTCTGTGATCACATACCGGACATCGGGAGCCGCATCATGGACCCGGTGATCGTCGTCGGCGCGGGGCCCGTCGGACTGTCCCTGTGCCTGGCCCTGGCCGGCTCGGGCGTGCCCAGCGTCGTGCTCGACGAGGGACCGGGCAAGGACCTGCCCCGGCCGGCCCGTACGGTCGTCCTGCACGAGGACACCTCGGCCATGGTCCACCGGCTGGGCTGTACGACGCTGCGCGACGAGGGCGCGCTCTTCGCCGCCTGGCGCACCATGCGGCGGCGCAGCCACGCAGACGACGCCCGGCGCATCACCTTCGAGGACCGCCAGCCCCCCCTGCACCTGCCGCAGCACGCCCTCACCCGCGGGCTGCGCGACGCCGCGGCCGCACATCCGCTGGTCCAGCTGGTCACCGACAGCAAACTGGACACGCTCGAACAGGACGGGCGCGGGGTCACCGCGCACACGCGAGGTGCCGAGACCACGTGGTGGCGCGGGAGTTACCTGGTCGGGTGCGACGGCGCCCGCTCCACCGTACGCAAGCTGCTCGGCATCCGCTTCCCGGGCCGCACCGCCGTCGAGCGGTACGCCGTGGCCGCGCTGCGCACCGAACTGCCCTGGCCCGGTGAGGCCCTGCTGCACCGCGACCCGGCGCCCGGCGTGCCCGAGGTCAGCGCCCGGCCGCTGCCCGACGGGGTGTGGCGGCTGGACTGGCTGCTCCCGGCCCGCGGGGAGCTCGTCACCCCCGACGCACTGGTGACCCTCATCCGGGACACCCTGGCCGCATGGTGCGGGGGCACCACTCCCCCATACGACCTCCTCGACACCGGGGTGCACACCCTGCACCACCGGCTCGCCCGGCGCTGGCGCGACCGCCGCGCCTTCCTCGCCGGGGACGCCGCCCACCTCCTGGGCGCGCTCGGCACGCAGGGGGTCGACGAGGGGCTCCGGGACGCCGAGAACCTCGCCTGGAAACTGTCCCTGGCCTGGCACCAGGGCGCCTCCGAGGCCCTGCTCGACAGCTACGAGGACGAGCGCCGCACCGCCGTCGCGGCCCGGCTGCGCGCCGCTGACCAGGCGATGCCCGTACTGCGCGGCGGCGGAGGGCTGCGGACGTACCTGCCCGGTGCCACCCGTTCCGGGGAACTGCTCCTGACCGACGGCCACTTGGGGCGGGGACCGCTCGGAGCGGCACCGACGTACGCCCCGCCGGTGGCCGTGCGCGAGGTGCCCACCGACACGGATCCGGGCGGTCAGGTGGCCAACATCCCCGTCACCGCGCCCGACGGGGCGACGGTGCCGCTGCGCGACTTGCTGGGACGGGGCCGCCTGCTGGTGGTCCTCGTCGCCCCGGGCACCGGGGTCTGGGACCGGCGGCACTGGCTGGGCGCCGGGCTGATGCCCCGGCTCGCGGCGGCGGTGAGCGCCCTCCCGGTCCGCACCGAACTGCTGGTCGCGGACGGCTACCCGGGGGCTGCGGCACACACCGTGCTCCTGGTCAGGCCGGACGGGCACCTGGCAGCGACCTTCGCCGGCGTGCGGCCCGCGGAGCTGTACGCGGCGGCGGACACCGTCCGGCTGGGGGCACCCGCCCCGCTCGACGAGTCGTCCGCCACGCATCCAGCCGTGATCGATTGACCGGTCTCCGGTCGTCGTGCTTCACTCGCGGACATGACCGGCAACGACGTACGCCTGTGGCGGAGGGTCCACATGGACCTGCTCCGCTACGCGGGCTGCGTGTGTCGCCCTTCCTGCTGATTCGCCTTCCCTCCCGCGCTCCGCGCGCACTTTCGCGAACCCCCAGGACGGTCACGCCCCCATGTCTGCGCCCCTTGCACCCAGTGCACCCACTGCGCCCCTCGCACCTCCGCACGCCCCCTCACGCGCCTCTGCGGTGACGGCCGCGGAGCTCCTCGGCTTCGCCCTGCGCACCGCCGCCGATCCGGCGGTCATCGACTCCCTCCCCCTCGACCCTGAGGGCCGGACCTGGATCCGCCTGGACGGGCCGGGCGGCAGCGAGGCCTGGGTGATCGGCTGGCCGCCGGGCACCGGGACCGGCTGGCACGACCACGCCGAGTCGCGGGGCGCGTTCGCCACCGCCCGGGGCCGGCTGCGGGAGCACTCCCTGGCGGTCCGGCTCCCCTCGGAGGGCTGGCGGAGCCTGAAACTCGCCCCTGACCTGGACCGCAGCCGCAGCCTGGGCCCGGGGACGGGCCGGGCCTTCGGCGAGCACCACGTCCACGAAGTGCTCAACGAGTCGGCGTCGGAGCACGCGGTCTCGGTGCACGCGTACTACCCGCCGCTGCCCCTGATCCGCCGCTACAGCCGCACCGGCCAGGTGCTCACGCTGGAGCAGGTCGAGCGCCCGGCGGACTGGCAGTGAGCGCCCCGGTCGGCATCGACGCCCTGCTGGAGCGTGTTCGCTCGGCGTACACCCGGATCGACCCGGCGCAGGCGTACGCCGCGTTCCGGGCGGGCGACGCCCTCCTGGTGGACATCCGCTACCAGGCGCTGCGCGACCGCGACGGCCTGATCCCGGGTGCGCTGGTGATCGAGCGCAACGAACTGGAGTGGCGGCTCGACCCCCAGGGCTCGCACCGGGCCCCGGAGGCCACCTCCCACGACCTCCGCGTCGTGGTCATCTGCAACGAGGGGTACGCCTCCTCCCTCGCGGCGGCCTCCCTCCACACCCTGGGCCTGCACCGCGCCACCGACCTGACAGGCGGTTTCCAGGCCTGGAAATCGGCGGGCCTTCCGGTCGCCTCCTGACGTGCCCCTCACACGTCTCGGCCCTGGCGGGCCTCCCCGGCTTCGGGCCACTGCGCTGGGGGCACCTCGCAGCGGTAGCTGGGGGAAACTCCGTCCGGCGTGGCCTGGGCCGGGTCCGGGCGGAGCCCGGGCCCTCCAGCCCGTCCGGCGTTTGAGGACCGGGGTCCGGGGCGGAGTCCCGGGGACCGGTGGAAGGGCGGGCAGGGGACCGGCGCCGCAGGCCGCGCACCGCGGGCCCGGGGCCGCACCGCTTCGGCGGCGGTGCGGCCCCGGGCCTGCAAGGGCGGCGGCGACCCGCTACCTCGACGTCGCCACCTCCACCGGACGCACCCGCAGTGCCACCCGCCCCGGCAGGGCGGTGGCCGCGAGGGCCAGCAGCCCCGCCACGCCCAGCACCGCCACGTACACCACCGGAAGCACCGCCGGCGCGGCCGCTCCCGTCATGCCCACGCTGAAGGCGGTCAGTACGGCCAGCGAGATCCCCGATCCGAGCACCGCCCCGATCAGCAGCACCGCCAGCGCCTCGGTCCGCAGCATCCGCAGCACCTGGCGCCGCTTGGCCCCGGCCAGCCGCAGCATCGCGAACTCCCGGAACCGCTCCGCCGTGGACATCGCCAGGGTGTTGACCACCGCGATCGCGGTGAAGGCCAGTACCAGCCCCATCGCCAGCAGGTTGATCTCGGCGCCGTCCTGCTGGTGCTCCGCCCGCGCCTCGTCCGCGTCCCGCGCCGACAGCACCCCTACCCCCGGGAACTCCCGGACCGCCGCGGCCAGCTGCTCGCGCCCGGTCCCCGGCTCGGCCGCCACCAGCACACTGCTCGCCAGCGGGTTGTCCACGTGCGCCGCGACCAGGTGGTGCGGCAGCGTCAGGTCGCCGAAGCCCAGCCCCCGCGCGTACACGGCCGAGACGGTCAGGGTGACGGGGGTCCCGTCGCCCAGCGCCAGCTTCAGCGGGCTCCCCGGCTTCAGCCCCAGCTGATCGGCGGCCAGTTCGCTCACCGCCACGTTCTTCTCGCCGAAGCCCTCCAGGCTCCCGCTCGTGACACCGGGGTTCCAGGTCCGGGTCAGCCCGGCCGGGTTGACCCCCTGCGCGCCGTACTTCGTCAGCCCCACCCGTACGGAGGTGTGCACGATCTCGGTGGCGGCGGTGACCCCGGGGGTCCGGCGGATCCTCTCCGCGGCGCCGCCGCTGACCCCCGGACCCTGCGCGGCCAGCACCCAGCCGGCCCGGACCCCGTCGCGGGCCTGTGCCCGCGCTGCGTTGCCCAGCGTCGGGGTGATGAACAGGACGGTGCACGTCATGCCGATCAGCAGGGCGAGCGGGGTGACTGCGGAGGCCATCCGGGTGGCGTTGCCGCGCAGGTTCGCGGTGGCCAGGTGCCCGCCCGGGCCGACCAGCCGCAGCGGCCCGGCGAGCAGCGCGGTCGCGCCCCGGACCAGCAGCGGGCCGAGCAGCGAGACCGCCCCGGCGAGGACCACGACCGCCAGGAAGGTCACCGGGGTCGACGCCGGCTCGGTGCGCAGCGCACTCAGCACGGCGACCAGTACCGCACCGCCGGCCAGCAGCAGCACCCCGGTCGCGATCCGGATCCAGGCGGGCCGGCCCCGCTCGACGGCGGCTTCGGCGAGCGCCTCGGCCGGGCGGATCCGGGCGATCCGCCGCCCGGTGATCCGGGCTGCGGTCCAGGCTCCGAGCAGGCTCGCGCCGACGGCGGCGAACATCGGGAAGATTCCGGCGGTGCGCTCCAGGTTGGCGGGGACGACCCCGCTCTCGACGAACCGGCCGTGCAGCCAGGCGGCGAGCGGGAGTCCGGCCAGCGCCCCCGCGACACCTGCGGCCAGGCCCACGACCAGGGCCTCGCGGCCGATCATGCTGCGCAGCTGCCGGGGTGTGGCGGCGATGGCCCGCAGCAGGGCGAGCTCACGGTAGCGCTGCTGGACGGAGAGGGCGAAGGTGCCGACGACCACGAGGATCGCGACGAGCAGCGAGGTGCCGCCCATGGCCCCGCCCATGGAGACCAGCTTGATGCGTGCGCCGACGGCGTCGAGGAACTCGACGGGGCCGCGTTCGTCACCCAGGGAGATCTGCGCCCCGGTGCCCGTGAGTGCCTGCCGGACGCGCCCGGCCAGCTCGCCGGGACCGACGCCGGGCGCCGGAACGACCCCGATGGCGGTGACCTGTCCGTCGCGGGCGGCCATCCGCTGCGCCTCTGCGTCGCCGAAGAACAGGACGCTCTGCCGCGCGAGGCCGCCGAGGGGGGCTTGCGCGATCCCGCTCACGGTGTACGTCTTCGGCTCGCCGGTGGCCTGAACGGTGAGCCGGGCGCCGGGCTTCAGCCCCGCGCGGGCGGCCAGCTCGCGGTCGACGACGACCTCTCCGCCGCCTTGCGGGGCCCGGCCGTCGGTCATGGTGAAGGGGGTGAGCGCGGCGGAGGACCAGGCGTGCCCGTACGAGGGCTTCGCGGCGCCGGGGGCCTTGACCAGCGGGACGGCCTGGAAGCTGAGCTCCGGTACGGCCCGCTCGACGCCCGGCACGGACCGGACCGTGTCCACGGTGGAGGCGGGGAGCCAGGCCCGCTCGGCGACGGGCTTGGCCTTGTGCTTGGTCTTGGTCTTGCCCTTCTTCTCCGTGACCGTGGTCTGGTGCACGCTCTGGTCCGCGGAGACGACGACCGGCGTGGCCGCGTAGCGCTCGGTGCCGATCTTTCCGCGGAGTCCGGTTTCCAGGAGCGTGCCGCAGGCGGTGATGAGGGCGGCCGCGCACAGCAGTGCGACGAAGGCGCCGAGGAATCCGGCCTTGCGGTCCCTGACGGTCTGGAGGGCGTAACGCAGCATCATGCGGTCAACTCTGCTGGCCGGCCCGCTTCTTGGCAGTGACGCACTCCGGTGTCTCGGAGCGGGGGCTATCCCCACCCCGGGCCCCGGTGGGCCGGGGTCAGAAGCCCGGGTACCCCAGGTCGTCCGCATCCGTGCCGTCGCCGCCCTCATCTTCCAGCGCGCGGCGGACCACCCGCAGGGCCATGCCTTCCGGGTACCCCTTGCGGGCGAGCATGCCGGCGAGGCGCCGGATCCGCTTGTCCCGCTCCAGGCCCCGGGTGGCGCGGAGCTTTCGGTCCACGAGCTCCCGGGCGGTCTGCTCCTCCTGGTCGGAGTCCAGCTGTTCCAGGGCCTCCTGGACGAGGGTGGCGTGCACCCCCTTGGTCCGCAGCTCCTGTGCGAGGGCCCGGCGGGCCAGGCCCCGGCCGCGGTGCCGGGACTCGACCCAGGCCCCGGCGAAGGCGGCGTCGTCGATCAGGCCGACCTCCTCGAACCGGGAGAGGACCTCCTGAGACACCTCCTCGGGGATGCCCCGCTTGTCCAGGGCGTCCGCGAGCTGCCGCCGGGTGCGCGGCATCCCGGTGAGCAGGCGCAGGCAGATCGCCCGCGCCTGCTCCTCGGGACTCTGGGGCGGCAGTTCCTGGCGGCCTTCCCGACCGCTTTCGCGACGGCCCTCCCGGCCGCCGTTCCCGCCGCCCCTTTCCTGCTCCCGCACGGGTCAGCTCTTGGCCGCGGCGGCCTTGGCCGTCGTCTTGGCCTTCGACGCGGGGGCGGGCACGGCCGCGGCCTCGGCCGGCGCACCGGCGGCCGCCTCGTCGCCGGCGTCCTTGCGCACGCCCACGCCCAGCTTCTCCTTGATCTTCCGCTCGATCTCGTTGGCGAGGTCGGGGTTGTCCTTCAGGAAGTTGCGGGCGTTCTCCTTGCCCTGGCCGAGCTGATCGCCCTCGTACGTGTACCAGGCGCCGGCCTTGCGGATGAAGCCGTGCTCCACACCCATGTCGATCAGGCCGCCCTCGCGGCTGATGCCCTGGCCGTAGAGGATGTCGAACTCGGCCTGCTTGAAGGGCGGCGCGACCTTGTTCTTGACCACCTTGCAGCGGGTGCGGTTGCCGACCGCTTCCGTGCCGTCCTTGAGGGTCTCGATGCGGCGGATGTCGATGCGCACGGAGGCGTAGAACTTCAGCGCGCGGCCACCGGTGGTGGTCTCCGGCGAGCCGAACATCACACCGATCTTCTCGCGGAGCTGGTTGATGAAGATCGCGGTGGTCTTGGACTGGTTGAGCGCACCGGTGATCTTCCGGAGCGCCTGGCTCATCAGCCGGGCCTGGAGGCCGACGTGCGAGTCGCCCATCTCGCCCTCGATCTCCGCGCGCGGCACGAGCGCGGCGACGGAGTCGATGACGATCAGGTCGAGGGCACCGGAGCGGACCAGCATGTCCACGATCTCCAGCGCCTGCTCGCCGGTGTCCGGCTGCGACAGGATGAGGTTGTCGGTGTCGACGCCGAGGGCCTTCGCGTACTCGGGGTCGAGCGCGTGCTCGGCGTCCACGAAGGCGACGGTGCCGCCGGCCTTCTGTGCGTTGGCAACGGCGTGCAGGGTCAGGGTCGTCTTACCGGAGGACTCCGGGCCGTACACCTCGATCACACGGCCGCGGGGCAGCCCGCCGACACCGAGGGCGATGTCCAGCGCGGTCGACCCGGTGGGGATGACCTCGATGGGGTCGTTCGGCTTGTCGCCGAGGCGCATGACCGCACCCTTGCCGAATTGCCGTTCAATCTGTGCGAGAGCGGCGTCGAGTGCCTTCTCGCGGTCGGTGCCTGCCATGGGTTCCACCCGGTTTGCTTGAGTCGATCGCTTCACGCCATTGACGCTAACGCCTGCCACTGACAATGCGCTCCCACGCCCGTTTCGGCTGTGGATAACTCATCAGAATGGATGTTCGATTTCCCTGTCAAGCGAGCCGCTCCCGCCCAGCCGGCGGCCTGCGCGAACACCCACCGACTGACAACCCGAGGTTGACACCCTTTCGACTGTCAACCTACGGTTGCACCTATGACGAACCCTTCAGTGGAACCCGTTCGCATGACCAATCCGGTACGCCTCGACGACCTGATCGAGGCCATCAAGAAGGTCCACAACGACACCCTGGAGCAGCTCAGCGGAGCCGTCGTCGCCGCCGAGCACCTCGGCGACGTGGCCGACCACCTCATCGGGCACTTCGTCGACCAGGCCCGCCGTTCCGGAGCATCCTGGACCGACATCGGCCGCAGTATGGGCGTCACCCGCCAGGCCGCCCAGAAGCGCTTCGTCCCCAAGGCCGACAAGGGCGACGGCGACGGCAACGACCTCGACGCCGCACAGGGCTTCGCCCGCTTCACCGACCGTGCCCGCAACGTCGTGGTGACCGCCCAGAACGAGGCCCGCGCCGCCAGCAACACCGAGATCCGCACCGAGCACCTCGTCCTCGGCCTGCTCGCCGAGCCCGAGGCGTTCGCCGCCCTCGCGCTGCGCGCACAGGGCGTCGGCCTGGACGAGGTGCGCACCGCGGCGACCGCCGCCCTGCCGCCGGCCGCCGCGGCCCTCCCCGCCCTCGTCCCCTTCGACGCGGGCGCCAAGAAGGCCCTGGAGCTCACGTTCCGCGAGGCCCTGCGACTCGGCCACGCCTACGTGGGCACCGAGCACATCCTGCTCGGCCTCCTCGAACTGGAGGACGGCGAGGGCATCCTGAGCGGTCTCGGCGTGGACAAGGCCGCCGCCGAGGCGACCGTCACCGAAGCCGTGGCAGCCGTACTCGGCGAGCCCGGGGAGAAGTAGCGGCTTCTCCGTCCGCCCCTTCCGTCAGCGCGTACCGCTTCACGTACGCGCCGAGGAAGGCCTGGAGCGTGGCGACGGCCGGGATCGCGATGAGCGCCCCGACCGCGCCCAGCAGGGCGGTGCCGGCGATGACCGAGCCGAAGGCCACCGCCGGGTGGATGTCCACGGTCCGCGCGGTCAGCTTCGGCTGGAGGACGTAGTTCTCGAACTGCTGGTAGACCACCACGAACCCGAGTACGTACAGCGCGTACCAGGGGTCGACGGTGAAGGCGATCAGCATCGGCAGCGCGCCCGCCAGGTAGGTGCCGATGGTGGGGATGAACTGGGAGACCAGCCCCACCCACACCGCGAGCGCGGGCGCGTACGGCACGTCGAGGACGGCGAAGACGACGTAGTGCGCGATGCCGGAGACCAGCGCCATCAGTCCGCGCGAGTAGAGGTAGCCGCCCGTCTTGGCGACGGCGATCTCCCAGGCGCGCAGCACCTCCGACTGCTTGGCCGGGGGCAGTACGGAGCACAGCGCGCGGCGCAGCCGCGGACCATCGGCGGCGAAGTAGAAGGAGAACAGCCCGATGGTCAGCAGCCTGAAGAGTCCTCCGAGCACGGTGGCGGACACGTCGAGCACGCCGGTCGCGCTGTTCTGTACGTACTTCTGGAGCCAGTCGGAGTGCAGCAGGCTGTCCTGGATCGCGAGCCGGGACAGCTTGGTGTGGAAGGTCGTGTTGGTCGAGTTGATGACCGAGTCGAGGTAGCGCGGGAAGCCCTCCACCATGTCGACGATCTGCCCGGCGAGCATCGAGCCCAGCAGCACGACGAACCCGGCGGCCCCGACGGACACTCCGAGGAACACCAGGAAGGTGGCGAGCCCGCGGCGCATGCCGCGGGCCGACATCCGGGCCACGGCGGGTTCGATCGCGAGCGCGAGGAAGAACGCGATCAGGATGTTGACGAGCAGCCCGGTCAGCTGGTGGAAGGCCCAGCTGCCGAGCTGGAAGCAGGCGATGAGGGCCAGGACGAGCACGACGGCGCGCGGCAGCCAGCGCGGCATCCGGGCTCCGGCCGCCGGAGCCGGTGCGGTGGCGCCGGCGGGGGGCCCTGCGGGATCGGCGGTGAGCGGCCCGGCCGCATCGGTCGCCACGGTGGTGTCTGTGGTGTCGGTCGTCGTCACGGTCGTCTCATCGGTGGCTGCCACACGGCCCAGTCTGTCCCACCCGCCGCTCGGGCGGGGAAACGGCCGCGGGCGTCAGCGCAGGGAGGCCGGCACGTCCATCGCCGAACACACGGCCCGCCACACGTCCTTGGCCTCCCAGCCCGCCTCCAGCGCCTGGTGGACGGTGCGTCCGCCCAGCTCCGTCATGACATGGTCCCGTGCGAAGGAGTCCGCGTAGGCCGCACCGAAGTGCTCGGCCATCCGCTCCCAGAAAATCGTCAACCGCATGCCCCCAGTATCCCGCCCCGGGAGAGTGCACCGGAGCTGTTCGCCCTCCGCCCCCGCGGCACCGCGCCCTACGGTTTCACGCATGCCCGGAGACGAAGCTTCCTCGCCGGTCCCACCGACCACGCTGGCCCGCGCCGAGCAGTTCATCTGGCTCACGGCCCGTGTGCTGGAGCAGCGGCGGTTCGCGTTCCACTTCCTCGGCGGGGACGCCGACGCGGTGGACACCGCCCTCGGCTCGTACCTCAACGCCGACGGAGGCTACGGCCACGCACTCGACCCGGATCTGCGGGGTCCGCTCAGCCAGCCGCTCCACACCGCGCACGCCCTCCGGGTCCTGGACAGCCTGGGCCGCTGCGCCGGGCAGCGGATCGAGCGGCTGTGCCGCCACCTGACCAGGGTCTCCACGGCGGAGGGCGCGCTTCCGGTGGTCTGCCCGGCCCCGCGCGGCTATCCCGCGGCCCCGTACCACCCGGTGCACGACGATCCGCCGGGCGAGCTGCTGACCACGGGCCCGGTCGTCGGCGTACTGCACCGCAACCGGATCTGGCACGCCTGGCTGTTCCGGGCCACGGACTTCTGCTGGGAGCGGGTCGAGACCATGCGCCGCGCGCACCCGTACGAGGTCCAGAGCGCGGTGGCCTTCCTCGACGGTGCCCCCGACCGGGCCCGCGCGGTGGCGGCCGCGGACCGGCTGGGGCGGCTCGTGCGCGAGCAGCGGCTCGTCGTGCTCGACCCGCGCCGCCGCCGGGAGTACCCGCCGTACCCCGGCTGTGCGCCGGGCGAGCAGCTGTTCCCGCACGATCTGGCCCGGCGCCCGGAGTCGCTGGCGCGCGGCTGGTTCACCGACGAGGAGCTGAGGCGTTCGCTGGACTTCCTGGCCGCCGGACAACAGCCGGACGGCGGCTGGCCGGTGCGGCGCCTCGCATGGGCCCCGGGCAGCTCGCTGGAGCGGCGCCCGATCGCCACCCTGGAGGCCCTGCTGACCCTGCGGGCGTACGGGCGTCCCCTGTCCGACGGTCCTGCACCGGGTGTTACCAGCCCAGGGCCCGCACTCCCGCGGTGACCACCACGGCGGCTCCGACCACGATCAGGAACGGGGCCCGGAGCAGCAGCGCGAGCCCGGCGGCGGCCAGCCCCGCCGCGCGGGCGTCGAGCACGAGCGCGTGCCCGGTGCTGAAGGTCTGCTGGGCGGTGAGCGCGGCGAGCAGCGCCACCGGCAGGAGTGCGGCGAGCCGGCGCACGGTCGGCCGCTCCAGTGCCCCGGCGGGCACGAGCAGCCCGGCGAGCTTGACGGCGTAGCAGCCGGCGACGGTGAGCGCGATGGCGATCCAGACGTTCACGAGCGGCGTCCCTTCAGCCAGAGGATCGCGGGGGCGGCGAGGGCGGCGATGAGCACCGGAAGCCCGGCGGGCAGTACGGGGAGCAGCCCCAGACCGAGGACGAGGGCGAGCGCGGCGACGGCCCGCTCGGTGGCGGTCTGCAGCATCGGCGCGAGCAGGGCCAGGAAGACGGCCGGTCCTGCGGCGTCCAGCCCCCATGCGGAGGTGTCCCCGAGGGCCTCTGCGCCGAGGACCCCGAGCAGGGTGGTGAGGTTCCACAGGACGTAGAGGCTCAGCCCGGTCACGGTGAACCCGAGCCGCGCCGACCTGCGGTCGGGCTGGGCCAGTGACACGGCGGCGGTCTCGTCGATCACCCAGTGGGCGGCGAGGGGCCGCACGGCCCTGGGCAGGGCGAGCAGCTGCGACAGCCGCAGCCCGTAGAAGGCGTTCCGCGTTCCGAGGAAGAAGGCACCTGCGGCCGCGGTGAACGGGTTCCCGCCCGCGGCCAGCGCACCGACCAGCGCGAACTGCGAGGCTCCGGTGAACACGAGCAGGCTCAGCACGCACGCCTGGAGCACGCTGATCCCGGACCCCGCGGCGGTCACCCCGAACGCGAATCCGGACAGCCCGACGGCCACCCCGACCCCGAGCGCATCCCGTACGACCGCGCCGCGCGGCTTTTCGGCGACCCCCTCGGGGATCTCCTGTATCACCATCCGATGTTCTCCCACCCGGTGACCGTACGCAGGGCCGAGTGATCGGGTCTTGTACGTTCTTGCACGCGGAGCCCGGAGCGGGATCGGCCCCCGCTGACGGCCGGGCGGCCTAGCCGGCCCGTTCCCGGCGGTACGCGCCCGGCGGGACGCCCACGATCCGGGTGAAGTGGCGGTTCAGGTGCGGCTGGTCGGTGAAGCCGACGGCGACGGCCGCCTCGGCGGGCGGGGTACCCGCCTCCAGCAGCCGGCGGGCCCGCCGGACCCGTGCGTCGGTCAGCCAGGTGTGCGGAGGCATCCCGTACCGCTCCCGGAAGGCCCGCAGCAGGGCGAACGGGCTGGTGCCCAGTTCCGCGGCCAGCTGCTCCAGCGACGGTGGCTCCGTCATCCGCTCCTGGAGCACCGCCCGGGCCGCCGCGGCGTCGGCGGCGCCGGCGCTGCGGGCCGTACGGGCGGGCAGCGGCCCGGCGTACCGGGTCAGCATCCGCGCGACCACCCCGCGCAGCAGCGTGTCGGCGGCCAGCGCGTTCCCTTCCTCGGCGGCGCGGTGCACCTCGGTGATCAGGTGCGAGGTGTGCGGGTCGGCGACCGAGTCGGCGGTGAAACCGGGCGTTCCGCGCAGGCTGCCGATCTCCGCGGCCACCTCGGCGATCAGCTCCCGGGACGGGTACAGGGTGGCGTACGCCCAGCCCTCCGGGGCTCCGGCCCGCGCGGTGTGCGGTACCTCGGGGTTGATCAGGACCACGCTCCCGGGCCCGGCCCGCACGGTGCCGCCGGGCAGGCCCACCTCCTCGATGCCGCCGGTGACGGCCGCCATCACGTACCCGTCGTGGGTGTGGCGCGGGAAGGTGTGGCGTACGTAGTGGGCGCGCAGCAGGTCCAGGCCGGGCAGTTCCGCGTAGTGCCAGTGCCGGGCCCACTCCCTCTTGTCCGCCATCTCCCCATTCTGCGCCCTGCCCGGTCCGGGTGTTTCCCCAGGTCCGGGCCCTTGTCGGTGCCCGGGTGCAGGATGGGGGCATGGCCGGCTCTGCGCTCGATTCGTTCTCCCCCGCGACCCGCTCCTGGTTCACGGGGGCCTTCGTCCAGCCCACCTCCGCGCAGGAGGGGGCGTGGCGGGCCATCCGGGAGGGCTCCGACGTACTCGTCGTGGCGCCGACCGGGTCCGGCAAGACGCTGGCCGCCTTCCTCGCCGCCCTCGACCAGCTCGCCTCCGCCCCGCCGCCCGCCGAGCCGAAGAAGCGCTGCCGGGTGCTGTACGTGTCCCCGCTGAAGGCCCTCGCGGTCGACGTGGAGCGGAACCTGCGCAGCCCGCTGACCGGTATCCGCCAGGAGTCGGTCCGTCTGGGCCTGCCCGAGCCGGAGATCCGGGTCGGCATCCGTTCCGGGGACACCCCGCCGGCCGAGCGGCGGGCGCTGGCCACCCGGCCGCCGGACATCCTGATCACGACGCCCGAGTCGCTGTTCCTGATGCTGACTTCGGCGACGCGCGACGCTCTGGCCGGGATCGAGACGGTGATCCTGGACGAGGTGCACGCGGTCGCGGGGACCAAGCGCGGGGCGCACCTGGCCCTGTCCCTGGAGCGGCTGGACGAGCTGCTGCCCCGCCCGGCGCGCCGGATCGGGCTGTCGGCGACGGTCCGGCCGGTGGACGAAGTGGCCCGGTACCTCGCGCCGCGCGGCAAGGCCGAGATCGTCCAGCCGCCCTCGGCGAAGGAGTTCGACCTGTCGGTGGTCGTCCCGGTGCAGGACATGGGCGAGTTGGGCGGCTCGCCGGCGACCGAGGGGAAGGAGGGCGGGGACAAGCCCTCGATCTGGCCGCACGTGGAGGAGCGGATCGCGGACCTGGTCCAGGCCCACCGCTCCACGATCGTGTTCGCCAACTCCCGCCGCCTCGCCGAGCGGCTGTGCAACCGGCTGAACGAGATCGCGTACGAGCGGGCGGTGGGCGAGAAGCTGCCCGACGGCTCGCCTCCGGCCGAGGTCATGGCCCAGTCGGGGGCCGCCCTGGGCGCTCCGCCGCTGCTGGCGCGGGCGCACCACGGGTCGGTGTCCAAGGAGCAGCGGGCGCTGGTGGAGGAGGATCTGAAGGCGGGCCGGCTGCCCGCCGTGGTCGCCACCTCCAGTCTGGAACTGGGCATCGACATGGGCGCCGTGGACCTGGTGGTGCAGGTGGAGTCGCCGCCGTCGGTGGCTTCCGGGCTCCAGCGCGTGGGCCGGGCCGGCCACCAGGTGGGCGCGGTATCGACGGGCGTCGTGTTCCCCAAGTACCGCGGGGACCTGGTCCAGGCTGCCGTGGTCACCGAGCGGATGCGCACCGGGTCCATCGAGTCGCTCCGCATCCCGTCGAACCCGCTCGACGTCCTCGCGCAGCAGCTGGTCGCGATGACCGCGATGGACACGTGGCAGCTGGACGAGCTGCTGGCGCTGGTGCGGCGGGCGGCGCCGTTCGCGGCGCTGCCGGAGTCCGCGTTCACCGCGGTCCTGGACATGCTGGCGGGCCGGTACCCGTCCGACGCGTTCGCGGAGCTCAGACCGCGGGTCGTCTGGGACCGGGTGGCGGGGACGGTCACCGGCCGGCCCGGCGCGCAGCGGCTCGCGGTCACCTCCGGCGGCACGATCCCCGACCGCGGGCTGTTCGGCGTGTTCCTCGCGGGCGCGGACCCGAAGAAGGGCGGCGGCCGGGTCGGCGAGCTCGACGAGGAGATGGTCTACGAGTCCCGCGTGGGCGACGTGTTCACCCTGGGCACCACGTCCTGGCGGATCGAGGACATCACCCGCGACCGGGTCCTGGTCTCCCCCGCCCCGGGGGTCCCGGGCCGGCTGCCGTTCTGGAAGGGCGACCAGCTGGGGCGGCCCCTCGAACTGGGCCGCGCGGTGGGTGCGTTCCTGCGCGAGCTCGGCGGGCTGCCCGAGGAGGACGCCCGGCTGCGGCTGCTGGCGGCCGGCCTCGACGCCTGGGCCGCGGAGAACGTCCTCGCGTACCTTGCGGAGCAGCGCGAGGCCTGCGGCCATGTCCCGGACGACCGGACCATCGTGGTCGAACGGTTCCGCGACGAGCTCGGCGACTGGCGGGTCGTCGTCCACTCCCCCTTCGGCGCACAGGTGCACGCCCCCTGGGCGCTGGCCCTCGGCGCCCGCCTCGCCGAGCGGTACGGGATGGACGCGCAGGTCATGCACGCGGACGACGGGATCGTGCTGCGCCTGCCCGACGCGGACCTGCTGTCCATGGACCTGCTCGACCACACTGTGTCCACTGACGGTGTCCCAGCCCCGCACGCCTTCGAGTTCGACGACGAACAGGCCCCGCTGGGCGCCGCGGACGTCGCCTTCGACCACGGCGAGATCAACCAGATCGTCACCGACCAGGTGGGCGGCTCCGCGCTGTTCGCCTCCCGGTTCCGCGAGTGCGCGGCGCGCGCCCTGCTGCTGCCGCGGCGCAGTCCCGGCAAGCGCACCCCGCTGTGGCAGCAGCGCCAGCGCGCCTCGCAACTGCTCCAGGTCGCATCGGAGTTCGGATCGTTCCCGATCGTGCTGGAAGCCGTACGGGAGTGCCTCCAGGACGTGTTCGACGTGCCGGGCCTCACCGAGCTGATGGGGGACATCGAGGCCCGCCGGGTCCGCCTCGTCGAGGTCACCACCCCCGAACCGTCCCCCTTCGCCCGCTCGCTGCTCTTCGGGTACGTCGCCCAGTTCCTGTACGAGGGGGACTCGCCGCTCGCCGAGCGCAGGGCGGCCGCGCTCTCGCTGGACTCCCGCCTGCTCGCCGAGCTGCTCGGCCAGGCCGAGTTGCGCGAACTGCTCGACGCCGAGGTACTGGAGGAACTGGAGCGGGAGCTCCAGTGGCTCACCGAGGAGCGGCGGGCCAAGGACGCCGAGTCGGTGGCGGACCTGCTGCGCCTGCTCGGCCCGCTGACCCCGGCCGAACTGGCCGAGCGGGGCGCCGGTCCGGCCTGGCCGAAGGCGCTGGCCGACGCCCGCCGGGCCATCGTGGTGCGCATCGGCGGCGCGGACCACTGGGCGGCGATCGAGGACGCGGGCCGGCTGCGCGACGCGCTGGGCACGGCGCTCCCGGTCGGGGTGCCGGAGGCGTTCACCGAGCCGGTCAAGGACCCGCTCGGCGACCTCCTGGCCCGGTACGCCCGCACTCACGGGCCGTTCACCACGGCCGCCGTCGCCGCCCGCTTCGGCCTGGGCGCGGCGGTGACCGAGGGCGCCCTGCACCGGCTCGCGGCGGCGGGCCGGGTGGTGCAGGGCGAGTTCCACCCCGCCGGCATCGGTCAGGAGTGGTGCGACGCGGCCGTGCTGCGCAGGCTGCGCCGCCGCTCCCTGGCCGCGCTGCGCCAGGAGCTGGAGCCCGTCCCGCCGACCTCCCTGGCCACCTTCCTGCCGCAGTGGCAGCACCTGGGCGGGGGCCTGCGCGGCATCGACGGCCTGGCCCGGGCCGTCGAACAGCTCCAGGGCGCCCCGGTGCCCGCCTCGGCGCTGGAGCGGCTGATCCTCCCCTCACGGGTCGCGGGATACTCCCCGACCCTGCTGGACGAGCTCACCACCACCGGGGAGGTGGTCTGGGCGGGCGCCGGGGCCCTCCCGGGCAAGGACGGCTGGATCTCGCTCTACCTCGCGGACGCGGCCCCGATGCTGCTGCCCCCGCCGCACCCGCTGGAGCTGACGCCCCTTCACCGGTCGATCCTGGACACCCTGTCCGGCGGGTACGGGCTGTTCTTCCGGCAGCTCGCCGAATCGGTGCGGGCCAAGTGGTCGGAGGCCACGGACCTCGAACTGTCCGAGGCCGTCTGGGACCTGGCCTGGTCGGGCCGGCTGACGAACGACACGCTGTCCCCGCTGCGCTCCCTGCTCGGGTCGGGCCGTACGGCGGGCGCCACCGCCCACCGGGCCAGGCGCACCGTCCCGCGCGGCCGGTACGGGACGCTCGGCGCGCAGGTCTCCCGCCCGGGCCCGCCCACGGTCTCCGGCCGCTGGTCACTGCTGCCCTCCCAGGCCCCCGACCCCACCCACCGGGCCCACGCCCTGGCCCGCACGCTGCTGGACCGGCACGGCGTGGTCACGCGGGGGGCGGTGGCCGCCGAGGGCGTGGAGGGCGGCTTCAGCGCGGTGTACCGCGTGCTGTCGGCCTTCGAGGACAGCGGCCAGGCCCGCCGGGGTTACGTCGTGGAGGGACTGGGCGCGGCCCAGTTCGCGATGGACGGCGCGGTGGACCGGCTGCGGTCGGCCGAGCGGACCCCGCCCCCGCTGGCGGCCGTGGTCCTGGCGGCGGCCGACCCGGCGAACGCGTACGGGGCCGCCCTGCCCTGGCCGGAGCCCCCGGCCGGGGCCACCCACAAGCCGGGCCGCAAGGCGGGCTCACTGGTGGTCCTGGTCGACGGCGAACTCACCCTGTACCTGGAGCGGGGCGGCAAGACGCTGCTGGCCTGGCCCCCGGCGCAGGACCCCCGTCTTGAGGCGGCCACCGCGGCCCTGTCGGCGGCTTCCCGGACCGGCACCCTGCCGACGCTCACGGTGGAACGCATCAACGCCGCCCCGGCGTTGACCTCACCGCTGGGCCCGGCCCTGGAGGCGGCCGGATTCCACGCCACTCCACGAGGTCTGCGCCTGCGGTCCTGAATGCCGCATTCAGGTGGCGAGCATTGCGCTTATGTCCCGCTTATGTATTGAGCATGTCACGAAGCACCGCTCGACTGGCAGACCGGGCCCGTTCTCGACTATCAAGATCCACGCAGGCATCGACAGTGACGATGCCACGTCAAAAGTGCACAGTCATGGGGGAGCAGAAAAGTGAGCAGCAACAGTATGCGACGAGCAGCAACGGGCGTCATCGGTCTGGCGGTTGCCGGCACCCTGACCCTGACCGGCTGTAAGAGCGGCAACGAAGAGGCCCCGGCGGCTTCGGACGCTCCCTCCGGCGCCGCGTCCGCCCCGGCCGGCGGCTACGCCACGCCCCCGGCGGGCGGCGCCTCCTCGGCAGCCCCGGGCGCCTCGGCGGGCGGCTACGACGGCGCCGCCGGCGGTGCCGCGGGCGGCGCGGTGGCCAAGTCCGGCCAGGCCTTCAAGATCGGCGAGGCCGCGACGGTCCCGTTCAGCGTCGGCAGCAACAAGGGCGGCCAGATCGCCCTCACGGTCACCGGCATCGAGGCGGGCAGCCCGGCCGACCTGTCGACGCTGAACGTCGGCGACAAGGTGAAGGGCCAGACCCCCTTCTACATCCGCTACACGATCAAGAACACCGGTACGACGGACCTGTCCTTCGGCTCCGTCAGCCACATGAAGGGGCTGCTCGACGGCGGCAGCGAGTCCGGCGTCCTGCTGACCGGCGGCAAGTTCGACAAGTGCCAGAGCGACACGCTGCCGAAGGGCTTCACCAACGGCCAGACCCAGACCGGCTGCGCCATCGCCCTCGCGCCGACCGGGACCAAGGTCACCGGCGCCGAGTACTGGGGCGACCCGTACAACAACCTGAACACCCCTGCCCAGAAGGGCCTCACCTGGAAGTGATGAGCGGCCGATCGGGCCCTCACGCCTCCTGATCCCCGAACCCCCTGCGGCGGTGACCCCGCCCAGGGGGTTCGCCCGTTCCCGGTCCCGGTCCCGGTCCCGGCGCGACAATGGCCCCATGCCCGAAGGAGACACCGTCCACCGCGTCGCCGCCCGCCTGCACGCCGCGCTCGCGGGCCGGCCGCTCACCCGCGCCGACCTCCGCGTCCCCCGCTTCGCCACTGCCGACCTCACCGGCCGCACCGTCCTCGACGTCACCCCGCGCGGCAAGCACCTCCTCGCCCGCCTCGAAGGCGGCCTCACCCTCCACAGCCACCTCGGCATGGACGGCGCCTGGCGCCTCTTCGCCCCCACCGAGAAGTGGCGCGGCGGCCCCGCCCACGAGATCCGGGCCGTCCTGGCCACCGCCGACGCCACCGCCGTCGGCTACCGGCTCCCGGTGCTCGAACTGCTGCGCACCGCCGACGAGCACCAGGCTGTCGGCCACCTCGGCCCAGACCTCCTCGGCACCGACTGGGACCCGGCCCGGGCCGCCGCCAACCTCCTCACCGACCCCGCCCGCCCCCTCGGCGAGGCCCTGCTCGATCAGCGCAACCTGGCCGGCATCGGCAACATCTACAAGGCCGAGCTGTGCTTCATGGCCCGGGTCACGCCCTGGACCCCGGTCGGCGACCTGCCCGACGCCGAGGCCACCGCCGTCCGCCTGGCCGGCGCCGCCCACCGCCTCCTGCGCGCCAACATCGGCGACCGCGGGATCCGCAGCACCACCGGCAGCCACCGCCCCGGCCGGGAGCTGTTCGTCTACGGCCGCACCCGCCGCCCCTGCCTGCGCTGCGGCACCCCCGTCCGCCAGGCACCGCAGGACGACCGCCCCACGTACTGGTGCCCCCGCTGCCAATCCGGCCCCACACCCTAGTTGACGCTCCGTCAGATCTGGTCGTACGGTCCCGGCATGCCCACACCCAGAGCCCCGTACGACCTCACCGGCCGGACCGCCCTGATCACCGGCGCCGCGAGCGGCATAGGCCGCGCCACCGCCGTCCTCCTCGCCGGGGCGGGTGCCGCCGTGCACTGTGCGGACCGCGACGAGCCGGGCCTCGCCGAGACGGCGGACCTCGTCGCCAAGGCCGGCGCAACCGCCACCCTCCACCCCCTGGACGTCACCGACCGCGCCGCCCTGCGCGCCGCCGTCGCCGCCGCCGGGCCGCTCGACATCACCGCCGCCATCGCCGGGATCATGCACACCAGCAGCGTCCTGGAGACGACCGACGAGGACCTCGACCGGGTCCTGGACATCAACTTCAAGGGAATCCTGCGCACCTGCCAGGAGGCCGCGCACGCCATGATCGCGGCCGGCCGCCCCGGTTCGATCATCACGATGGCATCGGGCGCCGTGGACGCCGCCCAGCCGGGTCTGCTCTGCTACAGCGCCGCCAAGGCCGCCGTCGTCCAGCTCACCAAGACCCTCGCCACCGAGGCCGGCCCCCACGGCATCCGCGTCAATGCCATCGCCCCGGGCTGGATCCGCACGCCGATGACCGGCCGGCACGGACCCGAGGTCCGGGAGCAGACCGAGGCCGCGATGGTCCGGAGGTCCCCATTGCGCCGGGTCGGCGAGCCCGAGGACATCGCCCAGGCCGTGCTCTACCTCGCCTCGGACGCCTCGTCCTTCATGACGGGCCAGATCCTGCGCCCGAACGGCGGAGTGTCGATGCCCTGGTAGCGGCCCCGTCGGTCGCAGCCCGCCGGGCCCTGCGCACGGGCCCCGGCGCGCAGTGCACCGGGAGCAGACCCAGCCCCCAGCCGCCCACGGCGACCGCGCCCTCGATGGGCCCCGACTCGGCCGGCGCCAGCGCCAGCCGCAGCACCGCCCACCACCACAGCAGGCCCACCGCCAGCGCGAGGGCGACGACCGGAGGTATGTGCAGTAACCGCCGCACGGCTGCCTCCCGGGGGTCAGGGCCGCGATCCGGACTCGTCCCATCCTCCCGTACGCCCCTCGGCCGCGCACCCAGAACGGCGCGGAGCCCCGGCCGGTGCATCACGCACCGGCCGGGGCTCCGGCCACGCTCATTTCTTCACAGCTCACGACCCGAGCTCACGCGGCTACGACATTCACCGCTTCCGCAGGCGACTTGATGGTCACCCGCTCGGGCCCACCCGCGACCGAAGCCACGGAGACCGAATTGAGCATCGGGCGTACCGGTACCGTCACCGGTTCGCTTGCCGCGGCCGACTGCGCGAGCTCGGCCAGCGACAGTTCGTCGCTCACCTCGCGCATCAGCTCGGACATCCGTACGTCCAACGCGTCGCAGATCGCGGAGAGCAGCTCGGAGGATGCCTCCTTCTGCCCCCGCTCCACCTCGGAAAGATAGCCGAGAGAAACTCGGGCGGACGAGGAGACTTCGCGCAGAGTACGGCCCTGGCGCTGGCGCTGCCGACGCAGCACGTCACCCAGCAGGCGACGGAGCAAAATCATCGGTGGCTCCCTCCTCTGACCGTGTAGCCGCATCCTTCACGCCCCACCGTACCGCCTCGCGCCGCGGCCGTGCGGGGAGCTATGTCGTGTTCACTCAGGGCTGCAAACATCAAATCCCCCCGTTCTGTTCCGTATCCTGCCCCCGCGCATTCTCGCGGAGTTCGCTCGAGAGCAGTTCGAGCACTGTCCGTGCACTCTCCCTACGGATTTCCGCGCGGGAGCCGTTCAACCTCAGCGGGACGGTTTTCCTGCCCGCCGGACCCGCCACGGCGATGAAAACGGTGCCCACCGGCTGCCCGTCCTGCGGGTCCGGACCGGCCACCCCGGTGGTCGCGATCCCCCACGAAGCCCCCAGCACGCGCCGCACTCCGGCCGCCATCTCGGCCGCGACCTGCGCGTTCACCGCCCCTTCGGCGGCAAGCAGTCCGGCGTCCACTCCCAGGAGCCGGTGCTTCACCTCCGTGGCGTACGCCGTGACCGAACCGCGGAAGGACCGGGACGCCCCGGCGATACCCGTGAGCTCCGCCGCGACCATCCCGCCCGTCAGCGACTCGGCCACCGCGAGCGTCTGGTCACTCTCCGCAAGGAGGCGCAGCACCTCCGCGGCGATCGTTGCGGTGTCCCCGGTCTCCGCGGCCGCCTCCGGAGCGTCCGAAGACGCCCCACCGGCCACCGGAGATTCCCCCACCGCGTCTGTCACCTTGCGGCCCGCTCCGCGGCCAGGCCCTTGCGCCGCAGCACCACGGCCTGGCGGATGTAGTCCAAACCGGTGACCACGGTCAGCACGACGGCGACCGCCATCACCCAGAAGCGCAGGGTCGCCAGCGGCCCCGTCAGTGCGAGCACGTACATGCCCACCGCCGTGCCCTGGGCCAGGGTCTTCAGCTTGCCGCCTCGGCTGGCGGGAATCACTCCGTACCTGATGACCCAGAAACGCATGAGCGTGATCCCGAGTTCCCGCCCGAGGATCACCCCGGTCACCCACCAGGGCAGGTCGCCCAGCCAGGAGAGACAGACCAACGCCGACCCCATGATCGCCTTGTCGGCGATGGGGTCGGCGATCTTGCCGAAGTCCGTGACCAGGTTGTACGTACGGGCCAGGTGCCCGTCGAAGATGTCCGTGATCATGGCGACGGCGAACGCGGCCCAGGCCAGCGCCCGCCACACCGGGTCGTACCCGCCATCGGCGAGGAGGAGGAGCACGAATCCCGGCACCAGGACGAGCCGGATCATCGTCAGGATGTTGGCGATGTTCCACAGGCTGGCCTGATTGACCGCCGCAGCCCCCAGCTTCGCGCCGGGCGCAGGCCTGCGGCCGGTCCCGCCCGCCGCAGATGCCGGGACTCCGGTCATCCGGCCGCCTCCTCAAGGTGCAGGGGCTCGGCCACCAGGTCCACGCCCAGCGTGCCGACCACCTTCGCGGTCACCATACGGCCGGGGACCAGGCCCGTGCTGTCCGTGAAGACGACCTGGCCGTCGGTCTCGGGCGCTTGGTGCGCGGCACGCCCGAAGGCGCCCTCGCCGTCCGCCTCGTCTTCAGCTCCGCCGAACGTCTCCACGGTCTCGACGAGCACCTCCAGGGTCTCTCCGATCCGCTCCTCCGCGCGCTGCGAGGTCAGCTCCTCGGCGAGCCGCTGCATGTGCGCGAGCCGCTCGGCGATCGTGTCCTCGTCCAGCTTGTTCTCGTACGTGACGGCCTCGGTGCCGTCCTCGTCCGAGTAGCCGAAGACGCCGATCGCATCGAGCCGCGCGTGGGTGAGGAAACGCTCCAGCTCCTTGAAGTCCGACTCACTCTCGCCGGGGAAGCCGACGATGAAGTTGGACCGGACGCCGGCCAGCGGAGCCTTGGTGCGGATGGTGTCCAGCAGCTCCAGGAACCGGTCGGTGTCACCGAAGCGGCGCATGGCGCGGAGCACGTCGGGGGCCGAGTGCTGGAAGGACAGGTCGAAGTACGGCACGACCTTGGGGGTCGAGGTCAGCACGTCGATCAGGCCGGGGCGCATCTCGGCGGGCTGGAGGTAGCTGACGCGGACGCGCTCGATGCCGTCCACCTCGGCCAGCTCGGGCAGCAGGGTCTCCAGCAGGCGGATGTCGCCGAGGTCCTTGCCGTACGAGGTGTTGTTCTCGGAGACCAGCATGACCTCCTTGACGCCCTGCTCGGCGAGCCAGCGCGTCTCGCCCAGCACGTCGCTGGGGCGACGGGAGATGAAGGAGCCGCGGAAGGACGGGATGGCGCAGAAGGAGCAGCGGCGGTCGCAGCCGGAGGCGAGCTTGACCGAGGCGACCGGGCTCTTGTCCAGGCGGCGGCGCAGCGGCGCGCGCGGCCCGGAGGCGGGCGCGAGCCCGTCCGGCAGGTCTGCGGGGGCCTCGGCCGGCTCCTCGACGGGCGTCGACTGTGCGTGGCCGGGAAGCGCCACCTCGGCGTCCTGGCGGGCCGCGGGGCTGATCGGCAGCAGCTTGCGCCGGTCCCGTGGGGTGTGGGAGGCGTGGATGCCGCCGTTGAGGATGGTCTGGAGGCGGTCTGAGATGTCGGCGTAGTCGTCGAAGCCGAGCACGCCGTCGGCCTCGGGGAGCGCCTCGGCGAGCTCCTTGCCGTAGCGCTCGGCCATGCAGCCGACGGCGACGACGGCCTGGGTCTTGCCGTGATCCTTGAGATCGTTGGCTTCGAGCAGGGCGTCTACGGAGTCCTTTTTGGCGGCTTCGACGAAGCCGCAGGTGTTGACGACGGCTACGTCCGCATCGGCGGCGTCCTCGACGAGCTCCCAGCCATCCGCCGCCAAGCGGCCTGCGAGCTCCTCCGAGTCCACCTCGTTACGGGCGCAGCCAAGAGTGACAAGGGCGACGGTACGGCGTTCGGGCATGGACTCAAGACTACTTTGTCCAAAGGCCGACCCCCGCCCCAAGTCCCGGTAAACCAAGATCCCCAGGGTGCGGCGCAGCACCCCGGGGACCCGGAATCACGGATTCAGCGCCATATCAGCCCGCCTGTGCCGCTCCCTGGCGGGGGTCGTCCTTCGTGTATGTGAGGCGTTCCACCTGACCCGGCTGGAAATCGTCCTTGATCTCCTTGCCGTTCACGAAGAGCTTCACGACCCCGGCGTCGCCGAGAATGAGGTCGATGGATTCCTTGTCCGTGAAGGTCTTGGACTCGCCCGGGGCCAGCGTCCCGTCGAACAGCAGCCGGCCGCTGTGGTCCTTCGCGGAGATCCAGCTCTCGCCCTCGTTGGCCGTCAGGACGACCGTGACGAGGTCCTTGGGCGCGGCGGCGATGGCACTGTCCGAGGGTTCCGGCTTGGGCGCCTTCGGGGTTGCCTGGGGCTGGGCGGCCGGCTTCCCGGCCGACTGCTTGGGCGCGGCCTGCGGGGAGGCGGAACCTTCCGCCACCGGCCGCTTGTCCTTTGCGTCGCCCCCGCCGAAGGCGGTGAAGCCCACGAAGCCGATCACGGCGACGATCGCGGCGACCATGGCCGCGGTCCAGTTGGGCCGCTGCCGCTCGGGACGGATCCGCTCGGCATCGAACATCGGCGCGGCGGGCGTGGGGGCCGGCCGGCCGCCGTGGGCCGCGTCGTACGCGTCGACCAGGGGTTCCGGATCGAGGTGGACGGCGCGGGCGAGCGTACGGATGTGACCGCGGGCGTAGACGTCGCCGCCGCACCGCGTGAAATCGTCAGCTTCGATCGCGTGCACGATCGGGATGCGCACGCGGGTGGTGGAACTGACCTCGTCGACAGTGAGCCCGGCGGCGATCCGGGCCGTCTTCAGAGCCGTCCCGATGGACGACCCTTCGTCTGTGCGTTCGATGACGTGGTCCTCGGACCGGTCGCCGGTCGAAGGCCGCTCATCTTCGGGGGAGTTGGAGTTGCCGATGGACACGAGGGCGCCTTTCGAGCGTGTAGCCACCTGCTGGATGTCCAGTCTAGGGGGGTGACGAAAGGGTGGAGCAACCGGAGGGTGGACTTCCTACGCCATCCGAATGGCGACCGGTCGTCCGGGCGGTGCAGCGGCCCGGCGCAGCACGCGAGCCGCCGTCTCCCTCAACTAGACGCGCGCCCATGGGAAACGGTTGCCCGCCGATTTGCCGTTGGTTTGCCCGCCGGCTCCTTAGGGTTGCTCCTCCCCGCGGATGACGGCGAGGACCCCGTCCAGCTCGTCCGCCTTCACCAGGACGTCGCGCGCCTTCGAACCCTCGCTCGGGCCGACGACCCCCCGCGATTCCATCAGGTCCATGAGCCGGCCGGCCTTGGCGAAGCCCACCCGGAGCTTGCGCTGGAGCATCGAGGTCGACCCGAACTGGGTGGACACCACCAGCTCGGCCGCCTGGCACAGCAAGTCCAGGTCGTCGCCGATCTCCTCGTCGATCTCCTTCTTCTGCTTCTGCCCGACGGTGACGTCGTCCCGGAAGACGGGCGCCATCTGGTCCTTGCAGTGCTGCACGATCCCGGCGATCTCGTCCTCGGTGACGAAGGCGCCCTGGAGGCGGACGGGTTTGTTCGCGCCCATCGGCAGGAACAGCCCGTCGCCCTTGCCGATCAGCTTCTCGGCACCCGGCTGGTCGAGGATGACCCGGCTGTCGGCGAGCGAGGAGGTGGCGAAGGCCAGCCGCGAGGGCACGTTCGCCTTGATCAGGCCGGTGACCACGTCCACCGAGGGCCGCTGAGTGGCGAGCACCAGGTGGATGCCGGCCGCACGGGCCAGCTGCGTGATCCGGACGATCGAGTCCTCGACGTCGCGCGGGGCCACCATCATCAGGTCGGCGAGCTCGTCGACGATCACCAGCAGGTACGGGTACGGGCTGAGCTCCCGCTCGCTGCCCGGCGGCAGCTTGATCTTGCCGTCCCGGATGGCCTGGTTGAAGTCGTCGATGTGCCGGTAGCCGAAGGCGGCCAGGTCGTCATAGCGCAGGTCCATCTCGCGCACGACCCACTGGAGCGCCTCGGCGGCCCGCTTGGGGTTGGTGATGATCGGCGTGATCAGGTGCGGGATGCCCTCGTACGCCGTCAGCTCCACCCGCTTGGGGTCCACGAGCACCATCCGGACGTCTTCGGGGGTGGCCCGGACCATGATCGAGGTGATCAGGCAGTTGATGCAGGAGGACTTTCCGGAACCGGTGGCGCCGGCCACCAGCACGTGCGGCATCTTCGCGAGATTGGCCATGACGTAGCCGCCCTCGACGTCCTTGCCGAGGGCCACCAGCATCGGATGGTCGTCCTCGGCCGCATCGGCCAGGCGCAGCACGTCGCCCAGGTTGACCATCTCGCGGTCCGTGTTCGGGATCTCGATGCCGACCGCCGACTTGCCCGGGATCGGGCTGATGATCCGGACGTCCGGCGAGGCCACGGCGTATGCGATGTTCTTCGCGAGTGCCGTGATCCGCTCGACCTTGACGGCCGCGCCGAGGGTGACCTCGTAGCGGGTGACCGTCGGCCCCCGGGTGAAGCCGGTGACCTGCGCGTCGACCTTGAACTCGGTGAACACGTTCGTCAGCGAGGCGACGACCGCGTCGTTGGCGGCGCTGCGGGTCTTGCCCGGCCCGCCCTTCTCCAGCAGGTCGAGCGAGGGCAGTGCGTACGTGATGTCCCCCCGCAGCTGGAGCTGCTCGGCGCGGGGCGGCAGCGGCTGGGACGGCGGGGGCGTCTTGGTGAGGTCCGGCACCGACAAGGTCCCGGAAGCGGCGGCGGTGGTGTCGTGCGGCGGCTCGGCCGGGTCCGGGGCGGCGGCCCTGGGCCGCTCCGCACGAGCGGGCGGCACGGGAGCGGTGATCTCCGCGACCTCGCGCTCGGCGGAGATGCCCTGCGTGAGACCGGCGACCAGCGGGGAGGGCGGCATCCCGCCCAGCACCACGCCGTCCAGCGCGGCGGCGGCCGCCGCGGCCACGTCGACGGCGTCCATCTCCCGCTCGTGGGCGGGGCGGACCGGGGTCCGCCGCGGGCGCCGGCGGGCGAGGGCCTGCTCCTCGGCGGCGTCGGCGGTTCCGGCGGCATCGCCGGCAGCGGCGGAGCCCGAGCGGGCCCGCCACTGCTCGGGGTCGTGCCGGCCGGCGGCGCCGTCCCCGAAGCCCTCGTCGTATTCGTTCGGGGCGATGATCCCGAGCCGGATGCCGAGCCGTCGCAGCCGCTGCGGGATCGCGTTCACCGGCGTCGCGGTGACCACGAGCAGCCCGAAGATCGTGAGCAGCACCAGCATCGGCACGGCCAGCGGCGCACCCATGGTGAAGATCAGCGGCTTGGATGCGCCCCAGCCGATCAGTCCGCCCGCGTTCTGCATCGCGGTGGTGCCCTCGTCGCGGCCCGGCGCCCCGCAGGCGATGTGCACGAGGCCGAGGACCCCGATGGCGAGCGCGGAGAGGCCGACGCCGATCCGGCCGTTGGCGTCGGGCTGCTCGGGGTGGCGGATGAAACGCACCGCCATGACGGCGAGCAGGATCGGCACGAGCAGATCCAGTCGCCCGAAGGCACCGGTGACCAGCATGGTGACCAGATCCCCGACGGGACCGCTCAGGTTCGACCAGGTACCGGCGGCGACGATCAGCGCGAGGGCGAGCAGCAGCAGCGCGATGCCGTCCTTGCGGTGGGCGGGGTCGAGGTTCTTGGCCCCCTGGCCGACCCCGCGGAAGACCGCGCCGACCGCGTGCGCGCAGCCCAGCCACACGGCGCGCACCAGCCGCACCACGCCCCCGGTCGGGGACGGCGCGGGCTTGGGCGCCGCCTTCTTGACGGGGGCGCGCCGACCCGCCGCGGCCTTCTTCGCGGCGTTCCCCCGCGCGGGAGCCGTCTTCTTCGCCGGCGCCGCCGTCCGGCCGGTGCGGCCCTTTGCGGTGCCCGCTGTGCTCTGGGAACCCTTGCCGGACGTACGTGAGGCCATGGGCCCGAGGTTACCGGTGCGCGCGGCGGTGGACACGCGTGCCCACTGCTTCACCCGTTCGTGTCGCGCGCCGCATCAGCGTTTTGACACACCGCCAGATGGGGCCGGCGTCCGAACGGGCCTGCGGGAGGGCGGTTCCGGGTCCCGTGCACCTGCCCGCGGAGCACTCAGCTCTGCGCGGGCAGCACCGGCGCTCCCCCGCCGGCCCCGGGCTCCAGCGCGTCGAGCGCCCGCCGCAGTCCGGTGAGCTTGCGCTCCAGGTGGGCCGCGGTCGCCACGACCGCCGCATCGGCCGATTCCTCGCCGAGCTGCTTGCTCAGCGCCTCGGCCTGCTCCTCGACCGCCGCGAGCCGCGCGGAGAGCTCGGCCAGCAGGCCGGCCGTCTCCTTGCTGCCGTCGCCGTTGGAACCGCCCTCCAGCTGCAGCCGCAGCAGCGCCGCCTGCTCCCTCAGCTGGCAGTTCTTCGTGTACAGCTCCACGAACACCGAGACCTTGGCCCGCAGCACCCACGGGTCGAAGGGCTTGGAGATGTAGTCCACCGCGCCGGCGGCGTAGCCGCGGAACGTGTGGTGCGGACCGTGGTTGATCGCGGTGAGGAAGATGATCGGGATGTCCCGGGTCCGCTCGCGCCGCTTGATGTGCGCGGCCGTCTCGAATCCATCCATCCCGGGCATCTGCACATCCAGCAGGATGACCGCGAAATCGTCCGTCAACAGCGCCTTGAGCGCTTCCTCCCCCGACGACGCCCGGACCAGTGTCTGATCGAGCGCGGAGAGGATGGCCTCCAGCGCCAGCAGATTCTCCGGCCGGTCGTCGACCAGGAGGATCTTGGCCTTCTGCACCATGCCCTGTCCTCCTCGCCCCGGCATGGGGCCTCCCCGGCTCCGGGCGCCGGCCTGTACGCCGGGCCCCGCCCCAGAGGACGGCATCCTTGCGCCGCCCGTCCTTGTGCCGGTCATCGTAGCCCCAGTCCCGAGATCGCCACACCCTGTCACCAAGATGTCACTGTGCACGAAGCAGAAACGGTGTGGGAGAGCAGAAGGTTCCCCGCCTTCCGCCCTTCCACACCGTTTTCGCCACAGTCAGTCAGCAATTCGTATCAGAGTGCGCGCCGGCCGGTCACTTGCCGCGCATCCACTGCTCCATCACCGTCAGCAGGTAGTCAGGGTCGACCGGCTTGGTGACATAGTCGGAAGCACCGGAATCGATCGCCTTCTCCCGGTCCCCCTTCATCGCCTTCGCCGTCAGCGCGATGATCGGCAGCCCGGCGAACTGCGGCATCCGCCGGATCGCCGAGGTCGTCGCATAGCCGTCCATCTCGGGCATCATGATGTCCATCAGCACGACCGTCACATCGTCGTGCTGCTCCAGGACTTCGATGCCCTCCCGGCCGTTCTCCGCGTACAGCACCGCGAGCCCGTGCTGCTCCAGCACGCTGGTCAGCGCGAACACGTTTCGGACGTCGTCGTCCACGATGAGCACCTTCTCGCCGTGGAAGTCGTACGTCCGGGGCAGGACCGGAAGCTCCTCCTCCGGGTTGACCCAGGCGCCCTCGGGCCCCTGCACGTTCGGCTGCCCCGGCACCGCCGTACGCGGCTCCAGGTCGCTCAGCGCCTTGCGCCTGCGCCGGAACAGCGCGGCGCCGCCCTGCCCCTGCCCGACCGGCCCCGCGGCCGGCAGCGCGGGCCGCGCGTACTGCGGCTGCGCGGGCGCTGCGGCGGCAGCCGCCGGGGGCGCCGGCAGCGCGGACCGCGCCCCGTCGGCCTGCCTGCGGTACACCTCGCCGCGGCCGCCGCCGGGCGTGGGCGGCGCGTACCCCTGCGGCGGCAGTTCGCTCGGGTGCAGCGGCAGGTACAGCGTGAACGTGGACCCGCGGCCGGGCTCGCTCGCCGCGTGGATCTCCCCGCCCAGCAGCCGGGCGATCTCCCGGCTGATGGACAGCCCCAGGCCCGTGCCCCCGTACTTCCTGCTGGTGGTCCCGTCGGCCTGCTTGAACGCCTCGAAGATCACCAGCATCTTGCTCGCCGCGATCCCGATCCCGGTGTCCGTCACCGAGAAGGCGATCAGGTCCGCATCCGCCTCCCGCAGCGAACCCGCCTCCAGCAGCTGCTCCCGGATCGCCGCCGGCACGTCCGACCCAGCGGGCCGGATCACCAGCTCCACGGCCCCCGTGTCGGTGAACTTCACCGCGTTCGACAGCAGGTTGCGCAGCACCTGGAGCAGCCGCTGCTCGTCCGTGTGCAGCGTCGCGGGCAGCTCCGGGGAGACCCGCACCGAGAAGTCCAGGCCCTTCTCCGCGGTCAGCGGCCGGAAGGTGGCCTCCACGTAGTCCACGAGCTGCACCAGCGCGATCCGGGTCGGCGAGACGTCCATCTTCCCGGCCTCGACCTTCGACAGGTCGAGGATGTCGTTGATCAGCTGGAGCAGGTCCGAGCCCGCACCGTGGATGGTCTCCGCGAACTCCACCTGCTTCGGCGACAGGTTCTCGTCCGCGTTGTCGGCGAGCAGCTTGGCCAGGATCAGCAGCGAGTTGAGCGGGGTGCGCAGCTCGTGCGACATGTTCGCCAGGAACTCGGACTTGTAGCGCATCGAGACCGCGAGCTGCTCGGCGCGCTCCTCCAGGACCTGCCGGGCCTCCTCGATCTCGGTGTTCTTCACCTCGATGTCCCGGTTCTGCTGGGCCAGCAGCTCCGCCTTCTCCTCCAGTTCCGCGTTCGCGGCCTGGAGCGCCTTCTGCCGGTTCTCCAGCTCGTCGGAGCGCTCGCGCAGTTGCTCGGTCATCTCCTGCGACTGCTTGAGCAGCATCTCCGTCTTGGAGTTGACGCTGATCGTGTTGACGCTCGTACCGATCATCTCGGCGATCTGGCTCAGGAAGTCCTTCTGGATCTGCGTGAACGGCTGGAAGGACGCCAGCTCGATGACGCCGAGCACCTTCCCCTCGAACAGCACCGGCAGCACGATCACATGCGCCGGCGGCGCCTCCCCGAGTCCCGAGGAGATCTTCAGGTAGCCGGGCGGGGTGTTCTCGACGAGGATCGTCCGCTTCTCCTCGGCAACGGCCCCGATCAGCCCCTCCCCCGGCCGGAAAGAGGTCGGCACCTGGCCGCCCGCGTACGCGTAACTCCCGCGCATCCGCAGCTCGTACGCACCGTCGGGACCACCCTCGGTCCCGATCTCGGTGGTGCCGCCCGACGGTAGCGCCAGGAAGAACGCCCCGTGCTGCGCCGAGACCACCGGGGTCAGCTCGCTCATGATCAGCGAGGCCACGTCGTCCAGCTCGCGGCGGCCCTGCATCAGGGCCGAGATCCGGGCGAGGTTGCCCTTCAGCCAGTCCTGCTCCTTGTTGGCCAAGGTGGTGTCGCGCAGGTTCGCGATCATCGTGTTGATGTTGTCCTGGAGGACCTGGATCTCGCCCGCCGCGTCCACGTCGATCTTCAGGTTGAGGTCGCCGCGGGTCACCGCGGTGGCCACGGCCGCGATCGCGCGCACCTGCCGGGTCAGGTTCCCGGCCATCTCGTTCACGGACTCCGTGAGGTCGCGCCAGGTGCCGTCCACGTCCCGGACCCGGGCCTGCCCGCCCAGGATGCCCTCCGTGCCCACCTCGCGAGCCACCCGGGTCACCTGGTCGGCGAACGAGGACAGCTGGTCGACCATCGTGTTGATGGTGGTCTTGAGCTCCAGGATCTCGCCGCGCGCGTCGATGTCGATCTTCTTGGTCATGTCGCCCTTGGCGATGGCGGTCGTGACCATGGCGATCTGCCGCACCTGACCGGTGAGGTTGGAGGCCATGAAGTTCACCGAATCGGTGAGGTCCTTCCACGTTCCGGAGACCCCCGGCACGTGCGCCTGGCCGCCGAGCCGGCCCTCCGTACCCACCTCACGCGCCACGCGCGTGACCTCGTCCGCGAACGAGGACAGGGTCTTCACCATCGTGTTGACCGTGTCGGCGAGCTGCGCGACCTCGCCGCGCGCCTCGACCGTGACCTTCTTCGTCAGATCACCGTTGGCGACCGCCGCCGAGACCTGCGAGATGTTGCGCACCTGCGAGGTCAGGTTGTTGGCCATCAGGTTGACGTTGTCGGTCAGGTCCTTCCAGATGCCCGTGACCCCGCGCACCCGGGCCTGGCCGCCGAGGATGCCCTCGGAACCCACCTCGCGGGCCACCCGCGTCACCTGCTCCGCGAACGAGGACAGCTGGTCCACCATCGTGTTGACGGTCGTGACCAGTTCGAGGATCTCGCCCTTGGCGTCGACGGTGATCTTCTTGGAGAGATCGCCCATGGCGACCGCCGTCGTCACCTCGGCAATGTTGCGCACCTGCGACGTCAGGTTGTTCGCCATGAAGTTGACGGACTGCGTGAGGTCCTTCCAGGTGCCGGAGACCCCCTTCACCTCCGCCTGGCCGCCCAGGATGCCCTCCGTACCCACCTCGCGGGCCACCCGGGTCACCTGCTCCGCGAAGTTCGAGAGCTGGTCCACCATCGTGTTGAGGGTGTTCTTCAGCTCCAGGATCTCCCCGCGCGCATCCACGTCGATCTTCTGCGACAGGTCACCACGGGCCACCGCCGTCGCGACCTGCGCGATGTTGCGGACCTGGGAGGTCAGGTTCCCGGCCATGCCGTTCACCGAGTCCGTGAGGTCGCGCCACACGCCGGCCACCCCGGGCACCTGCGCCTGGCCGCCGAGGCGGCCCTCGGTACCCACGTCCCGCGCGACCCGCGTCACCTGCTCGGCGAAGGCCGAGAGCTGGTCGACCATCGTGTTGATGGTGTTCTTCAGCTCCAGGATCTCGCCGCGCGCATCCACGTCGATCTTCTGCGACAGGTCACCACGGGCCACCGCGGTGGTCACCTGGGCGATCTGCCGCACCTGGGAGGTCAGGTTGCCGGCCATGAAGTTGACGGAGTCGGTGAGCTCCTTCCACGTCCCGGACACCCCCTCCACCCGGGCCTGGCCGCCGAGCCGGCCCTCCGTACCCACGTCCCGCGCCATCCGCGTGACCTGGTCGGCGAAGCTGGAGAGCTGGTCCACCATCGTGTTCACGGTGTTCTTCAGCTGGAGCATCTCGCCCGAGACGTCCACGGTGACCTTCTGCGACAGGTCGCCGTTGGCCACCGCCGTCGTTACCTGCGCGATGTTGCGGACCTGGCCTGTGAGGTTGCGGAAGGCGGTGTTCACCGAGTCGGTGAGGTCCTTCCACGTACCCGCCGCACCCGGCACCTGCGCCTGACCGCCCAGCTCACCCTCGACGCCCACCTCACGGGCCACGCGCGTCACTTCCGCGCCGAAGGACTGGAGCTGGTCCACCATCGTGTTGACGGTGTTCTTCAACTCCAGCATCTCGCCGGCCACGTCGACCGTGACCTTCTGCGACAGGTCACCGTTGGCCACCGCCGTCGTCACCTGCGCGATGTCCCGCACCTGCGTGGTGAGGTTGCGGAAGACCGTGTTCACCGAGTCGGTGAGGTCCTTCCACGTACCCGCCGCACCCGGCACCTGCGCCTGACCGCCCAGCAGGCCCTTCGCCCCGACCTCGCTGGCCACCCGGGTGACCTCGTCCGCGAACGTCCGCAGCGTCTCGGTCATCTGATTGATCGTTTCGGCCAGCTGCGCCACCTCGCCCCGCGCGCTGACCCGTACCTTCTGCGACAGATCACCGTTGGCGACAGCCGTCGTGACCTGCGCGATCCCGCGCACCTGCGCGGTCAGGTTGCCCGCCATCGTGTTGACGGAGTCGGTCAGGTCCTTCCACACGCCCGCGACCCCGGGCACCTTCGCCTGGCCGCCGAGCTCGCCCTCCGTACCCACCTCACGGGCGACCCGCGTCACCTCGGAGGAGAACGACGACAGCTGGTCCACCATCGTGTTGACGGTGTTCTTCAGCTGGAGCATCTCGCCGGCCACGTGCACCGTGACCTTGCGCGACAGGTCGCCCTTCGCCACCGCCGTCGTGACGAGAGCGATATCACGCACCTGAGCGGTGAGCCGGTACGCCATCGTGTTGACGGAGTCGGTCAGATCCTTCCAAGAACCCGACATTCCGCGCACTTGGGCCTGACCGCCGAGCTTGCCCTCGGTACCCACCTCCAGCGCCACGCGCGTCACCTCGTCGGTGAACGCGGACAGCTGGTCGACCAGGTTGTTGACCGTACGCCCGACCTTCAGGAACTCGCCGCGCAGCGGATGCCCGACCCCGTCCGGGGCCTGCGTCCGCAGGTCCATCCGCTGGTCCAGGTCGCCCTCGGCGACCGCCGACAGCACCCGGCCCACCTCGGACACCGGCCGGGCGAGATCGTCGACCAGCTGGTTCGAGGCATCGATCGCAGCCGCCCAGGAGCCCTCGCAAGCGCCTGTTTCCAGCCGTTCGCTCAGCTTGCCCTCGCGGCCCACCATCCGCCGCACCCGGGACAGTTCTCCCGTCAGATGAAGGTTGCGGTCGGCGACCTCGTTGTAGACGGCGGCGATCTCCGCCATCACGCCCTCGCCGGACACCGTCAGCCGCTTGCGGAAATTCCCGTCCCGCATCGACACCAGGGCCGTGAGCAGCCGGTTCAGGGCGGCGGTATCGACTTCCGTCGTGCCGTTCCGGCGGGACCTCCCGCCCTTCGGGCGCGTTCCCGTACGCCGCACCGCTGCGCCAGACTCCACCGTGTCCCTCCCGAAAGGGTCGACCGCTGTTCCACCGACACCCGGCGAGTCGCACGCCCGGCTGTCCGATCCTGCCCAGTGTTTCACCCCGGCCGAACCCGGCCATAACACTTCGGCACCATCGCACACCGGCCGCACCCTGCGGGTGGAATCCCTGACGACGGCACCAAGCCGACCGCGAAGGTAAGTAACCTGGCATCCGATGTCCAACCGCGTCGAAGGAGACTTGTGATCACGGCTCGGGCGGCTGCCAGCTTCGACCCCCTCGGGCGCTCGGTCGCAGCTGCCCGCGCGTTCGTCCGCGACACCCTCCAGGGCTGGGGATTCGCGGACATCGTCGACGACGCCGTGGTGCTCACCAGCGAGCTCGTCACCAACGCCGTGGTCCACGCCGGCACCAAGGCCGAGGTCTTGTGCCTGCGTTCCGGGGACGGGGTACGGGTCGAGATCGCCGACCGGTATCCCGAGCGCGAGCTCCCGCTCCAGCACCCCGGCGAGCGCCCGTACGCCGACCCCGACCGTGAGAGCGGCCGCGGGCTGATGCTCTGCGCCGCACTCGCCACGCGCTGGGGAGTCGAGTACACCGCCACGCACAAGCACGTGTGGTTCCGGCTCGACCTTCCGGACCGTCCGGTCGGTACCCGCTCCGCGGGCCCCGTCGTCCCGGACCGGCTCCTGCCCCTCGCCGACAGCCGGGTCCGCGTCGCCGTCCTCCAGATCGACGCCTCGGACTCCGTCTCCGCCTGGAACGAGGACGCCGAGCACGTCTTCGGCTACTCCGCCGAGAAGGCCGTCGGCCGCCCCCTCGCCGAACTCGCCGCCTGGCCCCAGACCCCCGGCACCGGCACCGGCATCGCCGAGGCCCTGCGCCTGTCCCGCTGGGAGGGCAGCTACGGCATCCGCGGCGCCGACGGCCGCGTGATCCCCGTGTACGCCTCTCATCTGCGGGTCCGCGACGCCCACGGGGAGCCCTCGATCGTGTGCCTGCTGGTCCACGACGACGAGCGGGCCCTGCTCCAGACCCCTGTACGGGCGGCCTCCTCCGACAGCCTCCAGCTCACCGAGCCCCGCCCCGCGGACCCCTTCGAGGTCTTCATCGGCTCCCCCGCCCCCGACGACCTCGACGGACTCCTCCAGCGCACCGTCGAACGCGCCCGCGACATGCTCGACGCCGACTCCGCCTTCCTGCTGCTGGCCACCGATGACGAGACGGAGCTGGAGGTCCGCGCCACGACCGGGCTGCCGTCCACCCGCCAGCGCTTCGCCCGCGTCCCCGTCGAGGCCGGCACCAACCGGTACGGCTCGGCCCGCATGCCCGCCGTCCACGACGACCTCGCGGCCGTCCCCGGAGCCGTCCCCCTCCTGGAGGCCACCGGCATGCGCTCGGTGATCACCGTCCCCCTGAAGGTGGAGGGCCGGCTCACCGGTTCGCTCGGCGTCGCCGCCGAGAGCCCCGGCCGCTATTCCAACGCCGAGGCCCTGCGCCTCCAGTTCGCCGCCGACCGCATCGCCCTCGCCGTCGAGTCCGCCCGCCTCGGCGAGCTGGAACGCCTGCGCCGCGGCTCCCTGTCCTTCCTCGTCGAGGCCTCCGACCTGCTAGCGGGCACCCTCGACCGGGACCAGACCCTGGCCCTCATGGCCCAGATGACCGTACCGACCCTGGCGACCTGGTGCGCCGTCTACACGATCGCCGACCAGTCCTCCGATCCGTACCTCTCGTACGTCCTGCACGAGGACGAGGAGCGCATCGACGGCCTCAAGGCCCTGCTCTCCCGCGTCAGCCCACCCGAACCGGTCCGCGAGGCCGGCGCCCGCCCCTGGCCGGCGACGGCCGCTGCGGTCGGCGGGGAGACCGTCGTCCTCCCGCTCCTGGCCCGCAACCGGGTGATCGGCATGCTCACCCTGGGCAGGCCGTCCGAGGAGCACTTCCGCCAGGAGATCCTCGAACTCGCCGAGGACCTCTCCCGCCGGGCCGCCCTCGCCCTGGACAACGCCCGCCTCTACTCCGAGCGCACCGCCATCAGCCGCTCCCTCCAGCGCAGCCTGCTCCCGCCCGGCTCGCCCGCCATCCCCGGCATGGAGGTCGAGGTCATCTACCGCGCGGCAGGCGAGGGCAACGAGGTGGGCGGCGATTTCTACGACGTCTTCCCGATCCGCGACGGCGCGTACGGCTTCGCCATCGGCGACGTCTGCGGTACGGGCCCCGAGGCGGCTGCCGTCACCGGCCTCGCCCGGCACGCCCTGCGCCTCCTGGCCCGCGAGGGCCTCGGCGGGCCGGCGGTTCTGGAACGGCTCAATGCGGCCATCCTCGACGAGGGCGCCCGCAGCCGCTTCCTCACCCTCCTGTACGGCGAACTGCGCCCGCAGCCGGACGGCGGCGCCCTGATGAAGGTCGTCTGCGCCGGCCATCCGCTGCCGCTGCGCCTGCGCCCGGACGGCCAGGTCACCCCGGCCGCGGACCCGCAGCCGCTGCTCGGCGTGATCGACGACCTCGACCTGTACGAGCAGACCCTCACCCTGGACCCGGGCGACGTGCTCCTCTGTGTGACGGACGGCGTGACGGAACGCCGCGAGGGCTCCCGGATGCTGGGGGACGACGGTCTGGCGGAGGTCCTCACCACGTGCACGGGCCTCACCGCCGGCGCCGTTGCCTCGCGCGTCCTGCGCGCGGTGGAGCGCTTCGCGGCCGAACCCGCCTCGGACGACATGGCCATCCTGGCCTTCCGCGTCCCCCACCAGCGCGAGGGCGACTGAGCCTGCGGCCCGGCCGGGCCGGTACTGCCCCTGGCGGGCCGTGCCGGCCTTGGGACGGAAAACAAAAAAGGCCCCCGCCATGAGGCGGGGGCCTTTTCTTTGGAGCCCTTTAACGGAATCGAACCGTTGACCTTCTCCTTACCATGGAGACGCTCTACCGACTGAGCTAAAAGGGCGGGTTGTTCGGCGGCGTCCTACTCTCCCACAGGGTCCCCCCTGCAGTACCATCGGCGCTGAAAGGCTTAGCTTCCGGGTTCGGAATGTAACCGGGCGT